>JAYGDO010000381.1:0-21452 GCA_046582885.1 Pirellulales bacterium | reverse complement strand
TGGGTAGCCCGATGCTAATTGCCTACGGAGTTGTCGCGAAAGCCGACTGGTATTACTTTGTTCTGGTTGGGCCGTATATAGTCACGTTCGTTTTTATTCCGGCCGGTGTCGGCGCGATCGCTTGTCTGCTGGTCGTCTATTATTTCACCAAGGTTCGCAAACCGTTAACGGTCGTTGGCGGTGTGGTTGTTCTCTGCGGCGTCGCCTGGGCCGGTTGGGCCGTTGTCTTCGGACAACAAAACGATCTACTGACGCCCGAATGGTTCGAAGAAATGATGCTCCGGCTGAGCGCAACCGAGAATCGTTGGTTTCCGAGTTGGTGGCTCAGTAGTGGTTTGCTGGAGACCGCGCGAACGGATGATGTGTCACGACCGTGGGCGCAATCTCTGTTGTTCTTTGCGCTGTTACTATCCAACGCGCTGTTCTTGCATTTTCTGGCAATCCGTACCGCCAGGCGCTATTACCAGGCGAGTTATAGCCGCCTGCACACGGAACGCAGCAGGGGCCGCATCAGCCGGGTCTCGTGGATCGACTCGGCCATTGTCCGCTACATGGTTTTTCTGTCGCCCAAAGTTCGTTTGCTGCTGGTCAAGGATTTGCGAATTTTCCGCCGTGATCCCGTTCAGTGGGCCCAGTTTTTGATCTTCTTTGGGCTCGTCGCCCTCTATTTTTTGAATATGAAGAGCTTTCGATATACCACGTCGTTTATCGGTTGGGTCAACGTGGTGAGTTTTTTGAATCTTACGGTTGTCGGTCTCATTCTTTCGACGTTCACGACAAGATTCATTTTTCCGACGATCAGCCTGGAGGGACGGCGGTTCTGGATTCTGGGCCTCTTACCGCTGTCGCGAGATACGATTTTGTGGGGAAAGTTTACCTTTGCTGTGATCTGTTGTTTGATCCCGAGCAGCCTATTGTTGCTTGCCAGCGACTTGTTATTGGGCATCACCATGCGGATCATTCTCGTCCACCAACTCGCATGTTTACTTTTGTGTTCCGGGTTGTCGGCGATCGCCGTTGGCATGGGTGCGCGGATGCCGGATTTGCGTGAGACAAATCCGTCGAAGATCGCAGCCGGCTTTGGGGGCACACTGAATCTTGTCATCAGCGCGACTTACATATTGGTGGTCGTTGGCTTGGTTGCCGTACCCAGCCACCTGAACGAAATCGCAGAACAACGGCGTTGGGACGTCGACTGGATACCCGCAGCACAAGTTTCCGGTGCCGTCCTGGCAGTACTAATCGGCATCGCGTCTACGATGGTATCGTTGAGAATGGGCTATCGCGCGTTCCGTCGGATGGAAGTCTGATAGGCGGGAATGCCGGGTAAAGAGTTTCTGCTGAGTTGCACACGGGTTGCCTCGCAAAAAAAAATCCCGACGCGCGTCGCATGCGCGTCGGGATTTATCAGATTCAATCCACTCGGTGCTTAGAAACCCCGGAAAGGATGCGCAGCCTCCTTGTTCGCGATCATTTCATCGGCGGAGGGTTTGCCGCCCATTGCATTTGCAATCGCATCTTTCGTGGCCTCGTAGTTGTAATCGTAAATCTTCTTGTCGTCCTCGGCTTCCCAGTGAATAAAAACTCCGCAAATGATGCAGAGATCTTCCGTCTGATCCTTTGGGATCACTCCGTCGTCTACAGCATCGGCGACGGCTTTGGCAACCGCTGCTTGGGCCGGGCCGAACATCTGGACGGCCTGCTTTGCGCCTTTGATGGTGACTTTGGTAATCATGACCGTGGACGGCTTGACGGCGATATTAGGCGTCAACACCGCCAGCAAGTTGCTGTGTCCGTCGCTCTGTCGGGCCAGCGCGTTAGCAAATGCATTACCGACGGGGCCGTCTTTGCTGCCGATCAGCAGATCAATATGCGCAATTTCATTGCCGTCGCCAGCTAACGCTTCGCCAATATACATCGACATTTGTAAACTCCTTCAATGGTCGTCAGGGTCGTGCCCCCACGGCACATTGCCGGTGGGTGTGAACTAGTTAGATTGTTTGAATCGCAAAACGCGAAACAAGACCTTACCACACGACGAACTGGTTGTGAAGGATGTCCGACCGAATTGTAATTGTCGCGGCGAGTTCCCGAGCGGCGGCATTTTCAGCGCTGAGAGCGGGGTTCACGCCCCTGTGCGCGGACTTGTTCGCGGACGTCGATCTTCGACAAGCCGCCAATGTGCAACGCGTGCAGGGATATCCGTCTGGAGTTGAAATCGCAGTGCGCCAGTTTGGCGAGATTCCCGTCGTATATGGCGGGGCATTCGAAAATTATCCGGACATCGTCGATCGACTTGCAATGGATCGGACGTTATACGGAAATGACGCCGAGGTGCTGCGAAAAATTCGCGATCCATTCCGCGTTTGCCGGGTGCTGCGAGGCGCGGATCTCTGCACGCCAGAAGTGCAGGCGATGCCCGATGGTTTGCCTCGTGACGGAAGCTGGCTGCAAAAACCGTTGCAAGGCGGCGGCGGGGCTGGCATCGTCCCCTGGACTCCGGAGACGAGACGGAATGCCAACGTGTATTACCAGCGGCGGATTGATGGAGTGTCTTGCAGCGCGTTATATGTGGCATCGGGCGCCCGCTGTGAGTTAATTGGAGTGACACGGCAACTGGTGGGCGAACCCTGGACGGCCGCTGGCTTATTCCAATACGCCGGTTCAATCGGTCCGCTCTTATTGTCGCCCGATAGCGAACGGCAGTGGCAGGCGATTGGTTGTGAGTTGACGCAGCGATTTAAGTTGGTTGGTATCTTCGGCGTCGATGCGGTATGGCGGCAGGATGGAGTTTGGCCGGTCGAAGTAAATCCTCGATATCCGGCTTCGGCCGAAGTCCTAGAACGCGCGGGCTGCGGCAGGTTGATGGAGCTGCACGTCGAGGCTTTTCGATCATCGTTGCCGACAGAAGTGATCAGGCCTGACGGGAAATTGCCGTTTGGCAAAGCCATTGTCTATGCCCGCCAAGACATCGTCGTGCCGGAGGCATTAGTGGCGCTGGCGATCTCGGCAAACACAGGTATTGAATGGCCCGAGTTTGGTGACATTCCGCATCCCGGTGAATCGGTTCGCGGCGGGCGGCCGGTCATTACGGTATTTGCCGCAGGCCCTGTCGCGGGTGAAGTGGAAGACAGGCTGAGAGCAAAGGTGCGGCTTGTCGAGGCGATGCTCTATTCATAACGGCCCGCGGACTCGGTGTTTTAAGAGTTGTCGTTTTGCGGCTTCCACCGCCGTCCAGCCACGGACGGTTGATATTCGGCGTGTCCGGCCAGTGTCGCGATACTTTTTAGTAGCGAGATCGTAACGTCCTTTAGCAGTTCTGGTGTGAAGTCAGCGCCTTGATAACGGGAAAGGTCGATCGGTTCGCCGATCACTACCCGCACGCGGGCCACCATGAACAAGCATCCCCAGAATGTTCCGTTGTACGGAGCGCCTTCGATGTAGCAAGGAACGATTGGCACGTTGGCTCGCAGCGCGATCAGCGCCGCACCGGGGCGTCCGGGCAGCAGAAGTTCGTCATTTTCGTTGATGCGTCCCTCCGGCAGAACGCCGACCAGCGAGCCCTCTTGAGCGTAGCGGATCGCTTTCCTCGTTGCCGCAATGTCATTTCCACCGCGGTTGGTTGGGATCGTCAGTAGCCGCTTCAGAAACCGTCCGACAAGCGGCAGACCGAAGTATTCTTTGGCAACGAACCAGTGTACGAGACGCGGCAGGACGACCTGGATGAAGCACGGATCAACCGAGCTGCGATGGTTGGCAATAATGACGGCACCGCGTTCGCGGGCAAGTTGAAAGTGGCCCTCGACGGTGGTTCGCCACAACACGCGGGTAAGCAGTTGGTTGACAAAAAACAAAGGTAGCTGGTAGCGATAGGGAAATGGACTGCGGGCCATCCACATCGCCAGGCGGACGAATACCACGACAGCGAAAGCCGTCAGAACGAGGCCTGCAGTATGCTGGGGTGTCCAGTCCATTTTCGTCCGTACCGTGCACAGTCAATGTTATGCGAAAACGATTGAATGTGTTACGATCGGCTCGGAATGTCAAGTAGGCTGGAACGTGGTAGTGCGGAAAAGTACGGATGCGGGACGCGGACGACCCGCTATCCGGCGAGCCTCCTGATGCGGTTGACCGGCACAAACATTTCGGCCGGTTCCGGCTGGTATTGATATTCCATCAGATACGCGTCTTCCGGCGTATCATCGTAGAAATTGTGCAAGACCAGCGTCGCGCGGAAGTTATGGTCGCGAAAAAATAACTGCGCCTCGAGATTCGTTTCTCGGACTTCCAGCGTAATTCGATTTCGCCGCTGATGGGAGAGCTTGCTTACGAGTTTGGCGATCATCTGGCCGCCAACATCCTGCCGCCGACAATCGGGATGGACCCCAAAGTTGAGGATGTGTAGCCGCGATTTGTGCAACTCGTAAATCATGAAGCCGACCACGTGCTCGTCATACTCGGCCACCATGCCGATGCAATTGCGTTGCCGGAGGCAGCGGATGAAATCTTCCTCAAACCAAGGAAACTCAAAACTTGCGTTTTCGATTTCCAACACTTCCGACATGTCTCGCCGAATCATCCACCGTATGTGAACTGCGATTTGCTGCTGTGGTGTAAAACTCATCGCCGGCCTCCCTCCCTGTCGGCCATTGGAATCTTGAAACTGAGCAAGGCCGCTAACAGTATCAAAATGTTTTTTTTTGACCAAGACGAAATGGTACAAACTTCCAATTGTCTGCGTACGCCCGCGGATTTCGATTCGATTGAGGCCACGCTGTGATAGCACTCAAACAGATCGGCCTCCCAACATTAAGGTCGGTTGAAACAGCGTTATGCCTTGCGTGATTTTGTGATTGGGTTGCCGCGAAAAAACAAACGGCGCAAGGATCGCAAGGAGGGTTGTGGCGCGGCAAGATGTTAGATGATTCGCAGGCCAAGCCGCAGCGACGAAAGAAGAGCAACAAAGACGAGCAACAACCCCAAGATGCTGGGCCACAGCCACAGCCAGAGCACAATTCCGGCGACGAATACCAATACTTGGGGAGAGGTTTCTAAGAAGTTTGCGACCTGGTTTTTGCGGAGGATCAAGCCAATTGAAGCGGTCGCGATCAGGAGTGCTATCATCACACGTTGCCAAATGTCGGAGCGTCGGAGATCCGTATAAGCGACGCCGACCTCTGCGCAGGGGCCGTCCGTAGCCAGGTACAGCATCTGTTGACCCGAGGCCGATTCCTGTTGCCAAAGTTGCGTGACGGCGAACGGATCGCGTTCGATGCCCGACAACCCATCGGGCGCGGTTTGTGAGACCAGCCGGTTGCTGACTTGCGAAATTTTTGCCTCAATTTGTTTTGCTTGATTTTGGCTTAGTGAGGCAGGGTCGATGAAATAGGCGATTTCGATTTGCCGTTTCACTGCGAGCAGATGCTGCGCCCAATATTGATACCAGGGGGAAAGGACTTCCCGCGATTCCTCCGACGTAAAGTTAAGTATGGTGTCTTCGATCTGTCCGAATCGCTCAAGTTGTTGCTGTGGTCGACTGACCTGCACGACGTTTGCCGTATGGGAAACAACCGAGCTTTGTCGATCGGGCGCGATGATGGTCCAAAATGTCCGCGACACGTCGATTTCTTCGTCGTCGTGGAATAAGACAGGGGCCCAAAATTGACGACGCTCGCCACTCGGCTGAGTCCAACGACCGCGAAAAACGACTTCGATTCGTTGCGGTAATTGCCCGGAACTGAGGGGCAGTCGCCATCGACCACGATCATCCGAGAAGGCCGCAACGATGACTCCAGCCACGCGGGCCTGAATCAGGCGGCAGTCGCTATCCGGGAGTTGCAGAGCGACTGTCGTAAGCCCCGTCGGCTGTAAATCGTAAGAGGCAGAGCCGAGGTAATGTCCGCCATTACTCCAGTTGATTTGCACATCCGCTAGGCGAACCTGCGGTACGCCCTCCTGGCGTTCCACGGAAGTTAGCACGGCCTTAAAAGCCTTCCCGGTGACCCAATAAGATTCGGAATGCGAGGGGGGGTCGGCAATCAGCGGGGGTAGTGGCCGACTTTCAAGTCCCGACCGATCCCACTGCACGTCCTGTTGGTCGAGTCGTTTGGGCAACACTACAAATCGGTCGTAGGAATTAAGATCTTGGATTGTCAGGTTTGGTACAGACACTCGGTCCCCGGGTGCAACCGAAATAGGTCCGCTGATCGTAAACTGAAACTTACCGGAGATTGACTCCGCCGGCCGGATGGTCAAATGCCCGATGGCTGCCGAGGACGTCACCAGATGCCCAGCCAGCGAGGCCGGTTGTAAGTCAAACGGTCCTCGCCAATTTTCCGGCAAATGAATATGGATTTCATCCACTTCGCCGGAAGGTTGCATCGCGTCATCGGCTTCGACCGCCAACTGTATATCGACCGACGCGCGCCACTCGCCAGAGAGGTGCTGCACACGTGTCACCTGGACGCCACTTGTTTTCGGCACATTTAATTTGACGGGAAAACTCGGTCGTTGCGTGGACATTTGCTCGTAGGATGCAACGTGCCGTCCAAAATCGGTCGGAAGGTTTGATGGAGGAAGCGATGATGTCCGTTGAAGTTGATTGGACAAGTCAAAACTATTACGTGGAAAGGTGACCGATGGTTGACGATAAATCGACAACAATGAGTTTTTCGAATCGCATTGTTGGATTGCGATCGTCGGAATCCGCACGGTTTTACCTTTCCGTGCCTGGCGGCAAACGACCCGCAACTGGTGGGCGCCTTTGACCGGACCATCCAAGAAGATCGTTAATTGATCGTTGCTATGCTGCGACCAATGCGCTGTCCGCTGACTACTGTCGGCGACCACCGAAACATGTTCGACCATTAGTGAGGGCGACATCTTTACGCGGTGAGTAAAGACGTGGCTATTGTTCGTTACCAGGTTGGCGAGATAGATCACTTGCGCATGATCGTCTGCAACGCTGATCGCCAAATGCTCGTCTGCAGTTGTTTGAGGTGATTGCTGGCCGACAGGGAGGCTTAGATCGACGACTGGTTTTGTCTGGAGGTACATCAGATCGGGTTGCAGGCCACCAAGATCCCATCGACTGCTGAAATCATCTAAGTCAAGTTCTGTCAGGCCCTCGTTGAGCATCAGCTGCTCGACTCCGATTCGTAGGGTTGATTCGAGCGAGATTGCTATCCAACGCCGGATACTGCGGGTTGAAGTTACCGTCAACTTCGGCATGTCGATGGAGAGTTGGTTCGGGTTGTCGACCACCAAAAATGACAGGTCGACATCGAACTGACCGGACAACGTCTTCGTAAAATGGATGTTTATTGTCTGTGGATCTCCCGGCACGGTGCCTACCCGCTCGATGCGATTTCCATTTTTTTCCGGCGAATTTTCGCAGGTGCAAGAGATAAGTCGCAGACGTCTGTCGGCCGCCATCGTGATCGTGCGAACCCGGTCGGCGTTGATGCGCAACTTTGCATCGATGGTGGAGACGTTTGGCTTAACTTTTAGCCATACGAGTTGTTCCACATCGATTGGTAATATGGATGCGGGTTCACGAGTCGTGGTCCTCCATGAAATCGCTAGCTTTCCCGTGGCACCCAGGTGTGCGGTCAATCGATTGCGAGTTTTATCCAAATCGACACGGCCAAGTGCTGAAGGTACATGAACCTCGCGCACGCCGCTCGGTAGATTTAGTTGGAACTCAGCTGTAGAGAGTTTAGGTATTTCGAATTCGACTCGGCTCAGTGGTCCGATAAATTCGGGATTGGGACGTAACTTGATCTTTAAGCGATAGGCACCCGGTTCGCGAATCTTTAAAGAGAATTCATTTGATTCCTCCTGCCAACTCGGTTTGACCGTCCTGCCATCCAGCGTTACGCGGCTCTCAACTGGATCGAGTTGAGCTTGTTGAAAGGGAAGGCGCAAAGCTGTATCGCGGCCGTAAACCTCCACGTCATAAGACGCGATCAGTTGGGTGAGGGATAGGCGATCGTTGCCGCCGGTCCAATCTACCGTGCCGAGATACTTCGCCTCGCGAATTAGCCAACCCGCGGGGCCGCGTACCAACGGTGACGACCGGTGCGCGAGCAACCGGCGGAATTCTCTGGGAATGTAATAGTAGTCGGTAATCGGCTTCCCATCTTTACCGTAGGTGATTAGTACCGGAAAAATCCTTGGCCCGGATTTATTGACGGATGCTTCAGGCTCCTGAGCCACCGCCAGCGATGCCCCCGCCACCACGACTGCAACGAAGAACGAAAGCAACTCGGAAGCGGTTCTGCGAACCGTTTTTTCTGCCGATATTGTATTCTCGTTTCCATCGGTTTCGTGCAAGACGGTGAATGACGCCATCGCCGTCGACAACGTGCGATGGATGTTCCGGGCTAACTGCGCGAACATAAATGCCAGTAGCGCCGAGGTGGGAACGAAGGCCCACAAGATTGGCGAGAGCAGTGCGGACAGGCAAAACACGGCAAAAATAATGACTTGTGCGACGAAGTTTTGCGGCGAGCGCCAAAAGAAACCCGTGAATACGACCAGAAAAACGGTCCACCCCAAAGTGTTCAACGAGGTTTGATCTACCACGTAAAACGGGTGGTTCGTGCCCTGCTGAAAGGAATGTTCCAAGGAGGACCAACCGTGCAGATTCACCGCATGTGGGGCTGAGTCAGGAATTGTCTTCCAAGGGAAGTTCGCGGTCGCTGTTCCGCGGGTCCACAGTTTTTCAGGGACGATCGCTGGGGAATGTTGCGCCGCCAGTTCTGCTGTGGCTACAACTGGTAAGGCGAACAGTTTCTGCGGCTGGGCTGCGGATTCGGTTGTGCGAGGCGAGAAACCGGCGGTCTCTGTAGTCGATGCCAGTATCAGTCGATGCTGATCTGCAATGAGTATTAGATTGAGCTGACGCAGTAAATGTGCCGCTCGCTGTTGCGGGGCGATGGGTTGCGTTTCCGGCACATGAGAGTCGGGGCGAACACCGAGTCGCGCGACCGCGACGGGGGCGATCCAAAGAGGTAATTCGTGACCACTCCCGCCTTTGACACGCGTGCTGACTGTGTGGAGAAGTTTCTTCCAGGTTAGACTTTCCTGATCGTGGTCCTGCAATGCCAGGCCCACACGAGTTAGCCAAGCGGTCGCCGCCGCTTTGGCGATTGCCAACTGTCTGTGTGCAGTGCTGTCGCCACGGTGCCATGTTTCCCGCTGAAATGGATCAAGCACGGTTACGCCCAGACCTCGCGCGAAAGGTCCGAATAGCCTGTATTGCCAGCCAGATGACTTGTCGCTGACCGTTTCGTTGAAGGAGTCCCCGACACGAAATCCTGGTGGTACGTGAACGACGCCTCGCCATGTGACTACGGGAACATCAATTTGCGGCATCGGTTGCGAAACCATGTGGACGAATGAGCCGCGTGAAGGTGACGGTTTCTGGCGGTAGGCGACGGAAATGCACGGAAAACGTTGTCCCGATGGCAACTGGACAACCGCTTGGCCCGATGGCCGATCAACTACGAGCGGTGCTTTGTCGCCATCGATAGAAATTGACTGAAAAACGGTCTTGTTCGGAAGTCGAATTCGTATTCGACGTCTGCCGTTGTTCTCAAGGTAAAATGTCGCGCGATGCTCTTGGCCATTACGCAAATCAATCATCGACTCCACGGTGGCAAACCAGGCGAACGTGTGCCGACTCAGTTGCGACTGGTCGGCATCAATCCGATTCAGTCGGACGTGTTTTGGCGGCGTACCGTCGGCCTTCGGGGAATATCGAAATACGGCGCGTGTCGAATTGTAATGAGAAGATAAGCTGTTCGACGCGGGAATCGGTTGCGTGTCTCCGGGATCAATTTTTAGCGCTGAGTTGTCGTCGCTTTCAACGACCACGGTGCCCGTCTGCGCGGTTGCTGAGGGCACGGACACGAAGGGTAGCAGATGTACTTCGTCAAAGGGCACCGTTTGCTCGTTACTTAACTCAAAAGATTTGCTAAACGGGCGAGGCAAATTGACTTCCCACGTTTCTCCGCCGGTGAATCCGGCGGCGCGGTTCTTCTGTTCGGTCCAGCGAACGGCGCGAACAATTGATTCCTGATTGTCGCTGGCCAACAGCCAGCGCGAGCCCACAGTAGAATTGTTGCTGAGGTGGATGGCGATGCGGTCAACGCTCGCAGACTGAGGAGTACAATTCACGCGCAACCGCTGAAGAATCAAGCCATTCGCGACCTTTGTCTTGATGTGATTGTGAGCTATGAAGTCCGGCGACTCTTGTTGCAAGCTGATCTTGAGTTGATTTTGGCCTGGTGCATCTAGCCAAGTAAAAATCGGCGGAGTTGAGGGCAACCGGGAATCGTCCCCGGGGAGCCGGTTCTCGGCATTCAGGGGCTCAAGTAGCTCTTTGTTTTCAATCACGGAGCGGTTCGAGCTGCGCGATTCCAAATGGAATACGTTTCGCGAGTTTCGTATTCCGGACAGAGATAGCATCTGCAATTCATTTTGCGTTATCGTCTGGCCGGCGCGAAAGTTGGGAATGCGGGCGGCGATGTTCAGGCGAAGCGGATTTGATTCGGTTAATCCCTGTTTTAGGCGGAGTGATATAAGCCTGCCGTCGGGGCTAACGTCGACTTTTAGGGAATCAGCCGGCTCGCCGGTGATATCATTTTCGTCCAGTTGCCAATCGCCGTGAACGGTGGCCTGTAGGGAATATTGTGCGTCGCCCGTCGCGGTCAGGTCCACGACCATGCGCCCGGTGATCTGATCGTCGGCCAATTCGATCATCGTTGCTGCCGCGGCGCTGATCGTCGAACTGTCCCGTCGTAGCAGCACCTTGATATCGCAATCGGCTGAGAAGCATTGAACCTCGATGGCTTCACCGGATTTCATGTCCCCAAGTTGGGTGATCTTGGATTGGCGGCCTTTATCGACGAACATTTCGGCGATTTGCAGCGGATCGTGGATCAGCAAGGTTGCCTTGCCGCTCATCCAGTTGAGTGCGCCCGGTCGGAAACGCGGAAGTGCCGCAAGCTGGTTATTCAAAACCGGCGCAAAGCCGCGAATTGTTATCCGCCGCCCGCTGCCGTAAATAGGTTCGTTAAAGTGGATAGTGGCAATACGGTTTTCGGCCTCTCGTCTGATTGACCAAGCAATTGGCGCATCCCCTAATTTGGCTTGCACTAATTCGATTGAGTCGTCGAGAAAAACGGGAAAATGTTCGAGCGGCTTGTCAAAAATGTTGAGGTCAAAGTCGGCAAATATCTCGATTCCTCGCGGCGAACATCGATAGGTCGTTAGTTGTCGCACAAATCCCGTGTCGTGCGAGAAATCGCGATCACTATCGATTAGTCGGATGTGTAGTCGGCTGGAATTACCCAGGTTGAATTGCCATTTCGAAAACCCGTCGCGCGCGTTATCGAGTTGGGACACAACCCCGCTGCTAACAACCGGAATGCGATTTTTGGGCACTTCCAGAGTGATCTGGCAACGAGTAGCTGGAGGTAAATCGCCGACGAACACGACTTGGCCGGTCGCGGTTCGCTGCCCGCTCAGCGACCAGTCGCATTGGATTTGGCCCCCATGATTGGCAACCAGTAATTGCCGACCGCTGGAGTCAACCCCAATGAAAGCCGGTCGTCCCGTGTTGTCAGTTTCGGAGTCAACGAGCCAAACGGGGTTAGAGATTGCTATGCCGCACGGTCCAAACGGTATGAGCGAAGGCTTGAGATTGGTTGCTGAGCTCAACTTTGGGGCAAGGGTGGGGATATCAACGGGTTGGATTACGGTAAACGTTGCCGTTCCGGAAATGGTGCGATCGTCGGTCAACGATGCGGTCAGTGTTGCAGTTTCAATCCTGCCGTTGCGAGGTGACTTGTTGCGTGAACTCCCCGCTATTTGGATCAAATCTTCGAACTCTTTCGCTTCGATCGGTTCCAGGGTCATGTTCCCTGCCGGCCATTGTTTTTCACGGTCCGCCGGGACATAGATTCGTTGAAATCGTAACGGTTCAGCAACGCTCTCATCCGGCATTGCGGTGCGAGACGATGGAACACCGAATATCGTCGCGATCAGAATAGCAACAAAAAGTACCTGTCTTGCGTTGTGTGCTATCATGATTCTGGGTTGGCGATCGAACTGCTCTGGCCGATGGGTTTGGTCAACGTCGAATTAGACGGGACTGCCATGATGCTTTGTGCCTGAAAAGCTTCGGTATTCAAATAATTAATGCTTGACCCGAGCGAGGCTTGGATGCCACGCGGTTTTTTCCATGTTGCGGCCAACCGTAACGCCAATGAAACCGATACCAGGCCAGCACCGAGAAGGCCGACCTGCGCGATGATTTTGGTTGGTTCGGGATATAGGAATCCAGCTGCGAAAAGGCAGAGTGCCAGTGCGAACAGCACCCCACTCTTGCGTACGACCGGAATGTAAATGAGCAGCAATCCTACCAACAGCACGCTGCCCATTGAAATTAGCACGAGCCAAGTCTTCGAGAACGTGATACAAAACACCTCGGCAGGAAGCGACTGAAATCGCATCAAATAGACATGGGAATGTGTCGATTCGTTCAGGTCGGTTGTCAACCTTGCAGCTGATGAGTCGAAGTGTCCGATCCAACTCATCAATTGTGAGTCGTCCAGCCTCGACACGCGATGCCACCCCAGGCGTTGCCATTGCCATTCGAACGCAGGTGTACAGGTGGAGGGAGTTTCGAGCAGGTGCCTAGCCTGTGGCAGGACGAGCTGCCAATAGACGTTATTAATGGGATTGCCAGTCATCATTCGCGGCATGTCGATGCGGGCATTTTCCCACTCGGTAGCCTGTCCATCACGAAAATATCGCAAGACCAAGATGTGCTCGGAATTGTCGTTTGAAATTGTGATTCCCAACGCATCATTAACGACCAGTGGCACTTGTGGTCGACCGTCTAGCTGAATCCATGTTTTTTCGGGATCAACTCCCTCGGGCAGTCGAATCTCAAAGTAGTCTGCGCGACTATGCAGCTTGAGAACCGCCAAATCGTCTCTCGAATGTGACGACAGCCACGTCTGGATCCAAGCCCGCCGGACGTCGATGGAAGCGACCTCATGTTTGAGCGAGTGACCGATTAAAGTTGCCAGTTGGGGTGTTGCCTGCTCGGATTGATAATAGCGAACCCCCTCTTCGGCAGGCTCGATCGTGTTTGCGGGAGTGTACGGACGAAAAGCTGTGTCCACCATGTCAACCTGTAGTTTGTCGATGGTGACAAGATGAACATAGCTCTGTTGCAGGTGCTGTTCTCGAGGCATTAACAGCGGCACAAATTGCGTCAGTTGTGCGTCGGTGGAGAGGTTATTTAGAGGAACTTCAAACTGTACGACAAGTTGTATCGGTCCAATGGCGTTCTCGAGTGGAACACTCATAAGTACCGTATCGTCATCGACGGATTCGCCATTGTCGATGGTCGATTCCGCTAGCTGGACCGGTGTGGAATCTAATGAAATCAGGTCGTCACGGTCGACAAGGGACTTGGGAACCACCAGATTGATGGCGGGAACGGATTGATGTCGTATTTCGTACTTCAGAATTTGATGAACGCGAATTGTATTCAGGGTAATCTGAATGCGGCTTTCGACATCCGCCGAAATTACGAGTGGATAATTGCGAAATTCAAACTCAAAGTTTTCGGGGATGGTGCCGCCCCGGGCGTATTCGAAATAGTACGGATCTTGCTGACGTTCCGGCAAGGTAAGCGATGTCGTCAGAGGCGATTGCGACGGCGTGATTTGTGGCGTGAGCGAGATGTTATCGTCTGGCAGCACCACGACTTTTGTGTCCCGCACAGAATCAACAGATGGAGTTGGGAGCGCAAACGAAAACGATTTCAGATCTGCCGCAATGGCGCGGCGCGCACGGAACGTCACCTCCAGTTGTCCTTTGATGGGGCGGGTGAACGGTAATCGCACGCGTCCTGCGTCGATCGTCTCCGGCAAGTCGACGATCTCGAGGGGCGCGACACTGTCTGGATCTAAGTTCCACTTTTTAAGGTCCAATTGGATCGAATCGATACTGCCTCCGCGAATTTGGTATATAAGCCGTGCTGTCAGTTCGGCCTGGTCTTCCGAGATGCTAATTAGGTACTCCGGATCGACGACGATGCGGGTTGTCGGTGGGCTAATCTCGGCTTTGAGTTTGTAAGACTGGCTAAAATACTGGAAGGCTCCTTCGAGGCGTTCGCTTTGCCAAGGATCGGGTAGGTTGTCGACGCGTTTTATATCGAATCGGTCTCGATAGCTCGACTCTACCCAGCGAACTTTGTAATCTCCGCCAACACCCATAAGCACTCCAATATGCCCCGAGTGCCGAACGGCCTCGTTGACGATGACCCCCGTCAAATCAACGACGCGAGCGCGTTGCAACTGAAACGGCATCACGGTTTCGAGTTGGACTGAAATGGGACCGACCGTCGATTCATCCAAGACGATGTCGATCTTCTGTGGACCAGAGTTTTTCGGGGCATCGCTGGTTACCGGAACAAGCTTGTAGGCCCTGTCAACATCTTCATCCACAACCAATCGAGTGTTGACCGGGAGCGTGACCCGAAAATCGCGAAACGGAGTTCCCCGGCTCTCAACCTCGAGATTGACATGCCTGCGGACCTGACCGCCTTCGATCGTGACGCGTTGGATTCCCGTCACTTCTAGCGATCGGCTGGTGGGGGTAGATCGGGATCCGGCCTTTCGCCAAGCCAAGTGAAAATCACCGGCTAGGTGATCGACCGGTACAATCGTCGTTTCGCCCGATTGTTCCTCAGCAAGTTGGACGCCTCCGGAACGTACGTCGGCCACGATATTTTTGCCGGGGATGGCCAATCGGAGTTGGGATCGGTTGGCGTGCGGAAAGTGCAAGCGGAGATGTTGATCATCGCCGAGTTGTTTTACCGGGACGAGAACTTTCACAGTCAGCTTGTGCAATTGGCCAGCTCCACCGCGCAACCAGCCGCTTAGTCCTTGATTGTTTTCCTCCGCCTGTAGGACGAGGTCGCCCATCCCCTCATATTGTAAGATCTCGCCGGTAGGTAGCAGTGCTCCGCTCATCTTGAATGGTATGCGGACGAATTCAGTTTCAGATTCTTCGAGGTTCTTGATTTCAATTTGGCAAGTCAATTCCGCGAAATCTTGCTCCACTTTGCCCGTGATACTCAGTTTTTGGATCAAAAAAGATGGTGGTGCAGACTTCAGATTGTTCAACTCCGTGAGACGGCGATTTAATTCCTCAAAGGTGATGCCCTTAAACGCCACGCGAAGATTTCCGGATTCGTCGTAGACGTGATATGTTCCGTTGCCAATTTCCTCCACCGTCGTTGTCGGTGCTGGTTCGGGGTTGCTCTGCGGCGGTTGACCACCAGAGTCTGGTTGTGCGTTAGAGGGCGATACGAGTAACGCCCACAACAAGATGCACATTGGCAGACGATACAGTCCCGGACCGATGTGCACGGAGAGTCCACCGGCGAACAGCGGCCGACAATCAAGAGCGAGTGGCTGCATCGGAAACTGCCTTTTCCTCACGGACGTGGGCGAACAGACCGCCTTCGGTAGTCCTCGAGATTATACTGTTCCTGCTGGGCTGTCGTACCGTCGACGATCAAGTTGTAGCGACCCCAATCGACACACGACCCCGAACAGGGCACCGCCGCGAGGGGGCAATTTGAATTCCTGGCTCCGCAATAGAAAAGTCGACTTGCAGAGGTTACGAACCGGCACAGATACCTAGCACCATTATAATCCGCCCCTGCTCGGTGGAAAGAAAAAAATCGGTCTGGAAAGGCACTGGATCGCCCGATTACGTAAGCTGAAGTAGGTCAATCAATTGACGGCTTAACTGCTCGGTTGCGGCAACCATGGGCGCGGGCTGCGTGAGGTTGAATTCCGAGCCGTCCAATGCAGTTACCATAGCGCCGGCTTCACTGGCGATACAGCACCCGGCAGCGACATCCCATGCGTTGGTCGTCCTAGCCCAGTATGCGTCATAACGGCCTGCGGCAAGATTGCACAGGTTCAATGCTGCCGAACCGGATCTCCGTACCGACTGGGCCCGCTCGAGGAGGCAAAGCAATGTATCCATATCCACGGATTCACGACGGAACCGGGGGGGGAAACTCATTACGACCAATGCCTCTGAAAGTTGCTCAACGCTGCTCGCCCAGATGGCCTCACCATTCAAAAAAGCGCCATTACCTCTCGCTGCTGTGAAACATTCATCGCTGGCGGGATTGAACACCGCGCCGGCCAGGACTTCTTGGTGATGTGCAACTGCTACGGAAACACAAAAATGGGGCAGTCGGTGCGCGTAATTGGTTGTGCCATCGAGCGGGTCCACAACCCATACAGGCTGTTCCATCGCTAGAATTCCTTTGATCTGCTCCGGTGTGGGGCGATCCTCCTCGCCCAAGAACTTATGAGCCGGATAGGATTCACGAATAAATTGCCGAATGACCTCTTGCGACGCTAAGTCAGCTTCCGTAACCAAGTCGGCCGGTCCCTTTTCTTTGACATGGAAGCGATCCGCCCAGTCTAGTAGCACGCGACCACCGAGCCTGGCGGCTTTTTCGCAAACTTCAATAAAATCAGACATTACGGCAATTTACGCTCAGCTTTCAAGGATGCCAATAGGCCGAAAACAGTTCGTCACCCCGAATTTGGAATCGAGGCAGGGCGGGCTTTTTAGAAGAATTTTTTAAAAAGCTGTAGACAGCCAAATTCAGGTTGCTATCATCTAAAGTTGGAGGGGGAGGTTGAGTAGCAACCGGAATTATCTCTTTATACCTCGGAGCAAATAAATAGTATTGGCCTCTTCTCTGTTCCGGCCCCGTCGTTTCGCCTTGAGCGGACGGCGGGGTTTTTTTTGGGGTTGGTAGATCAAATTGCGGTTCAGCAGTGGGTAGTGAATACTGGAAGTTGACGGGCGAGGTAGCCGAATTGGAGGCGGGCGAGTTTGCCGCAAAGCTCGACACGCCACATCCGATTCGTGGGCTGACAAATGCTAGGCCGATTTTGAACTCCGCGGTCGATGGCCGACTTTTTCAACTGGCCATCAACGGCGTGGCGGATCAGATGCGGACGGATGCTCACGTCCGCTTGGGCGATCTTACCGTCAATTATGGACGAGTTGAGGATTGTCCTTTTGCGGTGCAAATCCTGTGGCGGTACTGTCCGCCAAATAAAAACGAATGCGACACTGCTGGTGGGATTGATGTTTGTGTTTCCGCACAGACCTCACTATTGAGTGCACAGCCAGAAATTAAAAGTCAGTCAGATGTGTGTTGTTCGGAAGCCTATCAATTGCAGGACACGGGCTTCGAGCCATTCGAAGCGAACACAGTGCGTTTGAGCGCCCACCGCGGCAAAGGGTGCTTCTTGTTTCGCGGCGCGAAGGCTCGCTTCAGTTACGTCGAAATGGTGCACCCGCTGGATTTTGGCCATTCAGAATTCGCATGGCGGCGCGATCGAACTTTAGGTGCTCTGACCCATTTGCTCCTAAACCGATGGATGGAGAAGGGTGTTATTGTGCGATCACGCATGAGAGGACTGTTTGTCGATCGAAGAGACGACATGATGATGGCGGCGAGCGCCTATCAAAATTTCTGTGAAGCCGAATTGCCGCTGTCGGCGTAGCGAACGCACTAGTCGAACAGACCGCCTCGGACGGGAACTTGGCGTGGTCGCTGTGCGTCTGGCGGCGGTTCTTGAGGTTTGCGCTTATCTTTGCCGTTGAGAATCTGAATTCGCGGATTTGCTTTCTTCAGATCCGTCACGGCGGCTTCGGACACCTCGGTTCCCACAATGTCCACGTACGTTACGCTCTTGGAAGACTCAAGCGCTTTCAGCGTGGCATCACCGACCTTGGTACCCCGCAACCGGATCCAGCGGATCGCGGGCAGGCGACCCAATAGGCCGTCTGCATCAGCGAGCTTCGTGGCGCCTGCGAGATTTAATACCTGCAACTTTTTGAAGCCGGCTATGTGCTCCAACGCGGCATCCGTAACCGAGGTATTGGCCAGTTCCAGGCTTTTCAGATTCTTAAGTCCGCTGAGGTGCGCAACAGCTTGGTCTGAAATGAGGAGATTTTTATTTAATGTGAGCGATTCAAGTCCCCCGTGCCGCCCGAGATCGCTTAAGGCCTCATTGGTCAGCTGGCAGCTTTCCAGTTTCAGGCCCCGCAGTTCTGTGAGGCCATCGAGAAATCCCAGGCCCACGCCCGAGATACTCCGGCCACTCAAGTCCAGTACTTCGAGATTCTCGAGTCGACTTAATGGTTCTAAACCTCGTTCCAGAACGGGCGTGTCGGCCAAATAGAGGTGCGTCAGCGACGACAGGTCGCCGACCGTCGAAAAAGCTCGGCTGCCGATCTCGGTGTCCGTCAAATCGAGAATCTGAAGGTCTGTGCAGCCGTCCAGAAAACTCAAACCGTCGGATCCGCCCATGACATCCACGCCTCTAAGGTCAATGGAGAGCAGCCGACAAGCGTCGCGCGGTAGCTGCGCCCTGTCGCGAATCTCGACGTCGCCGTCCTTTCCGGCAATGACTCCAACCCCTTCGTGGGTGACGACCCAAACTAAGGCCGAACGCTGTTTGTCGGGTTCGTCGCCAACGATTTTTTCACAATTTGGTATTCTTCTCCGAAGTTCTTCCAGGCCGGCGTCGGTTATTTGGCTGCCGTCAACGTGCAGTTCTTTCAGCGATTTTAACTCGTCGAAAGAGGATTGGGCCGCATCTGTGATACCGGTGCCGCTCAGCGAAAGCCAGCGCAGGTTTGGTAGGCCTTTCAACCACAGCAGATCGTCGTCCTTGACATTGGTTTTCGCCAACGAAAGGTGAGTCAGTTCACCGAACGATTTCAAATGTTTCAACCCATCTCCGGAGATATCGGTGCCGGCGACGTACAATTGCCGCAACGATTGAATTCGGGCGAGCAGTGAAGCGCCGACGTCGGTAACTTTCGTTCTGCTAAGATCCAAATCGCGGAGTTGCGTGCAACCAATTATGTGCACGATTCCACTGTCGGTTACGCCGCTGCCGGAGATATTCAACACTTTTAGTTGAGAAATGCCGCGAACATTCTCTAAGTCGGCATCGACGATTTGGGGATTATCTACCAGATGAATCTCGGTAAGCGTGAACTCACCCTTGGGCAGTTGCAGGGGATCGACGATACCCGATAGTTCACGGCCGTCCGGCAACCTAACGGTTACGTTGCCGCGCTGCGCGAGCACCCAGTTGGCCGTTTTCCACAGATCGGTCTGTTTTTCAACGATGGCGATTCCAGGTAGCTGCTGCTTGACCAACGCAATTGGACCGGGGGCGATCTGTAGCGCCCCGAGGTCTATTTTTCGCAGCGTTTTTATTTTGGCGAGGCCCGCGACGCCGTCGTCGGTGACCGACGTCCCATCCAAGCGAACCTCGACGACGTGTGCGAGGCTGGTTAGCGGTTCCAAATCTCTGTTGTCGACTTTTGGATTGCCGCTTAGATCGACGATTTTGATGCGAAAGTGTCCCTTCGGCAGATCGCCTGTTTTAGCGACCTTGAGAAGATTATCGTCAACGGTTGTTTGAAGCGAAATTTCTGCACCAAGTGCGATCAGATTGCGCGCGGCGCGGGGTTCCAGATCCTTGCCATCCCATCTGACAACAAGCTTCGGCAGCGCACTATGGAGCAAAAACATGCCGTCTATCGTTACGTTGGTGCCAAACAGCGAGACGTGGCGAAGTTTTTTCAGATGCGTTAACTGAATAACTCCGCTGTCGGTGACCGCGGTGTCGGCGAGGAATATGTTTTCCAGCGCGGCAAGTCCGCAGATCGTTGCCAGCGCCGCGTCCGATATCATGCTTTTATCCAGTGTCAGATCGCGCAATTGTGCTAACGAAGCAACGTGATTCATGCCATTGTCGCTGATCTTGGTGCCGCCAAGTTTTAATTGCCACAGATCCGGTAGCTCTCGGAGAACGGAGAGTCCCTCATCGGTGACTTTCGAATCACTCAGATCCAGTTGTTCGAGGCCGGCGAATTCTGAAAGCTTCCCGATGTCGCCGTCGCCAACGAGATCACCCGTAAGCTTGACGCCCAGCACTGTATAGGGAACCTCTAGTAATTCATCCGCGTGGGTAATGGCATATCGTTCAAGCCCGCCGCGCGTTATTACGGACAGCTCACCCTTGCAGTCGAAAATCCAAGCGACTTGGTCGTTGAGCTGTGTGACAATCCGGTTAAAGTTGTCGGGAATTTCTGGCTGTTGGTCGGCGGTGGGATCGGCTGGCTTGGCCGGAGATCCGTCGGTCTTATCTCCGCGCGGGATTCCGACGTTTTCGCCTTTGTCTTTCGGAGCGTTTCGGGCAACCGGTGAGTTGTTGTCGAAAAGCTTTGGCGCGACAAACACGCCCAGGAGGACGACAGCCAAGAGGGCGGCCGCTGCAGCGATCTTGCCGATCGCCTTGCGCGGCGGCCCTTGGGGCATCTCTTGAATGACGGTCGAGGCGATCTTTGTCGCGAAGTGCGAAAGCGACGATCCACTGATCGGATTCTCCGAAATCGGAATTGCGGCGAGCGGCCCCGTGATCGTCGGACGATCTTCACTGGCCGGAATTTCTCGTAGGCATTCGCCGAGGCCGACAATCACCTCTTCCATGGACTGCTGGCGATCTTCGGGCGCCTTGGCCAGCATTTTGGCAACGACCGCATCGAGCTTCTCGGTTGAAGGGGGGCAATTCGCGGACAGCGGCGGTTTTTCTGCGTGCTGATGCCAAAGAAGTTTTTCTGTGAGCGAACCTTTGGGCGACAGCGGTTTGCCGGTGGCGAGGTGGTACAGCGTGCATCCCAAGCTGTAAACGTCCGCACGGCGATCCGCGCGTTTGGCGTCCTTGGCTTGTTCGGGAGCCATGTAATCGACGGTGCCCATCACGCGGCCCGATTGGGTCAACTCGGTTGCCGTTGCGGCTCCATCCGCGGCTGCCAACACGTGCGCGAGGCCCATGTCCAAGATTTTTAGCGTGCCTTCTTGGTTGACGAGGAGGTTGCCCGGTTTGATGTCGCGATGAATTACGCCGAGGTCGTGGGCCTGCTTCAACCCGTGTGCCGCCTGTATCGAAAGGGCTACCGCGTGGCGCAACGGCAGGGGGCCGTGGTCTTTTACGTAGCGCGAAAGATTGGGGCCGGCGACGTACTCCATCACGAGGAAATGCAAACCGTCGGCTTCGTCGGCATCGAAGGCCGCCGCAATATTCGGGTGGTTTAGTTTGGCCGCCATTTCGACTTCGCGATGAAATCGCGCGAGCGATTCGGACGATCGCATCAGGGCTTCCGGCAAAACCTTCACCGCCACGTCACGCTTCATGCGGCGATGACGGGCTTTAAACACGACGCCCATGCCGCCGACGCCGATTTTCTCCATGAGAATATAGTTGCCCAACAGGAGACTTTCGCCTCGGCCCCGTCGG
>JAYGDO010000354.1:0-19867 GCA_046582885.1 Pirellulales bacterium | reverse complement strand
CGAACCGTGTAGCTGCCGGGACAGTCGAGCAAGCTATGCGGAACGCCACGATTGATTCGTTCGACAAATTTATCGACTCCGCGCGGCCGATAGTATTCGTTCGGCAACAGCGGATTTGCCGTGATGAACGCCATCCTCATGGCGCCGCGGCTGGTGTCCGGATTCTTGCCCCAGTTCTTCTGGAGCTGACGGAGCTTGGAGAAAGTTTGACTGTTTGTGCTGCCGCCGAGGATTTTCGGTTTGGCTGTTTTGATTTTCTGTAAATCGCGTTGCGCTTGTGGATCGTCTACGGAGGGGTAGTTACCGACCAGAACGGCGACCTCCTCGATGCGGTCCGAGGTTTGGTGGCGCATTCGAATCGGATCACCATATCGATCGACACCACGACCGGCGAAGCTCTGAGAGAAATCAAACACCTTGACGTGTTGAAAAGCGGGCAGCTTGAAATTGCGCCGCAATTCCAAAACAAGTTGTCTCGCGTCCTCTGCCGCCTGAGATCCGCGGAACGTTGTGGCCATTACCATCCACGGCCCATTTTCGCGAGTTAGCGCATAGACCTTGTTTGGATCCGCTTCGATCCGCTTGAAGCGAACCATTTGCAACCACGCCGGCGGCGCTGCCGAAGACGGATTTGGGACCGCTGATATCGAACCGGCTAAGACGACGGATAGGGCAAACAGGCGTGCATTCATTGCTGGCCTTTTGAATGAAACAGTACGCGAAATGAGAAAAGGGGCACGACGATTACTGAATCCGAATGGCGGATGCCAGAAGACAGGCGGGCGGGAGTCTAGCAGAGCCCGAAGGCCGCGGGTAGACCGACTTTGGATGTTAAGCAGGCCACGGTCGGAAAATCAGACCTTGCGCAGAACCGAGAACTCGTCGGGCGTTACGGCCGTCCGCTCGCGGTCGTCGAGCTGCAAGATAATGAGATCCGAAAAGACTTTGTCGTCACCGTTTCGGTTAAAGTGCAAGCTGTGACGGCGGCGGTCGGTGTTCACGACTTCGCCACCGGTCTTTTTCTGCCAGCGACGATTGCCAACTTTTACCTCGTGCCCCAATTCGACACGGTCGCCGGGCTGCAGCGACGCAAAGACCTTCAGCGTCGACCTTCAGCGTCTCGGCATGCTGTGGCGTGGACATTGCGGCCCATCCCTGCTCTGAGCCCCGTACCCTGAGCCCCGTACCCTGAGCCCCGTACTTTCACACTTCTTTCGAGTCGATCCAAGGCATCAGCCGCCGTAGCTCCTTGCCGACCTGTTCGACCGGATGCTCGTGGTCCTGCCCGCGCAGCGCTTTGAAATTGCCGGCACCGGATTTGTTTTCGTCGATCCACTCATTGGCGAATTTGCCGCTGCGGATTTCTTCGAGAATTCGCTTCATCTCGGCCTTGGTCTCCTCGGTGATAATTCTCGGACCGCGCGAGTAGTCGCCGTATTCAGCCGTGTTGCTGACACTGTACCGCATGTAATTCAAGCCGCCCTGATAGAACAGATCTACGATCAGCTTCACTTCGTGCATGCATTCGAAGTACGCCATTTCCGGTTGATACCCGGCTTCGACGAGCGTTTCAAATCCGGCCTTAATCAGCGCACTGAGTCCGCCGCACAGTACGGTCTGTTCGCCGAACAGATCGGTTTCGGTTTCTTCAGCGATGGTCGTGCGAATCACGCCGGCGCGGCCGCCACCGATGCCGCTGGCGTAGGCCAGCCCCAGCTTCAACGTCTCTTCGTCCGAGTCTTCCCCCATGGCGATCAAACAGGGAACGCCGCCGCCCTTTTCGTACTCGCTGCGGACCAGATGCCCCGGACCTTTCGGCGCGACCAACAGCGTGGCGACACCTGCGGGCGGCGTGACGAATCCAAAATGTAAATTAAAACCGTGCGAACACATCAACACGTTGCCGGGTGCAAGATTATCGCGGATATGCTCCTCGTAAATGCCGCCCTGCACTTCGTCCGGCAGCAGTAAATTGACCAGATCGCCGGCGCGGGTGGCTTCGTCGATCGGCATCGGATCGAAGCCGTGGCCCTTCGCCAAATCGTAGTTCGCGCTGCCGGGCCGCTGGCCGACCACGACGTTGCAGCCGCTGTCTCGGAGGTTTTGCGCCTGAGCGTGGCCTTGCGAGCCGTATCCGAGGATGGCGATGGTCTTCTCTTGCAGGGCCGACATATCCGCGTCGGAGTCGTAATAAATCGTTGCTGGCATGGGTCGTCAGGGGTTAGGGTGAGACGTAACTTAAAAGTCGCCGTTTGATTCAAGATTCGGAGGTCAGTCCGTCGGCGCGGCGGACGCCGCGTTCGGGGCGGTCTTCGGATATGCCGCGAACCAAAGCAATTCGACCGGTGCGGACCAGTTCGGTGATGCCGAAGGGCCGCATCAAGTCGATAAACGCTTGAATTTTTCCCTCCCGGCCCGAGATTTCAATCATCAATTCGCCCGAGCTGACGTCGACAATGCGGCCGCGGAAAATTTCGGTCAGTTCACGAATTTCGCTGCGCTTACTTCCATCATCAGCCGAGACGCGCATCAACATTAAATCGCGCTCGACGAACGATTTTGAACTAATATCGTCCACAAGCACGACAGTGACAATTTTTTCGAGTTGCTTGCGGACTTGCTCCAGCACACTGTCGTCGCCGACAACTACAAATGTCATCCGCGAGAAACCCGGGTCCTCTGTTTCGCCGACGGCCAAACTGTCGATATTGTAGCCCCGTGAAGCCAACATGCCGGCCACGTGCGCAAGCACGCCCGGGACGTTCTGAACCAAAGCGGAAAGTACGTGACGCATGATGGATTCTCAGCGAAAAAATGCGAACCTCTAATCCTATCCGAGCAGCGGCAGGCCAACAAGCGGCGTGGTAAGTTGGGGCGCGAGCGAGAACGCTGGCAGATTCGTGGCGAACGCTTCGGGCTGCGGTGCTGTTGTCGGCGGATTTTGCGAATGCCATGGCAATCAGTTGTCGCTGCAACGCGGCTCTGTTAGCTTGGCGGGTTTACCAATCACGCACGGTCGTTTGCCGGAGAGATGGGCGAGGCTTGTATGGCCGCTTCACATCAACAAAACGGCAATGGCTCGGCTGACGAGTTCATTCGAATTCGCGGCGCGAGGGTTCATAATCTTCGCAATGTTGATCTCGATATTCCACGGGATCAACTTGTGGTTATCACCGGACCCAGCGGTTCGGGTAAGAGCACGTTGGCCATGGATACGTTGTGCGCCGAAGGTCAGCGGCAGTATATCGAAAGCCTTTCGACTTACGCGAGGCAATTTCTGCATCAAATGGAGCGACCGGATGTTGATCTGATTGAGGGACTACCGCCCACAATTGCCGTCGATCAGCGCGCGAGCAATCCGAACCCGCGCAGCACGTTGGCAACGGTTACCGAAATCTATGATCACCTGCGTTTACTGATGGCAAGACTGGGGCAGCCATACTGTTATCAGTGCGGCGAGTCGATCGAACAGCAGACGGTCGAGCAGATTCTCGATACGCTCTTCCAACTGCCGGAAAAGACAAAGGCGATGATTCTGGCGCCGTACGTCCGCGGCCGCCGCGGCGGGCATCGCGACGTATTCGCGAAAATCCGTAAATCGGGTTTTGTCCGTGCTCGGATTGACGGTGAGGTGTTTGACATTGAGCAGGTACCCGATCTAGAGCCGCGTAAGGTTCACCACATCGAAGCGGTTGTGGATCGCGTGATAATTCGAGACGGCGTGCGATCCCGGATTGCCGAGTCGATCGACTTGGCCGTCAAGCACGGTGGTGACACCGTGATCGTTTGCTATCTCGAAGGAAACGGGCGGCGCGGCAGGTGGCAGGACTTGGTGCTCAGCACGCAATATGCCTGCACAAACTGCCACATCAGCTACCAGGAACTGGAGCCGAGAACATTCAGTTTCAATAGTCCTTACGGCGCGTGTCCGACGTGCGACGGATTGGGTCGCCGGGTGGAATTCGATCCTGAGCTGATCGTGCGCGATATGAGTTTAAGTCTCGCCGACGGAGCGGTGGTGCCGTGGAAAGGGGCCAAGGGCCCAGCACTAGGCAAGATTCGCCGTCAGCTTGAGCCCTTCCTCGCCCCGCGCAAGTTCGATTGGCAGACTCCGCTGGCCCAGTTGTCGCCAACCATCTTTGACCGGTTCCTCCGCGGCGACGGCAAGAAGTTCATCGGGCTGTTGAACATGTTGGAAAAGGAGTTTGCGACAACATCCAGCGAGTCGCGTCAGCAGCGACTGGCGAGTTTTCGAGCCGAGGTCGAATGTCCTGATTGCGGCGGTTCGCGGTTGCGACCCGAAGCGCGCAGTGTGCGGATTGGTGGCCGGTCGATCCAGGAAATCAATGCCATGCCGGTGAAGGTCGCGGTTGACTTTTTCCGCGACATGCAGTGTGACGCGGAAGACCAACCGGTGTTTGAACCGATCGTCCGCGAAGTCGAGCGGCGGCTGGGATTCTTAGAAAAAGTCGGCGTCGGGTATTTGTCGCTCGACCGCGCAGCGGATTCACTGAGTGGTGGCGAACTGCAGCGGGTTCGCCTAGCGACCGGCATTGGTGCCGGCCTGGCCGGAGTCTGCTACATATTGGATGAGCCGTCGGTCGGTTTGCACCCGCGCGACAATCGCCGTTTGATCGACGCGGTGCGCGATTTGCAATCACAGGGCAGTACCGTGCTGGTCGTTGAGCATGATGAAGCGATCATCAGAAACAGCGACTACCTGATCGACATGGGCCCCGGCGCGGGCCAACATGGCGGTTTAGTGGTCGCGCAGGGCACACCTGATTCGATCTGCAACAATGCCGATTCGATCACCGGACAGTATCTCGCGCACAAAAAACAAATCGTCGTGCCAAACCGCCGCCGCCGCACGGCCAAGTCGCGATCAATTGAGCTGTTGGGTGCGTGCACAAACAACTTGAAAAAAATCGATGTCCGCTTCCCGCTCGGCGCGCTGGTCTGCGTGACGGGCGTGAGCGGTTCGGGCAAGAGTTCGCTGGTTAACGAAACGCTGGCCCGCGTACTGCGGCGGCGATTGGGCGGCGGCGGTCCGAAACCGGGAGAGCACACAGGCCTGCGCGGCGCGAGCCAAATCAACCGACTGGTCGAGGTCGATCAATCACCGATTGGCCGTACGCCGCGCAGCAACCCGGCGACTTATACGGGGATGTTTGACGAAATCCGCAAAGCCTACGCCGGTACCCGCGAAGCACGCCGTCGGGGTTTCGGTGCAGGCCGTTTTAGCTTCAACGTGAAAGGCGGACGATGCGAAGCTTGCCAGGGCCAGGGCCAGAAAAAGATTGACATGAAATTCTTGCCGGACCTGTATGTGACGTGCAGCGAGTGTGGGGGCACGCGGTTCAACCGTCAGACGCTCGAAGTCCGTTATCGTGACCTTTCGATCGCCGACGTGCTCGACTTGCAAGTCGAGGAAGCATTGAGGATGTTTGAAAATTTCCCGCTAGTCGACCGCACACTTCGCTGCTTGTTCGACGTCGGGCTGGGCTATGTTAAACTCGGCCAATCGTCGGTGACGCTTTCGGGTGGCGAAGCTCAGCGAGTGAAACTGGCCACAGAGTTGGCTCACGCCGATGATGGAGGCGTGTTCTACATTTTGGACGAGCCGACGACGGGGCTGCACTTCGACGATATCCGCAAGCTGCTCGAAGTACTTGCGCAGCTGGTCGATCACGGCAATACGATGCTGGTGATCGAACACAATCTGGATGTGATCAAATCGGCAGACTGGATCATTGATCTTGGTCCCGAAGGCGGCGAGCACGGCGGGCAAATCACGGCCACCGGCACACCCGAGCAGATCGCCAGTTTGGAAGGAAACCACACGGGGCGATTTCTGGCACCGCTACTGACGTTCGCCTAGGTTGGTTTAGGCAGAAACTGTGTCCGCCACCACGCCGCTTGTTGGAGGTCCCGCGTTCGTCGTGGCCCAAAGAATCACGTAATCGTTTTTCGGCATCTGACGGGTTTCATGAAAACACGAGATCGGCCCCCGGGGCCGAGTGCGGTCTGCATTCGCTAGTTACAGCACGGTCCCAACAGGATTCGGCTCGGCGAAAAATCCAGGCGAGCGGGCGGATCGGTTCAACTTGTATCAATTACGACGTTTGGGCGTTTCCGAACCGTTGAAACTGAGTCAAAACGGGCGTATGTTAAAATGTTCGGCCCTGTTGCGCGTTGTTTGAACGGGCACTCGCTGTTTGGACGGTGAGGCGGTCGTTACAGGTCAAAATTCAACCCCGGAGCCACCGGTGGCAGGCAAAACCAAAAAGAAAGCCGACTCGCAGTTGATGTCCGGCGCCGACATATTGGTAAAGTCGTTGGTCGATCTCGGCGTCGAAACGATATTTGCCTATCCGGGCGGCGCGAGTATGCCGCTGCACCAGGCGCTGACGCGGTACAAAGATCGGTTGCGGACGATCCTTCCGCGGCACGAGCAAGGTGGCTGTTTTGCTGCTCAGGGTTACGCGCGAACGACCGGTAGGCCCGGCGTCTGCATGGCGACCAGCGGACCCGGTGCGACGAATCTGGTTACGGCGATTGCCGACGCCAAACTGGATAGCATTCCGGTCGTCGCCATCACGGGCCAAGTGGGCACACCGGTGATCGGTACCGATGCGTTTCAAGAAACGCCGATCGTCGAAGTTTGCCGCGGCATTACAAAACATCATTATCTAGTCACGGATATCGGGGAGTTGCCGCGGATTGTCAAAGAGGCGTTCTACGTAGCGACAACTGGCCGGCCTGGCCCGGTGCTGATCGATATTCCCAAAGACGTGCAGCTCAATACCGTCGAACCGGACTGGGACGCCGCGATGAACTTGCCGGGCTACCGTTACGACACGCCCAACAAAGCGCGGCCCGAGCAGATTCGCCAAGTGTCGGCCGCAATCAAGATGGCGCGACGACCGATCCTTTATGTGGGCGGTGGTGTGGTGGCATCCGAAGGCAGCGAAGCGCTGCGCGAATTGGTCCGCAAAACCGGCATGCCTGTAACGATGACCGTGATGGGCCTCGGCGTTTTTCCAAACGAAGATCCACTCTCGCTCGACATGCTCGGCATGCACGGCACTGTTTACGCCAACTATGCGATCAATGACGCGGATTTGATTCTAGCCATCGGCGTTCGGTTCGATGATCGTGTAACGGGCAGGCTCGAAGAATTTGCCAAGCATGCCAAGATCGTTCACATCGACATCGATGCTTCGGAGTTGAACAAAAACAAACCGGCACACATTCCAATTGTCAGCGATGCCAAGTACGCGCTGGAAGAATTGAACAAAATCGTTGAACCGCCCGAGGATATTTCCGGCTGGGTCGAGCAGTGCAAAAAATGGAAAGCGGCCGATCCGCTCCAATACGACACAAACTACGACGGTATTCTGCAGCAGCATGCGATCGACGAACTTTGGAAGTTGACGAAAGACCGCGAGACGATCATCACGGTTGGCGTCGGCCAGCACCAAATGTGGGCGGCGCAGTTTTATAAGTTCAACAAGCCGCGGCGGTGGCTGTCGAGCAGTGGTTTGGGCACGATGGGATTCGGCCTGCCCGCCGCCATGGGCGCGCAGGCCGCGCATGCGGACAAGTTGGTAATCGACATCGACGGCGACGGCAGTTTTCAAATGAATGTCCAGGAACTGGCGACCTGCTATTGCGAAAACCTGCCGGTCAAAGTGCTGTTGCTCAACAACCAGCATCTCGGCATGGTTGTGCAGTGGGAGGATCGCTTCATGGGCGGCAACCGGGCACATACCTACCTCGGCCCGATCCATCACGCCGAAGCGACTGGCGAAGGCGACGGCGCTTTTGTCGACGAGCGGTATCCGGACTTTGTCACGATCGCCAAAGGCTACGGCTGCGGTGGTGCTACGGTCAGCAATAAAGATGATCTGGCGGCGGCCCTGGAAGAGATGATCGATTACGACGGACCGTACGTACTCGACGTCGAGGTGCCTTATCAACAGCAAGTTTTACCGATGATTCCGACCGGAATGACGGTTAACGACGTGATTAAGGAATAGGGCGGCAATCGCTGGAAGAACCGGGGGCTGGTGCGTTCCGAACGCCGACTTTTTCCGGATGTAGACGCGTTCGAGAGATGATTGCGGGCGTCGTTTCCTTCTCAGCCGTTCGATGTTCGCATCCCCGCCTACCCCCCCGCCTGCCGACGCCGAGCTGGGCTGTAATCCGCCACACAACAAACTAGCGATCGTTCCTGCAGTCGCATCTTCAACCGTTGTCCGAGTTGCGGTCCGTTGCCGCCGGAAAAAATGTCGCTGGGACTCTCGGCCGCCGTGTCGATAAACAGCCGCCAGTCGAACGACCGCGCTTTTGGCGGAACTACGAATTCACGCGGCTGGTCGTCGACGTTAATCAAAATCAGTAAATGCCGTGCGGGCTCGGCCGGTTCGTCGTCGCCCGGCGAAGCGCACAAGAGGCATACCAACATTGGCTGATCGTCGTCCCAATTCACCGGTTCACCCGTCGCGCCGTACCAGCTTACGTCCGGCAGTTCTCCCTGGCGTTCGGCCGCACCCTTCAAAAATGTTTCACGCCGTACGGTCGGCTCGGCCTTACGGAACGCGATCAGTTCGCGGACGTAATGTAACAGTTCGTCGTGCTGGTCTACCAAACGCCAATCAAACCATGACAACTCGTTGTCCTGGCAATAGGCATTGTTGTTACCTTGCTGTGTGCGGCGGCATTCGTCGCCGTAAACGATCATCGGTACGCCTTGGCTGAGCAGCAGCGTGGCCATTAGGTTTTTGATCTGTCGCGAACGGATGTCATTGACGTCCGCCAGCTGTGTTGGACCCTCGGTTCCGTAATTATGGCTGTAGTTGTTATCATCACCATCGCGGTTGCCCTCACCGTTGGCTTCATTGTGTTTGTGTGCATAGGTGACCAGGTCGTTCAGCGTGACGCCGTCGTGCGAGGTGACGAAGTTGATGCTGTGATACGGCTGCCGCCCGCTGTTTTGATAGAGGTCGCTCGAGCCCGCCAGTCGTGTCGCCAGCTCACCTCGCATGCCCGGATCGCCGCGCCAGAAGCGCCGCACATTGTCTCGGAATAATCCATTCCACTCGGCCCACCGCAAATCGGCGAACGTCCCGACTTGAAACGCACCGGCGGCGTCCCAGGCTTCGGCAATGATCTTGGTGTCGGCCAGCATGGGGTCTTCGGCAATCATCTCGACCAATGGCGGATTAGCAACCAAATTTCCATCGCGGTCGCGGTTGAGAATCGAGGCTAAATCGAAGCGGAAGCCATCGACGTGATAGTTGTGAACCCAGTGGCGGAGACAATTGAAAATCAACTCGCGAACGACCGGATGGTTGCCATTAACCGTGTTGCCGCAGCCGGAATAGTTGCGGTAGCAACGACCGTCTTCCTCCAGCATGTAGTAAACGTGATTCTCCAAACCCTTGAAGCTGAGCGTTGGCCCGCGCTCGTTGCCTTCGCAAGTGTGATTAAAGACGACGTCCAGGATGACTTCGATTCCGGCAGCGTGCAGTGCCTGGACCATTTGTTTAAACTCGACCACCTGCGCGCCGGGCTGGTCGCTGGCGGCGTAGCCGCGATGGGGAGCAAAAAACGCCATCGGGTCGTAGCCCCAATAGTTGGGTATCGCCGGTTGAACGCCGAGGCAATCGTTGATCGGGAATTCGTGAATCGGCATCAACTCGACAGCCGTCACGCCGAGTGACTGCAAATAAGGAATTTTTTCGATCACACCCAAATAGGTGCCAGGATGCTCAACGCCGCTCGTTTCCGAGCGGGTGAAACCGCGAACATGCATTTCATAGATGATCGTTTCTGAGAGGTTGCGGCGCAGGTGGCGATCGCCTTGCCAGTCGAAACTGTCGTCCACCACAACGCACTTAGGTGGTCGCAGCACACCGTCTTCGGCCGGTTGAAACTTGCCTGCCAGTGCGCGCGCGTAGGGGTCGATCAGCCGCGCGGAACCGTCAAAACGGTGGCCCAACTCCGGGGCGTATGGCCCATCCGCTTGAATGTGGTAAAGTTGCCCCGGTTCAAGTCCCGGAATGAACACGCTCCACACGTCGCCCCAGCGGTCTGTGTCGTTGTCGTAGTGGACAACGTCGCTCGGCTCACGGTCGTCCACGTCGTCGTATAACAGAATCCGCATCGATGTCGCCGACCGGCTGAACAAGACGAACTGAACACCGCCATCGTGCAAAATTGCGCCGTACGGCAGCGGATGTGTAAACTGCAGCGCCGGATGGGTGTGAGAAATCAACGGCATAAGCATGGAATGTTACTCACTCGGTGCAAATCAACATAGCTCGTCTATTGGGCGGACCCCCGTTCCCGGGAGCGCACACTCCGAGCGACAATTAGCAACTAAGAAAAAATACCACGCACCGCAGCTTGTGCCGGGCCTAATCTGAATTTGTAAAAGATTTCCAGTAAAGTAGTTGCGGCAAGATTTAAGGGGCGTAGGGATGTGGCCGAAATGGCGTGCGGCGAAAGCCGCGCAAACCGCTGGATGCCATAGGCTGCAAATCGAAAATTGCCTGAGCGACGTCGTGTCGGCGTCTCTGGCAACGGTTGTTTTACGTCGGGTGTCTTCGCCTGTCTGTGGCCGCCGAAATACTGCTTCCCGGTCACTTGGCTCCCATACGCAGACCGCCATCGAGGCGGAGGATAGTCCCGTTGAGCATGCGGTTTTCGATGGCGTGGCGCGCTAGCGAGGCAAATTCTTCCGGGCGGCCGAATCGATTGGGAAAAGGAACCTGGGACTCGAGCGACTCGCGCAGCTCGTCGCCGACCGCCTGCATCATGGGAGTGCCGAAGACGCCCGGCGCGATCGATACAACACGGATGCCATGCCGGCCCAACTCGCGGGTCATGGGCAGCGTCATCGACGCGACGCCGCCTTTCGACGCTGCATAACCGGCCTGGCCAATTTGTCCGTCCCAGGCGGCAACCGATGCCGTCATCACAATCGCTCCCCGCTCTCCGTCTTCATCGGCCTGAGATTTCGCAATCTCTACCGCAGCCAAGCGGGCGACGTTGAACGTACCGACTAGGTTGACCTCGATCACACGGCGAAACAGATCCAAGTCGTGCGGGCCGTCCCGACCAACCACGCGGGCCGCACTCAAAATGCCTGCACACGTAATTGCACCGTGAAGTCCCCCGACTTTTTCGACGGCGAACTCGATGGCCTGCCGAACGGCTTTGCCGCTGGTAACATCGGTGGCAATAAAGCAAGCTTGCGAACCAATTTCAGCGGCCAGGTCTGCACCGCGCTGGTGATCGACATCTGCGATGACCACATTGGCGCCGGCCCCGCAGAACTCTCGAACGCAGGCGGCGCCCAGTCCCGACGCACCGCCGCTGATCAGAAATGTCCGCCCGCCAATTTCCATTAAGATGCGTCCAGTGAATCCGTACCGAGGCGCGGCCTTGATTCTACGCGCTGGCCATCGGTCAAGCTTCTCTCAGGGGCCAGCACGACGACATCGCCTTTCTGCAATTCGCCGCCGGCGACCTCGACAAGATCGTCGTTCATCAGACCTACGTCAACTACCACCGTCCGCGCGCGGGCGTTCCGCACCGCGAAAACTCGCCAACTGCCATCTTCAGCACGAAACAGCGCCGAGCGGGGAATCACGCGGACGCCTTCCTTTTGACGGGTGAAAATTTGTACACGCACACGGTAGTCAACACCCAAACCCTGCCGCTCAATCAATCCACGCAGTTTGTCGAGATCAAATTTAACGATGACTTTGACCCGCTGTTGTTCGACGCCGAGCGAACTGACTTTCGTGAAACCGGCAGGATAAATCCGATCGACCGTGCCGGTAGCGTCCTGGGCGCCGATCGCCGGTCCGAAGATACGTGCCTTGTCGCCCTTCTTGATGTTGACCACCTCGTGGCTCAGGATGTTGGCTTCAACTTCCAATTCGTTCAAGTCGCCCAATTCTAGCAAAGTCGTTCCGGCCGATAGGTAGCGTTCGTTAGTGATATGCCGGGCCAGCACGATGCCGTCGATCGGGCTGGTCATGCTGCCTCGCTGCTGCTTCTGCTTGGCCTGTGCCAAATGCGCGGATACCTCGGCCTTTTGTTTAACGAGCACATCGCGGGAGAGGTCTTTGCGACCAATGTGTTGTTCGATCATGATCGGCATCAGGGCGGTGGCCGTTTGCAGAGCGACCATTGCTTTGTGAACTAGTTCATCCTGGCGGAGGTCGACGTCGCTTTGCACCAGATTGAACTCGGCCCGTTCCAATTCCTGCAGCGATGCGGCGCCTTGCGGTAGCAGCTCTTTTTTTCGTTTGTACTGTCTCGTGGCAAACTGTTTTTTGGCCAGTCCTGCTTCGACGCGGGCCAAGGCCGCTTTGACCGAGGCATTCATCGATGTGACGAATTCGAGCGCCTGCTTTAGGCCGATTTCTTCGACCGACGTATCGTCATTTTCGATGATTGACTTGTCCAGCCGCTCAACGGCTGCCGACGCCGCATCCACTGACAATTGCAAATCGGCCGGCACAAGCCGAGCGACCAGAGCGCCTGGCTCGACCGGATCGCCTTCGTCGAGCGTGATTTCCTCGATCCGCCCGGTATAAGGCATCGTGATCAAGTGGACGCGCGGCAACCGCGTTTTTCCTCGCTCGTCGACGAACTGGCGGATGTCGCCGATTTCAACTTCGGCCGTTGGAACCTCAACGGATTGTGTCACTTGGGCATAAACCAAAGCGGCAACGACGCCGATGCCGGCGAGCAGACCGACGATTAACCACTTTCCCATGATCGGCGTGTCCTGGTTTCAAAGCCGTCGGCGATACTGTAAAAGCTCTCGGCAGAACGCGGAATTCTTACGCATTCAGCCACACAGCACGGACCGCGCGCCAGCTACCATATTGTACGATTGCTGCCGGCGCCGGGCGCGTCAAACTAGTGCTTTGGCGGCGATCCGCCATCCCAGCCAAACGGCGGCGACCCCAAGAAGATTGCTGGCCAGTACGTAGGCTGTTGCCAGGCCAAGTTGCTGTCGTTCGATCATGTTCAGCGTTTCCAAACCAAACGTCGAAAACGTTGTAAACCCACCCATCAGCCCGACCAGCAACGCCAAACGCATTTCGTCACGTAGAGCCTCCGGGCCGGGAAATGTTGTCACAAAAATTCCAATCAAAAAGCAGCCCAGCAGGTTGACCGAAAGCGTAGCAACCGGCGGTTGGCCGCCCAGCTGTTTCACTCCTACATTGACGCCATACCGCAACAGCGTTCCGATACCGCCACCGCCGAAGATGAGCACGAGTTTCAACATGTTGGTCCAACTCCCATGAAGTTCTTCGTTTAACCGTTCCCGGTCGGGTTGCGGTCGTCTGGAAATTTCTATTTCGCCCAAGCTTAAATTTTTACGATTGTAGCGATTTTCTCGATTCTGACGGATTGCAAACCGATACCAGTGGCTGGAGTGCCATCAACAGCGCAGAGGTTTTGCGTGCGCGATGGTGGCAATATCACACAAAACTGGCGATCGAGAACAGTCGCCGAAGGGGGGTTAGCAATGCTTGCACGTAAACTGCTTTGCGGCGTCGCCGTCGCAATATTTGCTCTCGGTCTGGTCTCGACCGTTGAAGCAGCGGATCCGGGCCACGATGGGTGCTGTCAGGGGCACGGCTACGGCGGCTGGCGAGCGCCTTGTCGGGGAAACACGCATGCCCATCTAGGACAGATTTGGCATGATCGCCTCGGCTGCTGCAGCCGCGGTCTGTTTAGGTGGCAAGGGTGGGGCGATTGGCATGGCGGCGCGAAATATTACGGACCTCACGGTTATGGTTCCGGCGGCCATCCGATCCAATGGCAGGACGGTCCGGTCGAAGCAACCCACCCCATGCTGCCGCCAGCTCCGGCGGAGAATGGAACGACGGCGGCAAGTCCCTGGCCGAACTGGCGTTGAAATTGCGGCAGCCGCCTAAACAAGGGGGAGAGAGCAGTTTCCGGCGGGCCGCAGTTTGGTACTACTGGAAATTCACCTTTCCCCACGTTGTTTGTCCCGGCGGTCAAAGGCCCGCGACCGTTGACCGCTTGCCGATACAGTAGAGCGCCCGATTCGAACGGACAAATATCTGGCCCCGGCTAGGTGCCGGCGAAGCGCGAAAGATTTCGTCGTCCGTCGCGCTGATCGGATTCTTGGCGACCACATCCAGATCATCGCCCGGCCGCACGACGACGGTCTTGCCCGATTCGTCCTGAAGATAAATCAGGCCGTTCGCCGCCATCGGCGGTGCGGAATAGTTGCCTCCGAGCCGCTTTTTCCAGAGTTCTTCGCCGCTTTTCGCGTCGTACGTGGTGGCGATGCCTTTCATGCTCACGACGAACACGTGATCGCCGACCAAGATCGGCGAGGACAAATCGCGGTCGCCCCCGCGCGGGGTGTGCCACGCCATGTGGCTGCCCGTCACGTCGCCTCGCCCACCGGGTCGCACCGCGTAGATGTCGCCCGGTTTTCCGTTCACAACGTACAGCAGCCCATGTCCCCAAGCGGGAATTGGCGAGCCGCGGCCGTTGAAGCTCTGGCAAGACCAATAGTCGGCGCCCGTTTCGGGGTTGTAACCCTGGACGCCAAATTCGCCGTTGAGCACCAACTCTTTGCGTTTGCCGGTGTCGATCAAGATCGGCGTGCTCCAACCACCCTTGGGCAGTGACTTGCGATCCGTCCGCCAGACTTGCTTGCCTGTTTCTTTGTTCAACGCGATCAAGTACGACGACCCTTCGGCATCACAATTCTGGATAACTAGGTCGCCAAGAATGATCGGTGAAGCCGCGATGCCCCAACCGCCGGGAAACTCACCAAGCTCGCGGGACCACAGTTTCGCCCCGCCTGTGCCATAGCAGTGAAGGCCTCCCGGTCCAAAAAAGGCCACGACATGCTTGCCGTCGGTTGCGCAGGTGGGTGTTGCCCACGTGTTCATCTTGTGTAGCGATTCGCCGGCGCCAGTTGCCGCCAGCTGCTTCCAAATCACCTTGCCTTTAACACGCTCAACGCATTGTACGTAGCGTTCGATTTTACCCTGGTCGTTTTTCGAGGCTGTCGTCACGAAAATGTGTTCGCCCCAGATACAGGGTGACGACTGTCCAATCCCGTTCAACTCGACGCGCCAGACGACGTCCTTTTCGCTCCATTTCACCGGTAAACCGGATTCGGTTGTATGACCAGAACCGTCCAACCCGCGGTAACCGGGCCAGTTCCCGTCCGCCGCAGGCAGCTGGCTGGTGGTGAGTGCGAAGGAAACAGAAAGCAACAAGTTCAACAAGAAACAGCGTCGCATGGGGTACTCCTTTTCATCGAACGCGGCATGAATTGTTGGAAGGACCAAAACGCGTTGTGCCCAAACTCGCCTGCCGGGCGCCACCAAGTATAACCACTCGCTGGCGAGCTTCCCAGCGAGCGTTGTCCGCTTCGCCGCTCGCCGACGCTGCAGGATTTCATCGAACGCTTTATTCCTTGACATTCAATGCGTCCACCCAGTCGAGGCGGTGCACTGCACGTTGCACAAACCCGTGCGCAAACAGGGCAAACAGCAGCGAAAGCAGCATCGTGTTAATCCAGACCCAGGGCGTTGTCACAACCGGAAAGCGGAACAGCTCCGTGTCGTAGTAGAACTCGATCAAGTGCGCCAAACCCAGACCTAACGGCAATCCGGCGATCGTTCCCAGAAGATTTACCAACAAGCTTTCGCGCAGAAACAGGCCGCCGATTTTCCATCCGGTATAACCGAGCACGTGAAACGTCGCCACTTCGCGCCGGCGTTCGGCCAGACCGATCATCGATGCCGTCAGGATGCTGCCGAAGAAGATAACGCCCGCAAACAAAGTCAGCACGCTGATAAAGATGTTTTGAATCTCGATGTAGTTTTCCTCAAGGTTGCGAATGACATTGCCACGTTCGTTAACGGCTTGGACTGCCGGAAGTTGTTTTAGCTCGCGGTATAGCGAGGTTTTAACTCGGGGAGCCGGGTTGGTTTTCAGTTGTACGGCGTTGACGGCTTTCGTTTCTCCGATTAGTCGGCTCAGGTAGTTGATGTTGGTATAGACGCTCAGACCCAAATAGTCGTCACTGATGCGCACTACGGGAAGCGGATGCTGTCGCCGCAGCCCTTTCGATGGACGAAACGTTAAATGATCGCCGACGGTGACGTGCAGCATTTCGGCCAGCTTGCGGCTGATGATCAATCCGACCTGGGGGACGGCAATCGGTTGTCCTGCCGCGTCGCGTGGCACGGTTAATTGTGCCTTGGGCTGCAGACCGAGGATCGCCGCTTTGTGCTCATAGGGTCCGCTCGTGAAAGTACCGGATACGCTTAGCAGCGGCTCGGCGATATCCACACCCGGCAGCCGGCGGGCCTGGTCCAGCGCGGCTTGGCTGCGTTCGCCATCTAATACCAGGTCGATATCACTGCGGAGGATTTCTTCGTACTGATGCTCTACCAGGAAAACCATCGCTTCGGCCAAAATGAATCCGCAAACCAACAGTCCGGAACCCATTGCCGCCGCGAACATTCCCACGCCTGTCCGCAAGCGATGACGGATCACCAGTCGTAGGACCGACCGCCAACTGAATGAGAGCCGCTGCCAAAACCAGTGAATTTTCTCCAGCCAGACTGAACCGCCCGACTCAGGTGGTTTTGCACGCATCGCTTCGGCCGGTTTCAATCGCACGGCTGAATGCGCACCGTGTAGCGAACCAGCTACAGCGAAGAGCAGGCTGATGATGATGCCCGTCAGATACAGACCCGGGTAAAATCGGTTTGTTAAATCCGGAAATTCAAAGTACTGGGTGTACGTCTCGGTGATCCAGTGGGCCATGAAATATCCGCCGACGCAGCCGACCATGCCTCCCAGCAACCCGACCGCGAGCCCGAATTTTAGGTAATGACAGAAGATGGCAAGGTCCGAATAACCGATTGCCTTGAGGGTGCCAATGACCGTGCGTTGCTGTTCGATCAACCGCGCGATCAAGACGTTCAGCACCAGCGCGGCAACGGCCAGGAAAATAATGGGCATGAATGTGGCAAATACACCGAGTCCGCGGATTTCATCGCTGAGAAAGCGATTCGATGCCTGATCTTCGAGAGGCAACTTTGACAGCACGCCGTACGGCTCGAGCATCCGCTCGGCGCGATCGAGAAATGAGGCCGTTCGCTCGCGGGCTTGCGACGACAGTCGGCCGACGATTTGGTTCGCCGCGCCGTCGAAGTCGAAAATTTCTTCGGCATACGAACGCTTGAGATAGAAAACGCCAAACCTCATTGGGTCGGGCACGAAGGCGCCGGGTGCGAGTAGGTAGACGTGCTCGCAACTCATTGCCGTTCCCACGACGTAAAGCTCCTGACGTCGGTTGTTCAGCAGTAAATGAATCCGCTGACCGGGGCGGATCCCGCGTTTGCGGGCGAACGTATCGTTGACGATGACTTCGTTCATGCGGCGATCCGTAAAGTAACCGCCGGCGGCCAGCAGCAGGTCGTTGATTATCGGTTTCCGCCGGTCGGGAAGCGAAAGCACGAGGCCGTTGAGTGGTTCGGCCACATCGGGGATATCGACCGTTGCAAAAAACTGAATGCGAGGCCGCAATTGGGTAACACCGTCCAGATTTTTCAACTGCTCGAGCTCGGTGAGCGGCGCTTTTTTGACGTCGATCCAAAAGTCGGCCATGCGGCCTTCGGCATAGTAGTTCGCCTGCGCAGTTTTTAGATTGCGGTACGTGGCCCGCATGTAAACGAACATCATCACGCCGATGGTGATGATCGAGGTGATCGCTAGTAGTAGTCCGCGCGAGCGGCGAAGTTCCCGAAACAGCTTGCGATCAAGTGTTTTCACCAAATGATCTCCTCGGGTGGCGCGGGAGAATCGTTGACGTCGATGCTGACAATCTCGCCCGACCGCAGATAGACGACACGGTCGGCGATTTCGGCGATGGCTGTGTTGTGCGTAATGATGATGACCGTCTTATCCATGTCTCGTGCGACATCGCGCAGCAAACGCAGGGCCCGCTTGCCGGTTTCGAAATCGAGTGCCCCGGTGGGTTCGTCGCACAGCAACAATTCCGGATTTTTTGCCAGCGCCCGCGCGATCGCGACGCGCTGTTGTTCGCCGCCGGACAGTTGCGAGGGAAAATGCTCGACGCGATCGCCCAGATCGACTAAGTCCAATGCGCGCGCTTCGTCCATCGCCGCCGGGCACAGTTCGGTCGCTACCGTCACGTTTTCGCGCGCGGTCAGATTGGGCACGAGATTGTAAAACTGAAAAACGAAGCCGACCGATTCGCGACGGAACCGCGTCAACTCGCGCGGCGTTGCGGTTGTGATGTCTCGGCCCTTGAAATAGACGCGTCCCGACGTGGCGCGATCGAGACCGCCGATGATGTTCAAGGCCGTCGTCTTTCCGGACCCGCTGGGGCCGACCAGCACCATCAATTCGCCGGCGAAAATATCCAGCGAAAAGTCGTCCAGCGCGCGTACCTCGACTTCGCCCATTTGAAAAACGCGACTGACCGACTCCAGTCGCATGAGGATTTCGCGCTTGTCGATCGACATTTCATTGCCCGCCGATTACCACCGTATCTTTAATCTAGATGGCCACTTGCGACGAGACAAGTCGTGGTTTACGGCCGCCACTTTTTCGGCGCGTGCAGCTTTTATGACCGGCAGGCGGTGACGTACACTTGCTGTAACTCGAATCGCATTCAGGCGGCGGAGCTCATGCCGAGCCGAAAACTCTGATGGGGACCGACTCGGCAGCAGGCGGATCCTCTCAAACACGTCGATGCCATTGATACTATTCAGGAGTTTATGCATGCCTCGGACTAAGATACAGAAAATTCGTTTAGTGTTTCTTTGCGTCTGCTGTTTTGCTTCCGTCGCCCTTCTGGGATTGCTCGTCGCGCGGTCGCTCGTCGCGAAGGAATGGAAGAGCGGCATCAAATGGCCGAAGCCGAAAGTCATCAGCCCAGGCGATGCCGGTAAGGCCCCCTCCGACGCGGTCGTGTTGTTCGACGGCACGGACATGTCGGCTTGGGAAGGCAGTCCGTGGATTGTCCGAGATGGCCATGCGATTGCGAGCAAAGGCGGCATTCGCAGCAAGCAGGGATTTGGCAGCTGCCAGCTGCACGTCGAATGGGCGGCGCCCGATGAAGTGAAGGGCAGCGGCCAGGGCCGCGGCAACAGCGGCGTTTATTTAATGGGCCGGTATGAAGTCCAGATTCTCGATTCGTACGAAAACGAAACCTATTTCGACGGACAGGCCGGCGCGATTTACAAACAGCACCCGCCGTTGGTGAACGCTTGCCGCAAACCAGGGCACTGGCAGTCGTACGACATTATCTTTTCCGCGCCGCAGTTTGGAAAAGAGGGAAAAGTCGTCGAACCGGCTCGGGTGACGGTGCTGCATAACGGCGTGCTGATTCAAAATCATTTCGAATTGCAGGGCTCGACGGCTTGGCACAAGCCGCCGGAGTACAGCAAGCATGAGGACAAGTTGCCGATTCATTTGCAGTTTCACGGCAACCCGCTTCGCTTCCGCAACATCTGGGTTCGCGAATTGTAGGCCCAATAACTGGGCGAACCGTTCCGCGATCCGACGTGGCGGCGGCCACCGCCACGTGTCGAGGGTACGTAGTCCGGGATTTCAAACCCCGGTACGATAGTAGTACAACCACGGACTGGGTTCCTGCGGGGATCCCAGAGATGGACGGATCGCCGGATTCCCCGGGGTTACGACCCCGGGCTCTGCGGCAACGTTGCTGTGCGGCTAGACTATGAACTCTAAACACGCATTCACGTGAGGCACGTGATGCTATCGTCGGTATGGAGAC
>JAYGDO010000280.1:0-4352 GCA_046582885.1 Pirellulales bacterium | reverse complement strand
GCCTACAAAATGCAGCAGCACGCGCCCGAAGCGGTCGATTTCGCCGACGAAAACGCGGCGACCAAAAAACTCTACGGGCTGGAAGAACCCCGCACTCAGGATTTCGCTCGCAAATGCATCCTGGCGCGGCGGCTCGTCGAGCGCGGCGTACGGTTCGTTCAGGTCTATTCAGGTGGAAACCACAACGATAACAACTGGGACGCCCACGGCGATCTTAAAAAGAACCACGACTACCACGCCGGCAATACCGACAAGCCGATTGCCGGTTTGCTCAAAGACCTCAAGCAGCGAGGAATGCTCGACAGCACGCTTGTCGTTTGGGGCGGCGAATTTGGTCGGCAACCCACGGCCGAATATGCCAAAGGCACGGGCCGCGATCATAATTCGTTCGGCTTCACTATGTGGATGGCAGGTGGCGGTATTAAAGGCGGCATCTCGGTCGGTACCACGGACGAACTTGGCTCCAAGGCGATCGAAAAGCCATTTCATGTAAAACACCTGCACGCCACCGTTTTGCAACAAATGGGTCTCGACCCGAACAAGCTTTCGTATTTTTACGGGGGCCTCGATCAAAGACTGGTCGGTGTCGAAGACGTCGAGCCGATTAAGGATCTTATTTAGCCCACCGGATGTAGGCCGGAGTGGGCTCGCACAGGCTCGGCAATACAAATTTTGGAACGGCGCGAGCTCGTTCCGTCCTGCCCTTGCGCCAAATTCATCCCGCCTTTTGAGAGTCCCGACCATGAAATCTTTCTGCTTGGCAATTTATCTCCTATTTGCGAGTTTTCTCTGTTCTTCGGCGCGGGCCCAGGCGAAACAGAACTGGCCCCAGTTTCGCGGACCCGACCGAACGGATATTTCCAAGGAAACAAATCTGCTCCAAGAGTGGCCCGAAGGCGGACCGAAGAAACTCTGGCATACCGACACGGTCGGCATTGGCTACTCTGGTCCGGCGATCGTCGATGACCGCCTGTTCATCATGGGAGCCCAGGAGAAAAAAGAATTTCTCTACGCAATCAACGCCAATTCGGGCGAAAAAATTTGGGAAACTGAAATCGGGACTCTGCTGACCAACAACTGGGGTAATGGTCCACGCGGCACACCCACGGTCAACGGCCAACTCGTCTACGCCCTCAGCGGCCAGGGCAATCTCGTCTCCGCCCAGGCGAGCGACGGCAAAGTAGCTTGGACCAAATCGATGAAAGATCTCGGCGGTAACATCCCCCGCTGGGGCTATACCGAATCGGTGCTCGTCGATGGCGACCAAGTCGTTTGCACACCGGGCGGTAATCAGGGCGCGCTTGCCGCGTTGAATAAATACACGGGTGAGATCGTTTGGCAAAGCGAAGAGTTTACCGACGGCGCACAATACGCTTCGGTCATCACCGCCAACATCAACGGCAATCGGCAGTACATTCAGTTGACCATGAAGACCGTCGTCGGCATCCGCGCCAAGGACGGCAAACTACTCTGGAAAACGAAATGGCCCGGGCGCACCGCCGTCGTGCCGACTCCGATTTTTTCAGGCGGCAAAATATTCGTTTCGTCGGGCTACAGCGTGGGCTGCAAGCTGCTGGAAATCGGGAAGAATAACGGGGTCACTCTGGTCTACGATAACAATAACATGACAAACCATCATGGCGGTGTACTGTTGCTCGACGGCAATCTGTACGGGTACTCCGATAGCGGCGGTTGGACCTGTATGGACTTCGAAACCGGTGAGGTTCGCTGGAAAGAACGACGCAGCCTCGGCAAAGGCGCGCTCACTTACGCGGACGGCCGCCTGTACTGCCTCAGCGAGCGCAACGGCGATGTCGTATTGGCCGCGGCTTCGTCCAATGCCTGGAAGGAACACGGTCGCTTTACGCTCGAACCACAGACGAAACTCCGCAAGCCGTCCGGCAGAATCTGGACGCACCCGGTCGTCGTCAGCGGCAAGCTCTACTTGCGCGACCAGGAGTTGCTGTTCTGCTACGACGTAAGAGTGAATTAGATGAGCCGCTTTCCGGGCGGTGCCAATCCGGCACGGGGTCGATGGCGCGGACGAAGGGCGGCCAGTCGGCTGCCCCAACCGCTCAAAGCTTGCCGCGGGCTGTTGTGTTTTGACGAAGCAACTCCGGCATCGTGACGCTCCCACGTCAAATTCCACAAAACGAATAGTCTGGAACAACTTGGCAGGCTTTGACGCCGCGTCCGTACGGGGGTCGCAACAGGCATTTGCCCAGATGAAAATCGCCATGTATACTGGCGGGTTCCGATGGCGCCGGATTTCTGCGCGATCGTGTGAACAACTCATCCAGCGGAGGAAACTGATGCGAGTATTGATCGGAAAAGATTACGACACCATGAGCCAAAAAGCGGCGCAATTCGTGGCCGACGTTGTGCGGGGCAATCCGCAATGCGTGCTCGGCTTGGCGACCGGCAGCACGCCGATCGGCCTCTACAAAGAATTGGCCCGCATGACTGCAGAGGAAGGCCTCGACTTCTCACAGGTGACAACGTTTAACCTCGACGAATACTTGGGAATAGGGCCGGATCACGATCAAAGCTACCGCTATTTCATGGAGCAGCAGCTCTTTCAGCACCTCAACCCACGGCCGAAAGAAACCCACGTGCCTGACGGTCTGGCTGAAGACCCCGAGGCGTTCTGCGAACAATATGAGCGGATGATCGCGGACGCGGGAGGTATCGACATCCAAGTTCTCGGCATCGGCGGTGACGGCCATATTGCCTTCAATGAGCCCGGCTCGTCGTTGAACGGCGACACGAAACTCGAAGCGTTGACGGAGGAAACCATCGAAGACAACGCTCGTTTCTTTGCCTCGCAAAGCGACGTGCCTCGTTTCGCATTGACCATGGGCGTCGGCACGATCATGAAAGCCCGCAGATGCCTATTAATGGCCAATGGCGAGAAAAAGGCACAAGTCGTCGCCCAGGCGATTGAAGGCCCCGTCACATCGTCGATCACCGCATCCGCGCTTCAGATGCATGCCGATACGATCGCCGTACTCGACGAAGACGCCGCCGGCGAATTGGAACTCCGTGACTACTACAAGTTCAAAGAGCAGGCGTGGGAGGACCGAACTGCCGGAGATCTCAGCGGGAAAATTCTCGCTTCTTAATTGCAACTGGCGCATCCTCGTTCTCGGGCGGAGGCCGTGCATCGCGCAGGTAGAACCCACCGGACACGGCGTTCCCAGGTAGAGATTAGCTCATGAACCACCGCTGCAGTCCAGTTGATGCCGTCCGAGTTGCCTTGGACGGATCGGAACTCATTCGTGACGTCCGTTGTGTGAAACAGGACGCCGGAACCCAGTTGGCGCTGGGCACAAATTCGATCCGCCGGCTTTCCGCCGAAGAAATCGAGCAACTCGAAGTCCAAGGAAACGTCGCGGACGACTGGTCGCGAGTGCAAGTTGCCGATTCGTTCGATGCGGGTTCCGTAAGGCAATCCAGCTTTCACGGCGACGTCATCCTGGGACACTTCGGCGATTGCGTCCCGGCAGGCGGCGGTGCAGAATTGCCCTGCGGCGTTTATCAAAGCGTGCTGAGCAACTGTGTCGTCGGCAGCAATGCCCTGGTCCACGGTGTCGGCCTATTAAGCAATTACGTCGTCGGTCAAAGGGCCGTTGTATACCGCTGCAACAGCGTGACGTGCGAAGGCACCACGGCATTCGGCAACGGTCAGGAATTGCCCATCGCCATCGAAACCGGCGGACGGGAGGTTGGGGTTTTTGCCGAGATCGATGTGCAAGTGGCCGCGGTCGTCGCTCGATCGCGGTCGGATCGGAAACTAGTTGATGCCTATACGGAAGCGGTCGCCGATTACACATCGCAGGCAACTTCGATGCGCGGCATCATCGCCGACAGCGCCGTAGTCCGCAACACGACGACCGTCCGCAATAGCTACATTGGCCGATTCGCCGTTGTCGATGGGGCAACGCTGGTCGCTGACAGCACGTTGCTCAGCAGCGAGGAGGAGCCTGCCCGCGTCGAATCCGGAGCTTGCGTGACCGATTCAATTTTCCAGTGGGGAAGCGACGCAACGACGATGGGCCTTGTCGCTTCGTCGGTGATGACCGAGCATTCACACGTCGAACGGCACGGCAAGCTGACCGATAGCATCCTCGGCCCCAATTCGGGCGTGGCCGAAGGCGAAGCGACTGCTTGCCTGCTCGGCCCGTTTGTCGGCTTCCATCATCAGGCCCTGCTGATCGCTGTGCTCTGGCCCGAAGGCAAAGGCAATGTCGGCTACGGTGCGAACGTCGGTTCGAACCATACTTCAAAGGCCCCCGACCAGGAATGCTGGCCCGGCGAAGGCGCGTTTTTCGGCTTGGGCACGAATATCAAGT
>JAYGDO010000252.1:0-27058 GCA_046582885.1 Pirellulales bacterium | reverse complement strand
GTCCGAGATCACATGCCGCAGAGTGTGGCGGCCGCGGCGGCCGGCAAACATGTACTCGTCGAAAAACCGATGGCCATGAGTGTTGCCGAATGCGAACTGATGATCGGTGCATGTCGCGACGCACGTGTGAAACTTGCCGTGGCCTACTACCGGCGGTTTTATCCGCTGGTTCATCGGATGCGCGAGTTGCTGGAAACCGGCGCGATCGGCACACCGTTGGCCGTGTCGGCGGTTACCGCCACACCGATGGACATGAAGCCGGGCGAAGACGGGTACTGGCGGGCGGTTCCCGCAGATGGAGGCGGGGGCGCCTTGATGGATGTCGGCAGCCATCGCATCAACATCTTCTTGCATCTATTCGGAAAAATTGCCGAGATCAAGGCAATCTGCAAAACAATTGCGGCTGATTATCAAGCCGAAGATAGCGCCACACTATTATTCCACTTTCAAAGCGGCGCCATCGGTACACTACAGTGCCACTTCGGCTGTGCGGATCCGGATGAATTTGCAATTACCGGCACCCGAGGACGCCTTGCCGCGCGGCCCCTTAATGGTGACGAACTGATTGTGGAAATCGGCGACGGACGGCGCATCGAAAAACATCCGCCCGCCGACAATCTCTGCGGGCCGCTGGTTGCCGACTTTGTTTCCGCCATTGTCGAGGATCTGGATCCGAGAGTCACTGGCGAAGAAGGCCGCGAGACGAATGAAGCGATTCAGTGGGCTTACGCCGACGCGGGTGGCGGACAGGTGCCACAGTAGCGGTCGTAATCGAAATCAAATCACCCGGTCGACGAACCGACCGGCCCAGCGGGAGCGGATTTCGGATCCTATTGGCGATTTAACCCCGAGCCCGGCGAGGGACCTCTGTGATCAGAAGATTTTTCACTTCGTGGTAAATTGACAGCAACCGCTACGCGAAGCCGACACGCGTGCTAAGAGAATAGCTCATCCACGCAGCGACCTTCTTCGACGATTTTGATCGGACGGCCGATGCTGCTCACGTTCTCGTGATCCGCGTCAATCTTCAGCGATTTGCAGAACGATTGGAACAGGTCCGGCACCGTGACGGGACGATCGGCGACTTCCATGCCGTCTTTGGTCACGCGGCCGATGACTTGGCCGCCGCGGACTCCGCCGCCGGCCAGAGCAGCCGAGAACGCACGTGGAAAATGATCCCGGCCCGCACGACCATTGATCCGCGGCGTCCTACCAAATTCACCCATCCACACGACCAACGTGCGATCTAGCATCCCTCGGTCTTTTAGGTCACGTATCAGTTCTGCGAACGGCTGGTCAATCTGTCCGGTCAATTCGCGATGGCGGTTGAAGTTATCGGCGTGGGTATCCCAGCCGCGCGATGTGACCTCAACGAACGAGACGCCAGTTTCGACCAAACGCCGCGCGAGCAGGCAACCGGAGGCAAATTCCGAATTGCCGTACGCCTCGCGCACTTTGGCGGGTTCGTCTTTCAGGTCGAACGCCTTCATGTCCTTGCTGAGAATCATCCGGGCCGTCTTTTCGTATAATTTGTGGTGGTTTTCGACCTCAGTTTTGCCGCCGTCGGCTGCGTAGTCTTTTTGTAAACTGCCGAGCAGACGGAGCCGCCGCCGGTAGCGATTGACCCCGGTAGTCGGCTTGGTGTTGGCGGGCGGTTGTGTCGCGTTTCCGTGAACAAACGGGTCGAACTCCACCCCCAGGAAACCACCGCCGGTAGCGCCCTGCAGTTGATTTCCGATTCGCACGTACGACGGCAGCTCGGATTCGGGAGAAGAAATCTGGTGCGCGGCCACGCTGCCCAGCGACGGGAACTTGACCGTCGGCGTCGGCAAATATCCGGTGTGCAGATAATACGCCGCGCGGCCATGGTTGCCTTCCTTGCTGGTAACTGAGCGGACGATGGCAATTTCGTCCATCACTTTGGCGATGTTTGGCAGGTTTTCGGCGATCTCAATGCCGCCGACGGCGGTCTTGGTCGCTTTCGTTTCCCCACCGTTGGTATGACCGGCTAGCGGGCTGAAGGTCTCGAACTGGCTAGGCGCGCCGGCCATCCACAACAGGATGCACGACATGCCGCGGCGACGCAGTTCCTCGGCCTGCAGGCTGAAGCGATCGGTTATCGACAAATTGCCGGCAGCGATTCCACCGGCGGCGACGGCCTTGAGAAAATCGCGGCGCTGAACGGTTTGGCCGCGGCAGACCGCGGCGTCGACTTGATGAACGAGTTGAATATTCATATCGAAGGCTGGGGGTCAAGTGACAGGTTTAGGGAAATAGGAAAGCGTTATTTTCGATCTCTGAATTCGGCCGAGTTGATCAGTGACCAGAGGATGTCTTCAAATGCTTCGACGCGGTCGCCGGTTGTTCCGACGTAGCCGAGACACGTTTTTAGTTCTTGGTCGCTCGGCTGCCGCCCGAGACAGCGGAGGTAAAGTTCGGTCGCGGCCAGTTCGTTATCCTTTTCGTCCGCCAATAACTTGCCCAACATCGTACGCGTGCTGCGGCCGTTGATAGCGTTGGCAAGTTGCGGCGAGTTCATCATCACCAGCACTTGCGGGATCGATGCAGCAACTTCGTCGCGGCTGAGACTGGGATCGTAACCGAAATTTAAATTGAACTGCGTGCGGATATTGTCCGTTCGAGCCCTGGGACCGCCGGAATAGGCCAGGCTGGAAGCCCTTTCAGTGATACCCAAGGCTGAAGTCAGTACGTTGTAAAGCTGGTCGGCACGGAGTGGTTGGGGGCAGTTGGAGGTCAGCGGGGCTTTCGCCGCTTCGGATCGGGACCGGCTTTTACGTTGGTAGGCGTCCGTCGATGTGATGACTTGGAAGAGCCACTTTACGTCGTAATCGGCATTGGCAAACTCTGCGGCCAGATAGTCGAGCGTCCCCGGCGCGAGACACTTTCGTTCAGGCCCCATATCGTCCACTGGTTCGTAAAAACCGCGGCCGACCAGTTCGGACCAGATACGATTTACATACGCTTTGGCGAACCACGGATTCTCCGGTCCCGTCATCCACGCGGCGAGCGTCTCGCGACGCTTCAAGTCGCTGTTTCCGGTATCCAGTTTTTCGCCGGTAGCAAAAAAGACAGGCTCCATTAACTTGCCTTTAGCTGATGGGTCTTCCAAATTCGGCATATAGTGTTCCAAAGACGCATTCTCGTTACGGGGCCGGCGACCGACCGAACGGTCGAACGAGGTGACCTCGAACGTCCGCGTAGTCGAATTCAGTTTCGGCCGGACTACGGTACGAGGAAAAAATGCTGCCAGTTCGTGAAACTGCTCGCGTGACCAGTTGTCGTACGGATGATCATGGCATTGGGCGCATTGAATTTGGATGCCGAGAAAAATACGCGATACTTCGGCGGCCGTTTCCGCCGCTTTGCCCTCCTGGGCCATAATCAGTGCCGTGCGGCCGTCCTGGCGGACATCGCCCGTTGCCGTAACGAACGCCCCGGCGATGTTGTCCCAACCCGCGCTTTTGTTGAATTGTTCGGTTAGGAACACCGTCACACTGTTTCCCGCGAGAAACAGAGCGCGGTCGTCGCTGCGGCGGGCGAGAATCACGTCGCGCCAGTACCGAGCCCAATTTTGGCCAAACTGCGGTCGGGCCAGCAACCGGTTGATCGCGCGGCCGCGTTTGTCGGGCGATGTATCAAGTGCGAAGGCTGTGATTTCTTGCGGCGTCGGTTGATCGCCAGCCAGATCCAGCGAGAGTCGACGAAGAAACGTTTCGTCGTCGGCAGCTTCTGCTGCCTCATCGACGACGATCTCTTCAGCCAATAATTGATCAACGCCCGCAGCGACTTTTGACACACCTGCGTCTGCGGCCCAAATATTGGGGACCAATAAACCGAGAGCAAGAATCAGAAACACGGCGACGGATGCTAGCATGCGGGAAACAGGAGTCGGCAAACCCATGAGTTGGTCTCCAAGCGAAAAGACGATTTGTGGCGGCACGTTTCGCCGCCAATTCAATAAACCCCGAAAATTCTTTTGGGTTTCGGGGCCGACGACAATCTTCGCCGCTACGTCCACCCCCTTCATATTACAGTCCCTTTAACGCGAATGCGCCCGCGATCCGCAGAATTGACAAGATCGACTCGACCACACCTGCCCCCGCTACTGGCGTAGTGGTTCGCACCGAATTCCCGTGTCGGCCGCCGACTCGGCAAACTTTGATTGTGTGAAATGGGCGTGTAAGCTAAGATTGCGTAGCCTTTTTGGGCGCTCCCCGCGATCGCGTAAATTCGTGTTTCAAAAGTGTTTGATTCAGCGTCGACATCAGGATTTCTGATCCTGAAATTACTTTTCTGCATAAAGGAGCGAAAGGATGCTGACCGTACATTTGCTGCGCCGGGACAGACGACGGATCGTTGTCTTTGCGGCCGTGTTATGGGCCTTTGTGTTGTCGCCTACTTCGATGTTGCATGGCGAAGAGGCGGAACTTAACCCCACGTTAGACGAACTGGAATCAAGGCTGGCCGGCAGCAACCCCGAAGCCGGCTGGAATCAGCTTCTAAAAACCGAGACGCTCCACGAGCAATTGGCCGCCGCGGCCGACTGGCTTGTGATGTTATCGTTGCCTGCTGCGGACGAGTTGTCGGCGGCGGTTGAGGCGGCGAAAAATAAGTTTGCCGCGTCCAGCAAAAAAGATGTCGCGCAGTCGCAGCGAAAAGCTATCGCAGCGCTCGCTGAATTAGAACGATTTTTGAATCGGCATCGCAAGCGGGCCGAGGGCTGGAAAGCGTATCTCAAGTGGGCGGAATTGACTCGCGAATTGGATGGCGAAAAACCAAATTTAGATACATTGAAGTTCGTCGTGGATCAACTTTCGATTGACCACGACGGTTTGGAAAAGCAGCAATTCCTTGCGGCGCGGCGGGCCATCCGCCGTCTTATCGATCAAAGCCTTGTGCTGCTCAACACAGACGGCGCGAGGAAGACCTACGAGAAGTATGTGGCCGACATCGCCGAACTATTGAAGAGCTACGGTCCAGAGTCGAGTCATTATGACGCGATTGAAATTGGACGGCGACTCGGTTTCATGCAGCGGCTAGGACAAGCCGATCAGTTGATTGCCGCGGTCCGGAGTCATTATGCGCACCCAAACTTAATTGCTCACATCAACTCGGATGTTGCGACGGCCGGCATGAAAAACGAAATTGACGAACCGACCACGCACCGCGGCACCATTCTGGGCACGTACATCGTTGCCAAAGGACACACGACCGGATCTGTTCAGGCGACGTTGGTTCCCGATCCGCAACGGGCCGTGTTCGAATTGACCATGAACGGCGAGACAAAAGCCAAGTCGGTCGGCTATGCACGCAGCGTTCGGGTCTTTTCGGATTCCACCACGCAGCTGAACGCAACAAAGCGAATTTACTTTACGCGAGACGGTCTTTCTTCTGATCCGGCGGATGCATCGGCGCAGAGTTTATCGAAATTCACGGGAGTGTCGGCGCAGCGTCAATTCGTCGAGCGGCTCGCGTGGAAGCAAGCGAAGAAGAAAAAAGGTTCTGCGGAAGCCGAAGCGTCGCACAAAGCGAGCAAAAAGCTGCAGGTTCGCGTCGACGAACAAGCGGCCAAACAACTGAGCGAGGCCAACGACAACTATCTCGCGAAATTCCGTCATCCACTGCAGCGGCTGGAGGCGTTTCCAGAACTGTTCGACGTGCACACCGACGGCGACGCGGTCCGCATCAAAATGTTGCAGGCGACCGCCGAACAACTTGCCGCGCCTATGCCGCCCGAAGCACCTGTAGAGGATGCCGACATGGCCGTGAGACTACATGAATCGGTCGTCAATAATTTCGCCGCCGTCATGCTGGGCGGGGTCACGATGGTCTCGGAAGGTGCGCCGGAAGAAGTCATTGCGGCCCTTAAGCGCCGCGGCGACAAAGTGAAAATTGCAAAGAAAGGGGCAGGCATCGAACAATTCCAGCTGGACCGGCTTGAAAAGGTAAAACAACGTCGTAAAGCCGAAGGCAAGCCCGCCCCGAAGGCGAGGCCGGACGACGACGATTGGTTCGCCATCACGTTCGCCCAGCGCGACCCACTTTCCGTTGAATTCCGGGACGGAAAAGTGAAGTTCACGATTCGTGGCAGCCGCTTTCTCGGCCCGCAGCAGAGTGACGCCAAGGTAACCAGCCGGCAGAGCATTTTTGCCGAATATTCGATCAAGAAGGATCAGTATGGTGGCCTGCGATTGGTGCTGGAAGACGCTGAAAAAGACTGGGGCGTGATTCAGACGGGCGTCGAACGGGGCGGCCGGTTGCGACCCGGCGATCAGGGTGTCACTTCAAAGTTGCGGGCGCGTTTCCGCACATTGTTTGTTGGCGAAGAGAATGAAAATACGATTGTCGAGATATTTCCGTTCAAGCTGCCGGGCAACTGGGCCAAGCTGGGTGAATTTAAGTATTCAGTGGCGGAATCCAAGGGCGGTTGGCTGTCGATCGCAATGGACCGCAAGTCGAAAGAGAAACAGGCGGCCAAGCCCACCAGGCCCGTTGCGGCTATCCAGCGGCTAGAACAGGCGGTTCCCGAGTTCATCCGGCCGAAGGAAGTTGATGCGGGCACTCCCGTGGCGCGTGCCGGGGAGTAGACCGGATTGCATCCGCTCTGCTTGGGGAGCTGGAACGTATGTCGTCGTCCGTTGAGATATCATTCGACTGCTTGCCGTTGCGATCCGTTGGACGGTTGGACGTACCCCTGGATGCATCTGAGGACTTTCGCGCATTGGTTGAGCGCGTCAAATGTGCGATCGGTGAGCATGGCTCGCATAACACTTACTATCTGCATCGAGCCAGTTGTATTTTTCGCTTGACCAATGATATTGATGTCGGCATGTTGCAATTCGATTTCGAAGGGATCGTTCTTACCGATCCGGCCGATCAACAGACCGTCTCGTGTACGCTGCAGGTGCAGCTAGCACAGGAAACATGTGATTGGTTGACCGAGCCGGTTGTAATCTGGTTCCAAGAGACGGTTTCGCGGGCTGTGCAAATCGAATTCGACCGCTATATCACTTCAGGTGATCTTGAATTGGCCAAACGCCGCGTCGAACAAATCAACGCAACAAGTGATGGCGTGGGCGGTTATCTGGGCATGTATTTGTGACGCGTCGTCGTGGCAAACGTTCGCCGGCCGATATTTTCCCCTGCGGTGCATGCATGCATGGCCGTGCCTGCATCGCCAAAAACCACCAAGATTGAGGATTGGCGAAAGTTTAACGCCACTCTCATCCGATAAAACGCCCTGACGACTGCCGCGCGGGCATCTTGCGCTCGCGAATCGGCAATGTCCTGGGGGGACCAGAACAGAAAAACCGCGGCGCGGACGCCGTGAAATGGTCGCCCTGAGGAATTGTCACTCGATGTACCGGCACTCGAACGATCTGATCTCGAAATTCTGCATTCTGGCAGTTTTGCTGACCGGTTGTCATCCGACGCAGCCGTTTTTTTTTAACGAAGACGGTGATCTGGATCACTATATTGGTCGGGCCACACAGATTGAAGTTCCCAATATCGATGTACCAAGTCTGGCTGAGGTCGAATTCGCCCAGGCGCCGCTGACGATCGAAAACTCCGACTTCGAGCATGTTTGGGAACTGTCACTCGACGAAGCAGTCAGGATCGCGCTGTCGAACAGCAAAGTCCAGCGCAGTCTCGGCATTCGTGTCAACCTTCCGGGGCAACTGGTTCGCGCCAGCGAAAACGTGTTGGTCAATCCGGATGGAACTCAGACGATGTACAACCCGGCCTTATTTGAAACCAATGCGTTTGGTTTTGGCGGCGCGGCGATCGGTCCGGAAGCTGCATTGGCGGCGTTCGACGCCGATTTAACGGCGAGCATGACTTGGCTAAAGAACGACGACCCAAATAATGTTGGTGTCGTGAATCTCGGCCGACGATTGGCGACCGTTCAGGATCAAGGGACTTTTCAAGCGGGAATTCAGAAGGCGTCGGCAACTGGTGATGTCTTCTCATTTTCAAATGTCACCACCTACGACCAGAGCAACATTGATGCGCAGTTCCGGCCGTTCCCCAGCGAATGGCGGACGCAATGGACCGCCGAAGTCCGGCACCCGTTACTGCAGGGCCGCGGTGTCGATTACAACCGCATCGCGGGTCCGTTCAGCCCCCGCGCCGGCGTCGGTACCCGGGGTTTTGACGGTGTGCTACTGGCGCGGATTGACGTCGATCGAAGTTTAAACGACCTGGAAGCATCCGTTCGGAACCTCGTCAGCGAGGTCGAAAGTGTTTACTGGGAACTGTATTGTGCCTATCAGCGGCTTGACGCCGAAAAGCAGGGACTCGCCAGCGCCCAGGGGATATGGAAACTGGACAAGGCCCGCAAGGACGTGGGCGAGGGGCAAGTCGGTGACGAAGAGCGCTCACGCGAACAGTACTTTTCGTTTCAGGCGCGGGTCGAGCAGGCCAAGACCGATTTGTTTCACTGGGAAAATCGGTTGCGGTATTTGCTAGGCTTGGCCGCGACCGATGGCCGGTTGATCCGTCCGATTGAAGAACCAATTCGCGCCAAGGTCGTGTTCGATTGGTACGACGTTTTGGGCGAAGCATTAGGTCGCAGCGTCGAATTGCGAAAACAAAAATGGCAGATTAAGCGCCGCGAATTGGAGTTGGTGGCCGCCAAAAATCATCTGATGCCACGATTGGATTTCGTCGGCCGCTACCGCTGGCAAGGATTCGGCGACCGGCTGATCGATCCCGGCGACAGGTTTAATTCAAACGGCAATCCCGCCGTGGATTCATTCCGCCGCCGCTTTGACAATGCGTTCGGCAACCTGGTGAGTGGCAAACACCAGGAATGGGAAATGCTGCTGGAGTTGAACCTACCAGTTGGATTCCGGCAAGAACTTGCGGCCATGCGGCATTCGCAGTTGCTATTGTCGCGCGACAAAGCTGTGCTGAAAGAGCAGGAACTTGAACTCTCACATCGACTTGCCGAAGATGTGCGCGACTTGGATAATTGGTTCCGTTTGATCCAAACTTACTTAAACCAGCGCGTCGCCTCGGAGGCGCAGGTAAGGAAATTTTCCGAACGCCACAAAAGCGGTCAGGAGTCGAACGAACGCCTGCTCGATTCCCAGGTGAGACTCGCCCAGGCCGACACGCAATACTACACTGCCGTTTGTGCTTATACGAAAGCCATCGCGCAAATACACCTTCACAAGGGTTCAAATTTGGACGCGCACAATGTGTACCTTGCTGAGGGGCCGTGGCCGGGCAAGGCATATTTTGACGCTGTTCGGCTGGCGCGACAGCGCGACGCCAGCATTTACATGAACTATGTCACCACCCGCGGGGGTATTGTCAGCCGCGGGCCGTACATCCAGCAGACCGAGGGCCAGATTTATCCTCAAGTCGCGCCCGAAGGAGCCGTACCCGAAGAAGCAGAGCCTGGGGCAGAGCCGCTGGAAATACCGCTGCTCGAAACGTCTTATGAGGCGGTGGAATTTCCGCCGGAACCGCCGGCCTCGCAGATAGATATCATCCAAACGTCGACGGCAAGTGACGGTTTTCGCCGCGATGTTCAAATCCCTGTCGGCAATCGAAATCGCAAAACCGCGGCGACCGTTCCGTCGGTCTACGCAGCGGATTCGCAGAACGACATTTCCGCCGCGCCTTCCACAACTCCGCAGAACGGCTTTCGGCGGGACACCGAGTAGTGCTCTAGTCGGGTCGTGTAGGTTATGCTGTAGGGCCTACCGCCTAGGACCTAGTTGCATCGCATGTTCTTTAGCTTCGACGGAATCGACGGCGTTGGCAAATCGACCCAGGTCGAACTGTTTGCCGAATTCTTGCGCGGGCGGGGGCACGACGTTGTCACTTGCCGCGATCCCGGCAGCACCGCACTGGGCGAGGCGATCCGCGAGGTCGTACTCCGCGATATGGAAACGCCCATCAACATGACCAGCGAAATGCTGCTCTATATGGCCGCTCGAGCTCAGATGGTTAACGAAATCATCGCGCCGGCGTTGAATGACGGCAAGGTCGTGGTCAGCGATCGATTCCTGCTTTCCAATGTCGCCTACCAAGGCCACGCCGGTGGGCTCGATGCGGACACTGTTTGGCGGGTCGGGGAAGTCGCTACGGGCGGACTCGAACCCGATCTATATTTTGTCTTAGACCTGCCGGTGGAAGCGGCGACCGCGCGGCTGGGGGAGGAACTGGACCGTATCGAACAGCGCGACGCCGCGTTTCGGGTGCGGTTGCGAAACGGGTTCCTGGAAGAAGCGCGAAGACGGCCCCAAAACATCGTCGTTATCGATGCTGCCGGACCGGTTGAACTTGTGCATCAGCGGGTCCGCGAGGCGGCGGAGGGTCCGTCGCGTCCCGTTTAAACGATGAGGCCGACGCGCAGATCCATTACGTTCGTGTGTGTCGGCCCCGTCTTTAGCAATCCGCCCACTTGGCGAAAGAAGCCATAGGAATCGTTGATCTCTAAAAATGCTTGCGGGTCGAGGGCCTGGGACTTCATGGCCCGCAAGGTGTTGGAGTCGGCCCACGCACCGGCGGCATCGGTGGGACCATCTTCGCCGTCGGTACCGGCGGAGAGAATTACAATTCGGTCCAGGCCATCGTCCTTCAGCGCATCGAGCCCGGCCAGAACGAGCTGTTGATTGCGGCCGCCGCTGCGCGGCTTTTCCGTTTTTGCGAGACGAACAATCGGTTCGCCGCCGCTGAGCAGGCAGGCCGGCAACGTCGTGTGCCGGGGGCCGCTGCGGATTTCCCGGCAGCGCTCGGCCAGCGCTCGGCCTTCGGCGTTTACTTCGCCGGAGTTCTTCGATCCGAGCGAAATAACGTCATAGCCCAGTGCCTCTGCCTTGCCTGTTGCGGCGGTCACTGCGGTGGCGTTGTTGCCGATGACGTGATTCGACACGTTGCCCGGAAAGTCGCTCGACTCCGGTGACGCTTGAGCTGCATCGGCCAAAAATTCGATGACCCGCCGCGGTACTTCCGGCGGCTTCGCATTGAACCGTTCTAAGACGGCCAAAGGCTCGTCAGCCGCGGTCGCATCCGGGTAGGTCGGCCCGGAAGCAATCATATCCAGCGGGTCATCTACAATATCGGAAATAATCAGCGCGATAAGCTGACCGGCGCGGGAAGCGCGTGCCAGACCGCCGCCTTTAATACGCGACAGCCGTTTGCGGACGGCGTTCAATTCGGTGATCGTCGCCCCGGCCTGCACTAGAAACCGCGTTACGGCCTGTTTGTCTTCGAGCGTAATCGGCGGCCGCGGCGCGGGCGCCAGCGCGCTGCCTCCCCCGGAGATCAACACGAGGCACAAATCGCCGTCGGTCAAATCACCGGCGAGTTTGAGAATCTGCTCGGACCCTTCGACGCCTTCAGCCGTCGGCTCGTTGACACCCGCCGGCCGCGCGGCATGCAGATGAATCGATTTCAGTGGCCGCAGACAATCGGCCGGCACGTTGACCCAGCCGGCCACTTTTTCATCGAGCACATCACCGCCCAGCGATTCTTCGACGGCCGCCGCCATTCCCGCGCCGGCCTTGCCGGCACCGACCACCGTAATGCGATTTAGCTTGGAAAGCAAAAAGTGATTTCCACAAATCCTTAATGTGTCACCATCGCGCTGGATCACGTTGTCCACCAACCGTTCGGAGCAGACCGCATCGACACCCGCCTGCCAAATTGCAAGTGCGTCGGCGCGAAGTTTGGCGGGTTCATTCATTGAAATACGCTTACATCAAACGGTCTATCGCCCGGGCTCGGTTGCCGTAGAGCAGTCGCAGCCCGGCGAGTACCCGCGTTGATTTGTATCTGAAATTGGCGTTTTCCCGGTCGGGTCGCGCGGCGGATCATTGTTGGGGCTGTCCATGTCTATGTGTTACAATCCGCGCCGCTGCTTTCCTGTGGTCCCTTCATAAGGAGATATTCGATGGCCGAAATTGCAAGTCTTCTAATTCTCGTTCTATCGCTGGCGATCACTGTCTTCATCATTGCCGGTTTGTGGAAGGCGTTTGCGAAAGCGGGACATCCGGGGATCGCCTGTATCGTGCCAATTTGGAACCTTATCGTTATGGTTCAAATGGCCGGAAAGCCGGTCTGGTGGTTCTTGCTGCTTTGCATTCCGGTCATCGGCATCGTCTTCGGCATCATCATCGCCATCGGCATCGCCGAAAACTTTGGCAAGACCGCAGGGTTCGGCATCGGACTTGCCTTTTTGGGGTTTATATTTTGGCCCATCCTCGGCTTCGGCGATGCCCAGTATCAGGGCGTGCAACCCTAAAGGTTGCCTAAAAACTGGCCGAGATGATAAAACCAAAGTAGCCGACCACGTACAGCACGAACAGAATCAGGGCGATGATAAACCAGATCATCGGGTTCTTGCGCGGCGGGTACTCGACGCCGGTTTCGCCGTTGTAGTTGCAACCGCAGCTTTGGCAGGCGACGTCTTGTATCGCTTTCGCCGCGCGGCGGCCGTGCCAGGCGCTGTAAGGCGAAGGCTGGATGTCGGTGCCGCGACACTGCGGACAGGGCATCGGCTCGAACTCGATCTGGGGACCAAGTCTGCCCGCGGCAGAATCGCCCGAGATATATTCGGGCGGTTTGTACGGATTGAATTGTGACTGGTCGTCCATGTTCGCGTCACTTCTCCGCGCGCCACAACCACCGCAGTGAATCGGGCAGAATTGCGCCACCATGTTTTCCGTTGTGGCCGCCCCCGCCGCCAACGAACCGGTAATCGTAGTTTTTGTACTTCAGCGCCGCCGCCATTTCCAGATTCGCCAGCCACCAATTGCCGTGCGCGTTGTCCAGATCTTTCTCTCCGTCTTGCAGAAAGATGCGGATCGGTTTGTTTTCCGTCTTGCGAATCAAGGCGTGACAGACGTGGCCGCCGCGGATGTTCGTGAAGCTGCCGACGTGACTGAGTACTTTGCGGAAGGCATCCGGCCGCTCCCAGGCAACTGTCCACGCGCAAATGCCGCCCGATGAAATCCCGCAAATCGCCCGTTCCCCGGGGTCGTCCGTCAGGCGATATGTTTTGCCGACCTCCGGCAGTATCTCTTCCAGCAAGAACCGCGCGTACTGATCGCTGAGCGTGTCGTATTCAAAGCTGCGATTATTGCCCCGCCACGGATTATTCGGCAGCTCTTTTTCCTTGTGACCCGGGTTGATGAAGATGCCGACCAGCGGCCGAATCTCGCCCTTGTAAATCAAATTATCCAGCACGATCGGCGCGCGGAAGTCGCCGTCCTCCTTGACGTAGGTGTGACCATCCTGAAACACCATCACTGCCAGCGGCGCACTTTTGTCGATTTTTGCCGGCGCGTAGACCCAGTATTCGCGGATCGTGTCGGCGAACACGGTGCTCTTCCAGACGTGTTTGGTGACCGTTCCGCGGGGGACGCCCTCTTGCCGCACCGAATCTTTCGTGCGTTTGAAAACCGGTTCGTCGGCGGAGGCGGCGTTGGTGATCGCAAGCAGGCAGGCGAGCAGGAGCGGTTTCATTTGCGTAGCCCTCGGCGGTGGCGCGTGTTTGTCTTGCCGGCGAATACCGACGGGAGCATTATAGCAGGCGGCTTGCCGATTGCTGACCGCGGCGCTGACCACGACTCGGTGCTGATTGCCGGCGGCTACCCCAGAATCCGATCCCACCTTTTGCGATTCCATTCGAGTTTTTCGGCCGCACTCATTTTGCTGAAATCGGGCCGGTCCTCGCCGCTGTTTGCCGGATTCGACCGCTGGCCTCCCCCGCCACCGCTGTAGCTTAGCGCGGCTGCGGTCGCCTGCAGATCGTCGGCCAGGGGTCGATGCGGGCGTCGATTCAGCTTTGCGATATCGGCGTGGTAACCGCGAACGGCTTCTGCTGGCTCGATCTGGTCGTCGGCCAGCAGCCGCAGGTATTTGACGAACGTTAACTGATCCTCGGCGTTGTTGATTTTGCGTCCGAACAGGGCGGCGCGGCAGCCGTGTTGTTTGGATTCCCACAGCATGTGAAATGCGTCGAACGTCGTACCCGCCGAACCGCCCATGATGCCGACGATCAGCGAGCTGTCGTAACGTACCAGCGCCTCCATCGCCGCCGGACCAAGGTATGGAATCTTTAAAAACAGTGGCCGACCTTCACGGGTGACGCCTGCCAGCGTCCGCGCGATGTGGTCGTTGATGAATCGGCCGAGATCTTCGGGGCAGTGGTCACCGCAGGCATTCGGCGGAAACACCTCGAGAAAATGTCGAAATCCCTTTGCCTCCGCTTCAACGCGAAAGGCGTTGTAAGCCTCCAGCGACGCACGGTCGAGCAGGGAGTCGTTGTTGAACGTGATCGAGTACAGCCCCAGATCCGCTCCGAGCGAACGTTCTTCGGGATTGCAGTCGCTTTGGCCGCACATGGCGTGGTCGATTGTCGCGGTGCGAAACGGCCGGGACGGCTGCGTCGCATACCGCCCGGTGCCGGCCGCCAGCCAAATGTCCGTCGTGTCATTGGCGCGAATGGCGGGTGTGACCTTGCTGTCATCGAAAATCCGCTCGCCGATCGCCAGCACGTCGCTGGTGCTGGCGCTCATTAGCATGATGTCGACCAACCCCTGCCGCGTGACTTCGCGGATTAGTTGGCGATAGTCATCCAGGGTGCGGAATTGGGCTTCGTCGGCATGACGCTCCGGACTTTGGCCCGGTGCGGCCAACCCAAATGCCATGTCGGCATCTTTCGCATCTGCGAGTATAAACTCCCGCGCGGTCGGGTCGGCCTGAATCGCGGCGATTTTTTGGTCGAGCGTTTTATGCATGGCGGTATATGCATATTATAGCTTACGCGGCGCGCCGTTAATGGCGGGGACCTACGAGGTTTCAGGCGGCTCGGATATGATCTTAGCAGAGCGTTCGGCCCACCCCTCGCCGAATGCTCATTTGTCAAAAACCGACTGCCCGAATGAAAACAATCGACTGCATTGTGTGCGGATCCTGCGTTGTCGATGTGCTGGTGCGCCCAGTTCCTTTGGAATTGCCGATCGGCGGCGGAAAGCTCATCGAAACCGATCCGATCGAAGTCACGACGGGCGGCATCGTTTCCAATGCGGGCGTCGCTCTAGCCCGACTGGACATGCGGGCTGCCGCATTCAGTTACGTCGGCGACGACCAGTGGTCGACGGTCATCCGCGACCGCTACCGCCGCGAAGGCATTGACACTTCGGGGTTGCAAACGCACGCCACGGCGGCCACCAGCACGACCGCCGTGCTGATCGATCCGAGCGGCGAGCGGAGTTTTGCCCACTGTGTCGGCGCGCCGAAACTGATGACGAAACAAACGTTTCTCGACAAACTCGATTTGTTCGCCCGCAGCCGCGCGATGTTGTTGGGTTACTATTCGTTGATGCCGAACCTTGAAAACGATCTGCCCGAAGTGTTTGCCGCCATCCGCGCGGAGGGTTGCATGACGGCGCTGGACTGTGCGGGAGAAGGTGGCGATATGCAGCCGCTAGACCGCATTCTACCTCACCTAGACATTTATGTTCCCAGCCGCGCCGAAGCCATGCAGCAAACCGGCGAAACGGACCCGCAACGAATCATCCGCCGCTATCGCAGTTGCGGTGCGCCCGGAGTGTTGGGTGTGAAGCTGGGTGCGGAAGGCGCACTGTTAAGTGCTGCAGACGGCGAGTTCATCGAGATAAGCCAGGTCGATCCGCCCGGCGACTTGGTTGACACCACCGGCGCAGGTGATTGTTTTTACGCCGGTTTGCTGACCGGATTGCTGCGCGGGATGCCCATCGATCAGGCCGGTCGCCTCGGAGCGGCAACCGGAGCCTGCTGCGTCACCGCGATCGGCGCCAGCGCGGGACTGCGGAGCTACGACGAGACGCTGCAGCTTGCCGAGTTAAGCGGCCCGAGCCAAAACTAGCCGATCAATAACCGAGAGGGTGGCGGCTTTCTTGCTCAGGGCGCGGAAAATTTTGGAGTGGAAAAACTGAAAGCAGTCGGCTTCGGGGGTTCGGCAGTTGCACGATTGGAACTCCACAAAATAACACTCGGGCGTTGGCCCGAAGAAATGGATCTGCCCTTCGCCGCGGTGACCGACGCGCATGCCGTTGATCTTCAGCGGCACGAGACGACCAACCGGAGCCTGCAGATGCCGACCGTCCGACTCAATCCTGCCAAAGCGGGGCCGAAAGTTGGTACAATTGACGAGACTCAGCCGATTGAGCCCGGCAGTTCATGTGCGACATTTCGCGTGGATCTGCCGAAGGGTTCAATTGATCTGCGGACTTATCTCATCGACAAGTCCGGCAATTCGCGAGCCGCTTATTATGTGTATATCCACCGAGTTCGCTAAGGCGGGACTTGTGATTCACCAGCGGATTGCGATCGGACTCGTCTTCTTGTTTTTCGCTTTGCTGCCGCCGGAAAACAGCGCGGCCGACAAAGAAGCCGAGCGATTGTTTGCCGTAAAGGTCCTGCCCCTGTTGAAAACAAAATGTTTCGGCTGCCACGGTGGCGACCCGGATGATGTGAAGGGCGGCTTCGACATTCGCAGCCGCGCCGGCATACTCAAAGGCGGTGAATCGGAAACAGCCGCGATCGTCTCCGGCAAGCCGGAAGCGAGTCAGCTCTACTCGGCGATCAAGTGGGAAGATCTCGAGATGCCGCCGAAGGAGAACGACCGGTTGACGGCAGAGCAGATCGGGTTGGTCGGCCAATGGATCAAGGCCGGCGCTCCGTGGCCCAACGAACAGGCGGTTGCCGTATATAGAAAACAGGCCTGGGGCAAACGCGTCACGAAAGACGGGGTGCTGGTCGAAACGGCGGGCGGGTTGTCCGACGAATGGACTTACCGGCGATACAAGCCGGAAGATATCTGGGCATTTCAGCCGGTTGCACGGCCTGCTACGCCCGATATTTCGCCGCATCCCATCGACGCATTCATCCGTGTCAAGTTGAACGACGCCGGACTAAAACCGGCCAAGCGCGCCGATCCCAAAACGCTGGTTCGCCGGGCGACCTACGATTTGATCGGGCTCCCGCCAACGCCGGAAGAGGTCGAAGCGTTTGAGCGGGCGTCGGTCCGAAATCCGAAATCCGCATTCCGCAATCTAATCGATCGTTTGCTCGACAGCCGGCATTATGGTGAACGCTGGGGCCAGCATTGGCTCGACGTCGTTCGCTATGCGGACACAAGCGGTTATTCCAACGATTGGGAACGTTCGAGTGCCTGGCGCTATCGTGACTACGTTGTCCGGTCGTTCAACAACGACAAACCGTATAACCGTTTCATCGTCGAGCAAATCGCCGGTGACGAACTGAAGTCGGACGACCCCGAGATGCTGGTGGCCGTAGGCTTCCTGCGGATGGGGCCGTGGGAACACACGGCAATGAGTCCCGACAAGGTGAGTCGCCAGTTGTATTTGGACGATGTGGTGAACAGTATCGGCCAAACCTTTCTCTCGACGGCCATGCGTTGCTGCAAGTGCCACGACCACAAATTCGATCCGCTTCCGACGCGGGACTACTACCGCGTCTACGCGGCGCTGGCGACGACCCAACCAGCCGAGCGTCCCGCGAAATTTCTCGCGGTGGAAGACAGGAGTGGATTCGCCGCGAATCGCCGGCACGTGGAAGACTTGCTGAGGCATGAAACAGAAGAACGAAATGCGCTCTACGCTAAGCGGGAAGCAGCCGCGCGGAAATGGTATGCCAATCATAATCGCGAGGATGAATACGTCGATTTCAACAAGCGGCGACAGATTCCCGGAGACGACAAACCGCCGCGGTTCGTCGGATTGACCGGACAAGAGCGGGGCATCCTCAAGGTGCGCGAACAAAATGCCCGCATTTGGACAAGGCGGTTGGAGCGATTTGAGCCCTTGGCGTTGAGCGTCTATTCCGGCGGTGACGCCTACCAGAAATCAATCAAGTTGCGGATGCCCAATCCGGGTAAAAAATGGGAGATCACGAAGTCAAAAAAAATTCCGGAGTCTTACATCTATTCCGGCGGTAGCTTATTATCGCCCTCCAGCAGTGTGGCACCGGGGGTGCTCAGCGGTTTGCAGCTTGCCGCCTACTCGGGCCGCAAGGACGATCCCTACGCGTTGCCGCGCGGACTTCAGCGGCGCCGTTTGGCGTTGGCCCGTTGGATCGCGAATCCCGAGAACCCGCTGGCAACCCGGTCGATTGTCAATCGAATTTGGCATTACCATTTTGGTCGCGGCCTGGCGGGCAACCCGAATAATCTTGGGACCACTGGCAAAAAGCCGACCCACCCAGAGTTGCTCGATTGGCTGGCTTCCGAATTCGTGGCAAAAGGCTGGTCGATGAAACGGATGCATCGTTTGCTCATGACCTCGGAGACATATCAACAGGCGAGCGATCACGCGGATATCAAGATGCTGCGTGAACGGGACGCGGACAACCAACTGTGGGCCGTCTTCGAGCCACGACGATTGACGGCGGAGGAACTGCGAGATTCCATGCTGGCAGTCACCGGCGAATTGAATCCCAAAGGCGGCGGACTGCCGACGAAGCCGGAGATCAACATGGAAGTCGCCCTTGCTCCCCGGATGCTGCAATTCTCACTGGCGCCCGCATGGCAGCCATCGCGGACACCCGCGCTGCGAAACCGGCGTTCGATTTACGCTTATCGCGTGCGTGGTTTGTCGGATCCTTTGTTGGAGGTGTTCAATAAACCCGGTTCCGACGAGTCTTGTGAAATGCGGGACTCGCCCAGCGTAACGCCGCAAGTCTTTTCATTGATGAACAGCGACGTTGCGACGAACCGATCGATCGCTATGGCACTTCGCTTAGAACACGACGCCAAAACGGCAACGGATCGAATCCAACGTGGCTACGAACTAGCCATTGGCCAAAAGCCAAGCGCGTCCGTTCGTCAGAAACTACTCCAACATTATGAAAAGATGGTTGACTACCATCACCAGCACAAGCCCGAACGTGTGGAGTACCCAACTCGTGTTACGCGGTCGGTCGTCGAAGAATTTTCCGGGGACGCTGTGTTCTACAAAGAGCGGCTCGACATTTACGAAAACTATGCCCCCGGCAAACAGGCCGCGGATGTGACCGCTGAGACGCGGGCGTTGGCGGATATCTGTCTGTTATTGTTTAACTCAAATGCGTTTATCTATGTATTTTGAATTCCACTGCCGATAGGTTCCGAGACAAACGAAGACACTGAGCAAAACAACGGTAGTCTAAGTGCGCTAAAGCCGTCATACGACGTAGCACACCGCCACCCTGGGCCGTGAAGTCAAACGCCTTTGCCGCGAACAAAGGGAATACGAATGTTTTTCAATCGGCGAGATTTTCTTTACGGTCTGGGAGCGTCACTGGGATCCATTGCAATCACAGATTTGCTTGCGGCTGACGAGCGAAGGGGTCCACTCGCTCTCAAGCAACCACATCACCGGCCAAAAGCAAAGGCCGTGATTATGCTCTTTACGGAGGGCGGGACGAGTCATATCGACACATTCGATCCAAAGCCAAAGCTGGGCGACCTGCATTTGAAGAAATTTGTCAACAACAGCGAACAAATTTCCGGCATGACGAATGGAAACAGGTTTTATGTGGGCAGTCCGTTCAAATTTAGGAAAGCGGGCAAAGCGGGCATTGCCATGAATGAACATTTTGTCCATATGGCAGCGGCGGAAGTTGCGGACGAGTTTTGCATTTATCGAGGTTGCCAGGCCCAATCGGTGAACCATCCGACGGCCCTGTATCACATGAACACCGGCAATCGCTTCGGCGGCGATCCGGCGGTTGGCGCGTGGCTGACTTATGGACTTGGTTCGGAAAATCAGAATCTCCCCGGTTACGTTGTGATGACGGAACTCGCCGCGCCTCAGGGCGGCAGCGGCAATTGGTCGAACGGTTTTCTGCCCGCCTACTTTCAGGGCACGCAGCTCCGCTCAGAGGGTCCGCCAATCCTCGACTTGAAGCCGCCGGCGTGGAAAACACGCGGACATCAACAAACCAACCTCGACGTACTGAAATCACTCAATGAGGAACATCTCAAAGACCATCCCCAACACCAACAACTTGCGGCGCGAATGGAAAATTACGAACTGGCCTTCCGCATGCAAACCGAAGTTCCGGGCGTTATTGATCTGAAAAATGAACCACAGCACATTCACAGAATGTACGGACTGGACGACAAAGAAACCGAACCATTCGGCCGCAAATGCCTGTTGGCAAGACGGCTTGTCGAACAGGGTGTCCGCTGCGTGCAAATTTTTTCTGGTGGCTGGGACTCGCACGACTACATCGCAACGGCCCACAAGAAGCGGATTTATTCGGTCGACAAGCCGATCGCGGCGTTAATCAAGGATTTGAAGGCCCGCGATATGCTGGATGAAACTTTAATCGTCTGGACCGGAGAATTCGGCCGCACGCCCGACAACAATGTTCGTGGAGGCGAGACGGCCATTGGCCGCGATCACAATTCTGACGCGCTGGCCATGTTCTTTGCCGGCGGCGGAGTAAAACCCGGAACGGTTGTCGGGGCAACGGATGAAATCGGCGCCAAAGCCGTCGATGTCGTTCATCCGATCCGCGACGTTCATGTTACGCTGCTGCACCTGCTTGGTCTGAACGATAACAAATTGACGTTTTTCCACGCCGGTCGCTTTAAACAGCTTTCTCAGTTTGGCGGGAAGGTGATTTCCGAAATCGTGGCGTAGTGTGTGCTGTGATCGAGTCACAACCTGGGGATGCGGAGTAAGTCACAAAGTGCGAGATAGTAAAGCTCAAAACAGATCGTACGACATCCAGCAGTCGCTCTCCCTGCTGTTATTGGCACTCCTTATTCAATTTTCGACTTTCGTTTTATGCGGGATCGCCACCGCCGCTGGGCGGCGGCCAAACGTTATTGTGATTCTGACCGACGATCAAGGTTGGGGCGATCTCAGCCTGAACGGAAACAAAAATCTCAACACGCCGAACATTGATTCACTTGCCCGTGAAGGGGTCCGTTTCGAGCGATTTTTTGTTTGTCCTGTTTGTTCGCCGACCCGCGCGGAGTTCTTGACCGGCCGCTACCACCCGCGGTGTGGAGTTTATAGTACATCGGCCGGCGGCGAGCGGATGAACCTGGACGAAATGACGATCGCCGACACATTTAAAGCGGCCGGATACGCCACGGGAGCCTTTGGCAAGTGGCACAATGGAATGCAGTTTCCCTATCATCCGAATGGCCGCGGCTTCGACGAGTTTTACGGTTTTTGCTCGGGTCATTGGGGGAGCTATTTCGGCCCGCCCTTGGACCACAACGGCAAGATTGTGCGCGGCGACGGCTTCGTCATCGACGACTTCACCAATAGGGCGATCAAATTTATCGAGCAGCACAAGGGCCGGCCGTTTTTTTCCTTTCTGCCGTACAATACGCCGCACTCGCCGATGCAAGTGCCCGATCGCTGGTGGAACAAGTTCCAAGGCAAGCGGCTGCCCATGCGGCATCGCGACCCCAGCCGCGAAGACGTGGTACACAGCCGCGCGGCGCTGGCGATGTGCGAGAACATTGACTGGAACGTCGGCCGCATTCTGAAAAAACTTGACGAGTTGCAAATTGCCGACAGCACGATCGTGGTTTTCTTCTGCGACAACGGTCCCAATGGCTCGCGGTGGAACGGCGGCATGAAGGGTCGCAAGGGTTCGACGGACGAAGGTGGAGTGCGCTCGCCGCTGTTGATCCGTTGGCCGGACAAAATAGCTGCCGGCAAAAACGCCCGGCCTATTGCAGCCGCGATTGATTTGTTGCCGACCCTGGCGGAGTTGGCCGGTATTGAAGTCGCCAGTAAGAAACCGCTCGACGGCGTTAGTTTGTGTCCGCTGCTTACAGAGCGGGATGTTTCCCGTTCCCCCGATGCCCGAGGCGACCAAACAAACAGAGTGAATGCCGTTCTAGAGGACCGCACGATCTTTTCCCACTGGCGGGGCCGCGTCAGCGCGCGGACGCAACAATATCGACTCGATCATCAGGGTAAGTTGTTCGACATGATTGCCGACCCCGGGCAGTACAAAGATGTTTCCAAACAGAGTCCGGAAACGGCCAAGCGTCTGCGGGACGCCGTGGCGGCATGGAAACAAGAGCTGCTGCCCGGCTTGGGCCAAGACGGCCGGCCCTTCCTGATCGGCCACGCGGACTACCGTTACACGCAGATTCCCGCGCGGGATGGCGTAACGCACGGCGGTATAAAACGCTCGAATCGTTTTCCAAACTGTTCGTTCTTCACCAATTGGAAGAGCACGGACGACAAAATCACATGGAACGCCAAAGTCGCCACCGCGGGTGATTATGAAGTCGAGATTCACTACGCCTGCCCCCAGTCGGACACCGGATCGACCATCGAACTGTCTTTCAACGAAAGCCGCCTGCAAGGAAAAATTACAGAGGCCCACGACCCACCCTTACGGGGTGGCGAACACGATCGCCTCGAGCGGAGGGAATCCTACGTCAAGGATTTCAAAGCAATGAGGCTGGGCACGATCCGTCTGGAAGCGGGCAAAGGGGAATTGACACTTCGCGCGCTGAAAATTCCGGGTTCACAGACGATGGACTTCCGGCTGATCATGTTCACAAGGGTTGAAGACGAATAATCATCGATCACACGATCAATTCAGTAAATCAAATCCCGCTGTGTTAGGTCATTTACAAGACCGCGATAAGCATGCCACAATCGCGGGCGGGCTTTCACTGTTCGCCAATCGGTCCGTCAGTTTGGAGTGATCCATTATGCGCCGCAGTAAATCTTTATACCTTTGCCTATGCCTGCTGTTCGTCGGTTGCCAAGACAAACCGGCCGACGAGCCGGTTGACGCACTCGTGGACAAAGGGACCGTCGAGAATGGCGTGTACACAAATAAGTATTTCAATTTTTCGATCAACCTGAATGAGAATTGGCACGTCGCCGATGAGCAAACCCAGAGTCAACTTGAAGAAGCCGGATCCGAGATCGTCAAACAGTCGAACAAGAAACTCGGCAAACAGCTTAAGGCTTCGGAAATTAACACGATGAATCTGTTGACCGTGTCCGCGGAAGGGCTCGGCCAACAAGCGCCAACGGGCATTTTGATCATCGCGATAGAACGCCTGCCTCCGTCTTCCGGAGTCGACACGGGGAAGGAGTATGTGACGCTCACTAAGGACATCCTGGAGGAAAGTGGCCTGCCGTACGCCATCGACGGTAAATTCGAAAAACTAAAGGCCGGAAACACGACTTTTGACGTCATGAACTCACGGCTCACCGGCTCGGTGCCCGTCGTTCGTCAAAAAAACATGGCAATTATTGACAAAGAGTTCGCACTGGTGCTGGTCGCCACGTATTCTTCCGACGAAAGATGGCAGCAAATCGAAAAAATGCTGCAGACGTTCACCAAGAAGTAGCGCGCCGGTCGCAGCGCTACATTTCGATTTCGAAACCCTGGCGTCGATCGCGGCCAACCAACGATTGTGCCTGACGATCGTTGAGGATGCGCTCTGCTTTGGGATCCCATTGGATCTCGCGCCCTAGTCGCGCCGCGATCGCCGCCAAATGGCACGTGGATAAGCCGCGATGGTGACTGAACACGTCGGAGACCGGTTCTTTGCGGTCGGCCGCTGAGCGAAAGAAGTTCGTCAGGTGATCCGTCAGTTTCCGATTTTTGTAGACTTTTTCCAGAGCGTCTTCCGGCAAGGGGTTGGCCGCGAGATCTTCGACCGGACGTCCGCTTAGTCGCCCGCGATTGATGAAGATGCGGCCCTCGGTCCCTTCGAATAGTATTCCGTTGTCGGTATCGTGTCGAATGACCAGTTCGAGCCCGTCTTTGTAAACCGCCTTGATGTTGAACTTCGTAGCCGTGTTGTATGTGGCCCGCTCGGTGGGATAGCCGTCTTTGAACGGAACCGGGTGTTCGACCATGACGGGGTCAATCGACACGGGACCAGTCTCGGTCTTGTCCATTCCCCACGTCGCGATATCAACGTGATGGGCGCCCCAATCGGTGAGCTTGCCGCCGGAGTATTCGTACCACCAGCGGAATTCGTAATGGGACCGCGACCAACTGCGCATTTCGTTTCTCGCACCGGCACGGAAGTGGTAGTCGGACAATGGAGCCGGCCCGACCCACCGGTTCCAGTCAAAATGCTTCGGCGGTGCAACGACCGGAAGCTGCGGACTCGTCGGCGCGCCGCCGATCGCACACTGCACTTTCTTGAGTTCTCCAAGCCGTCCGGCGCGGATCATGGCGACGGCCGTGATGATATGCCGCATGCTTCGTTGTTGCGTGCCGACCTGAAAAATCTTTCCCGTCTTGCGGCAAACATCACAAATCAGCTGGCCCTCTTCAATCGTCAACGTCATCGGCTTTTCGCAGTAAACGTCCTTGCCGGCGAGCATCGCTTCGATAGCGACTTTTGCATGCCAATGGTCGGGCGTGACAACGTGCACAATGTCGACATCTTTGCGGTCGATAATTTTGCGGTAGTCCGTCGTACCGTCCGGTTGCGAACCGAGCCAATCTTTGACGAGTCCTTTCGCCCGCCCGACACGATTGCTGTCTACATCGCAGACGGCGACGATATCCGAAAACTTGGGAAATTCCTTTCCGATGCCGTGCGGCCCACCGGCAATCGTCGCTCGCTGATCCCAGCGACTGCCGCAACCGACAACCCCAACTCGCGGCCTGTCGTTGGCGCTGCGGAAACCAAAAGCGCGGTTGCTAACCCCCGTTACCACCCCGATGCCCGCCAGAGCCGAGCACTTCATAAATTCACGTCGCTTAAAGTTGGCGGAAGACATCGAAGCCCTTTCGTGGATCGCCCAGTTCAATAAAGTACCGCCCGCCGTATCAGCAACAACCTATCTCGGAAACGCCCGTACTCAACCGGCTTTCTTTGCAGAATTTGCGGTTGCTTTCTTCCTTCCCGTCCGCTTTTGCCACGCTTCTACGGCTTCTCTGCGGGTCATCCCTTTGTATTTTCCCTGATGAAGCAGCGCGTCGAGTTCCGTCTCGATTCCCCGGTCGCCCTGCGACGTCATCCACTCCTGAAGTTGGCTTTTCAGTCGGCTGAGCGTTTTCTTATGTTCATTACTTTCGGCCAAGTTGGTCATTTCCAAAGGATCGGCGTCGCAATCAAACAACTCAAATTCCGGGCGAAAATGATATTTGGCGACAAGCCGCTTGGCGGTCACGTCGCCGGCATCGGCCGCCGCGACCATCGACTGAAAGTGCGCGGACCGCGTACAGGCGTTGGTGAACTTGACCTGGGAGTTCAGGTTCCAGATCAGTCGATATTGCTTATCGCGAATCGTGCGAATCGGAAAGCTACTGGTGCCGTTGATGATGCCGCGGGTGGTCATCAGGCCGTAAGTGTAATTCTTGTGCCTGTTGGACCGACCGGTCAGCACCGGCAGCAGGCTCTGTCCATCCAAGGTCGCCGCGGGATTTTCCCCGGCTGCCTCGACGAATGTCGGCAGTACATCGACGTATTCGACCATCGCGGTGGTGACCGTCGCCGGCTTCACCTTGCCCGGCCAGCGGACGATCATCGCCGACTGCAGTCCGTTGCCGTAACATGTCCACTTGGCAAACGGAAAACCGCTGCCTTGCTCAGAAACGACCATCACCAGCGTGTTATCTCGCAACTTATGTTTGTCGAGCAGAGCCAGAATCGCCCCGACCTGCCCGTCGTAGTAAGTAATCTCGGCGAGGTAGCGACTAAAGTTCTCGCGGACGACCGGCGTGTCGGCGATGTAAGGCGGCAGCTGGACCTTTTCGGGTGGATACCGGGAGGCGTCGCCTTTATTCCACGGAGAATGGGGCTCATTCGAGCAGGCGAATAGGCAGAACGGCGTATCGGCAGCACCGCACTCTGTAAACAAACGCTCGATCGCCGTCAGATCCGGGTTGTTCTTTTTTGCCGTATATTCGAACGGAAACACTTCGAGCGGCGAAATGTGTCTTTTGCCCGATAGCGCTACGCGGTACCCGCGCGGTTTCAGATAATGCACGATGCTCTTTGTGCCCGATTTCGCAAACGTGTGATTCGGATAAGCGCCGGATTTTACGGGATAAAGTCCCGTGTAGATGTTGTGGCGGGTTGGCGAGCACATCGGCGCGGCCTGGAAGCAGCGCATGAACTTCATGCCCTCGGTTGCCAGTCGATTGATATTCGGCGTGGCCGCCTGGCCGCCGTAACAGCCGAGATCGCGAAACGTGCAATCGTCGGCAATGATAAAAACAAAGTTCGGCCGCTCGGCGGCTCCGAGTACGGACCCGGTCAGTATCGCAAAGATCATCGCGACACCAGTGCATGTTGGACGTCTATTCATGGGGAATGTGAAAATTGTGAGTTGCGACCAGGTTGTGTTGGTGGAAGGTGAGGGCCGTCTGATTGAGGATTTGCCCGCAAAAAACATAACGAGCGGTTACCGCGAATCACCACAGCCCTTTGATGACTGCGATTCGACGGGACAGAAAACGCCTCGATTATAACAAACATCTGCATGATGATGGCTCGGCCGACATCTTTGGGCGAGGGGGTGCCGACACGATCGTTGCGGGACATAATCTACAAAATTGTGGTTTTTGCTGCGGACACCATCACACGAGGCGCGAACCGATGCCGGACTCCTCGGATCAAAAGATCACGTATTTGCTGGAAATGAATGATCGCTCGCTGCTGCGCGGACGCTGCGTTGACGTGCCTGAATTGGAAATCAGACAAGTCAAAATAGCCTGTCCGGAATTGAATTGGTTTCTTCATCAACTGGTCGGTGCGGCGTTTCGTTGGGGCGGCCGCGAGGCCTGGGACCAGCAGCGGTGGAAAGCGTACGTCGATCGGCCGCAGCTGGAGACGTGGGTGGCGTACGTGTCCGGCGCGCCGGCCGGATACTTCGAACTAGAATTGCAGGATGACGGCAGCGTCCGCATTGAATGTTTCGGACTGTGCCCGCCGTTTTTTGGCAAGGGGCTCGGCGGCCATCTGCTGACGATCAGTGTCGAGCGGGCCTGGGATATGGGCGCGACCCGCGTGTGGCTGAGCACATGTAGCCACGATCACGAACACGCGCTGAAAAATTATCTGCGG
>JAYGDO010000239.1:0-4357 GCA_046582885.1 Pirellulales bacterium | reverse complement strand
GGTTGCGGCAAGCTCGGGCCGTGGAACGTCCCAGAAATGGGCGGGCGGGCGGCTCCAAACTTGCAAGCACGCCCTCGACGTTTCTTCGGGAGAGGGAGGGAAGGGGATTTCCAAATTCGTTCACGGCTTTTCTCAGAGCGGGCGCAATCGCCGCGCCACCGAGGTCCGTCCCGCGGACAAAATGCAGCCGCGAACCGGAACGCAAATGTATCCCGGCAACGCTCGAAGCGATAGAATGAAGCGAAATAGAAACGCGTGCCAATGGGACCTAGCCGCCAACGACGCACGCAATGCCCGCGAGCGATCCACACACAGTAAATGGATCGTATCCAAAATTTTCGATCCCTTTTAATTCGGTGAAGGAAACGAATTAATGATCAATCCCTTGTTCCCCACGCCTTTATATATTGGCAAAATGCCCAACCATGAATCTCTCAAAGAGAAATTCATGGAGGGGCTAAAGCAGGCAACATTTCCGGAGACAAACTGGCAGTGCAACGTCGACACAACGTTTAATCAGTCGTGCCGAAACACGATGGATATTTTTCCGTGGGAAGAGTTTTTTGCCGGCGTAAATAGGAATATTTCCAGCATGGCAGAGGAGTTAAAATCTCCTCCGCTCTCCATTAGCCCCTTTAACGCGTGGGTTAATGTCTATCGGCAGGGACAGTACCAAGAGCCCCATACGCACGTTGAAAGGCACACCACCTGCAGCGTCATATATTTTGTGAACTACGTCCACGAAAAAGACGCCAAGGTCGGTTTCCGAAATTCGTCGATAGACCATTACGTCTACTCAAACTTTAATTGTTTCTTTCCAAGAAGCTATGAATGGTTCACGCCGATAGTCGAGGAAGGTGACGTCCTTATTTTCCCCGGATTTTTGGAACATACCGTAGGTAAACAAACGGGTGATCGAGCCCGGGTGACCGTCTCTAGCAATTACACGATCGGGCGGCAGAGTCCAACTTCAGATCGACCCTCGACCGCTCCAGAGGAGGCGACCTGACTCGCCGATCACCACGGCCAACTGCTGACCGGAGGAGAGAACATTGGACGATGATTCCATCAAGCGAATCGTAATCGTGGGCGGCGGAACCGCTGGCTGGACGTCGGCGGTCTATCTCAACAGATTTCTCTCTGGAACGGGCTGCGAGTTTACGCTGGTGGAATCGTCCGATGTTGGAACGATCGGCGTAGGCGAAGCCACGGTTCCGTCGATGGCCAAATTTGTGCGGCAGATGAACTTTGGCGAGGACGAGTTTATGCGTCGCTGTCACGCCACGTATAAGCTGGGCATTCAGTTTGTGGATTGGGTTGAAGAAGGAAATCCGTATTGGCATCCGTTTGGGATTTGTGGCGGCTGCACCGTCAATGATGTCGATTTATTTCACCTTTGGCTGAAAATCGCCCGCAGCGGCCAAGACGCTGGCCCCTATTCATCCTATTTTTTACAACGAGTTTTGGCCGAGTCGGACCTCGCTCCGCGCCCTCTGGCGGGAACGTCGCCGATCATGGAAACGATATCGCTTGCCTATCATATTGATGCCGGCGCATTGGCGAATTTCCTCCGCGAAGTCGCGACATCCGAGGGCGTGAGCCATCTGGTCGACAATGTGGGCGAAGTCGTACTCGACGAGCGTGGCTTTATCGACCATGTCCGGACGGAGAGCGGCCGGGATTTGCATGCCGACCTGTTCATTGACTGCACCGGCTTTGGTGCACTGTTGATCGGCAAGGCGCTGGGTGTTCCGTACGTCGATTGGTCCGACGTCATGCTCTGCGACAGCGCCGTAGTGACGAATCTGCCGGCCGATGGATCGATACCCTCCTACACCTGCTCCACGGCCTTGGCTGCCGGCTGGGTGTGGCGGATTCCACTGAGCAACCGTACCGGTTGCGGATACGTCTACTCAAGTTCGCACGTTGACGACGACGATGCCGCCAAGCAATTGCTAGCCTTCGCGAACCATGACGCCGCCAACGAGGCGGAACTGCGCTTTTTGAAATTTGATGTCGGGCGACGGCAGACTTTTTGGGCCAAAAACTGCGTCGCCGTAGGTCTGGCCTCGGGCTTTATCGAGCCGCTCGAATCGACCGGGATCTTCTTCATTCACAAGGCGGTCGAACTGCTGGCGCAACATTTTCCGGACAAAACGTTTAATGAAGTTACGGTCGCCGCGTACAACAAGCGAGTGGCGTCGTTGTACGAGGAAGTGCGTGACTTCATCGTTCTGCACTACCTGCTGAATCGGCGAGACGACCAGGCATTTTGGCAAGACAGCCGGTCGATCGAAGTACCCTCCTCACTCGCGGCAAAAATAGACTTATACGATGAGATGGGCCTCTTGGACCCCGTTCGAGATACGCTGTTTCGGGAGGGAAGCTATTATTCCATTTTTACCGGCGGTGGACGCCTGCCGCGGCGATTGATTCCCCAGTCGTATCTACCCGAACAAGACCGCGTTTCCGCCATTCTAGAGAAAGTGAGGGAGCAGAACAAAAATCTGGCCGGGGCGTTGCCCACACACCAAGCGCTCATGGAACATGTGCACGGCGGCCTCAATGCGCCGTGAAATCTCGGAAGCCGGCCGTACGTCGATCACAAACAACGCGGCCTACGGACCTGCGGTCTTTCGCATCGCCGCCCGGATCGACGGGACGCGGGCATGCTCGTCGTGGTGCTCTCGGGTGTACTGGATCAGCTGCCTCGTCAGGCTACTGGCAACTTTCTGGAGTTCGGGCCGGCCAAACCGGTTGGTGAGCTCGCCCGGATCCTCCCGGACATCGACCAGCCAGGGCTCGTCCAACGCCGAATAGGTCAGCTTGTAACGGGCGGTGACCGCGCAGAGCCAGGGCTGTCCGGGAGTGCTGCGGAGGAAAGAAATGTCGTTCCAGGTTTCCTCCTCGATTCCCGCCAGCAACCGCGACGCGTCCCGGCCGTCGAGTTCCGCGTCGTAGGGAACGTCCAGCAGCTTCAATGCCGTGGGAAAGAAGTCGACGGTGCCGAGGGCCTGCTTGACCGTGCCTCCTGCCGGGAGCTTGCCGGGACAATAAACCACAAAAGGAATGCGGGCCGATCCCTCGTAAGGGACTCCCTTGTTGAGCCGGCCATGCTCCCCGCAAAGGTCCCCGTGGTCGGAGGTAAAGACGATCATGGTACGATCGATCAGGTCGTGTTTTCTGAGCTGCTGAAGAATCCGGCCGACGTTGTCGTCGATGCACTTGACCATCCCGTAATAGGCGGGCATGATCCGCCGCAGCATGGCGGCACTGACGTTGGCCGACTTGCCCCAACCGGGAATCTGCCCCGCCTGCCGCATCAGTGTCGCCGGAATCGGCACCTTGACGTTGGCGTACATCGTATCGTACGGAGCGCGGACGGTATTGGGGCCGTGGGGGTCGGGCAAGCTGAGGTAATAGCAGAACGGTTTGTCCTTGTTCGTGTTGATGAAGTCGATCGCCTTGTTGGTCAGCCAATCGGTGGAAAAGGTCGTTTCGTCGGCACCATCGACCCCGTAGCTGGGTTGCCCCTTGGCGTTGCGGGCACCGATGCTCGGCCCCTGGGGAGTATCCACCAGCTTCTTCCAATGACCGCGGTTGAACATGAAGCGGTTGTCGGCAAAACCAAACTGGCGTTTGGGCGCCCATTGCGGCTTGCGAACTCCATCCAGATGCCACTTGCCGGCAAAGCCGGTAGCGTAGCCGCGGCGGCGAAGAACTTCTGCAAACGTCACCACCGAGTCGGCCAGCGGGATGTTGTTGGTCACGACCGGGGTCTTCTGCGGGTAGCGGCCGGAAACGAACGATGCCCGGGAGGGGGAGCAGACAGGGGTGGTCGCATAGAAGCTCGTGCAGGTGACTCCCCGCTTTGCAATCCAGTCGATGTGCGGCGTACCGACGATCTTTCCTCCGTAACAACCCAGGGTTCCGAAGTGATGTTCATCGGTTTGGATGATGAGCAGGTTAACAGGGGCCGCAGCGGCCCGCGCCGCGAAAAAGGCCAGCAGCAGGGCGGCCCAAACTCTCGAAAAGTTCTTGATGTTCATTCAATCTCCATCCCTCCCCATAGAACCGGGAGTTCGCCGATGCATCGGTAGAAGCTGAGGTACTTGCTGGAAGTTTTAGGACGGACCGCCACAGGCGGTCGCGGCATTGTACAGGCAACGGCTGCCAGCGCAAACGACGCCGGCGAAACCCCCGAAATGTTAACGATCGCCCGCCACGACCGTCCGGATCCGACCGGGGGGGGCGAGACGTCTAGGCCGCGCGGCTAGGCTCGTCGCAAGGCGCCGGCCAGCCCGCTACCCCAACGTGTGGTGGCCCAATGGAGTCGCGCCCCAGGTGGACCACCCGA
>JAYGDO010000200.1:0-2102 GCA_046582885.1 Pirellulales bacterium | reverse complement strand
CGGCGGCGGCGTCGCCGCAAAACCTGAGGACGACTTGATGCGTTTTAGTTTTGACACCGTTGTTTTAATGACCGCGCTGTTGCCGCAGGTCGCTCACGGCCAACCGCCGCCCGCCCGCCCGGCGGCGAACCAAACGGCGGCAGACGGTTCCCCAACTGATCCTCAGAGCGTTTGGAAAAAGCTCCCCGCTATGCCTGTACCGCGCTGGGAAGCGGGGACCGTTGTACTCGACGACAAACTCTACGTCTTCGGCGGTTACGCGGCGGGCCCAAAGTCGATCAAGCGGGCCGATGTCTTCGATCCAAAGAATAACCGCTGGAAGAAACTGGCGGACCTGCCGAGCGCCATCACCCACATGAACGCCGTGCTCGACGGGCGGTCGGTTTGGATTGCCGGCGGTTTCAAGGACGGTTACAAGGGGCATGCGATCGCCGAGGTCTACAAGTACGACATCGACAAGGACGCCTACACCGAGGCGCCTTCGCTGCCGAAGCCGCGCGCCGGTGGCGGACTCGCCCTGGTTGGCCGCCATCTGCACTATCTGGGCGGGCTTCTGCCCGATCGCGACACGGATTCGCCGGATCACTGGGTGCTCGACCTGGATGCGGTCGCGAAAGGTGATGCGAAATGGAAAAACGCGGCCCCTCTGCCTGCGCCGCGCAATCAGTTCGGGACGGTCACGCTTGACGGCAGACTCTATGCGCTGGGCGGACAGTTTCACCACGATAGCGGCCAGGACGATCAGCCGCGGGTCGATATTTACGATCCCAAAACCGACTCCTGGAGCCGCGGCCCTCAACTGCCCAAGCCGCATTCGCACGCCGAAGGCAGCACGTTCGTCAGTGGCGGCCGAATCTTCATGATGGGTGGCATGACGCGCGATGGCAAACGGCGGCGGATCGACGCGGACATCGTCGCGCTTTCGACCGCGGGCGACTGGCAGACACTCGGCAGACTGCCGCGTCCGCTGTCGTCGCCGGCGGCGGCCATTATCGGCGGGCGGCTGTTCGTTGCGGGCGGTTCGGCCAACGGACGGGATCCTCAGCCGGGCATGTGGGTCCGCGACATGCCGAAAACTAAAAGCCTCGCGGAAAAAACGAAGATCCATCGTCTGTCGAGCCATAAACGCGCCGCCTACGATGCTTTCGTCTACGTCAATCGAATTCCAGAGAGCGCCGAAGAAGGCGAATCGGCCGAAGATTTTTCCGGCCGGATCTTCGGCCGACTGGCGAATCAGGAAGGCCGGGTGCTGCTAAAACTGCCAAGAGGGATGAACCGAGAGTCCTATCTCGGCTTGAAGATATTTTTGCGCTACGAAGGACAGGCCGGCGTCGGCAACTGTGCCGCCTGCCACACTCCCGTGGAATTCACCGATTTGAAATCACACGTGGTGACAAAGGGTGGATCTCGACAGCCGACACCGTCGCTGCGCAATCTCAGAAAAAGGAACGTCGATATTGAGAAGGTGATCATGGACAAGATCGCGGCCAGCGGGCAAAAACGATCGGGCAGAGGTGACGAGATCGACGAGGCCTACGCCAAGATGAATATTGGCCGGCGGGATGTTCCCCGGCTGGCGGCGTTTCTGAATCTGTTGAACGACTATTCAGACGCCGAATTCCGACAACTCATTCTCAAGGCAAAACTACTGGATACATCCGCAGATATTGAAAAGTAACGGGACGCGTGCCGTTAACCAACGGTTTCTATAAAATGAACGCCGGCGGCGGTGAAGAGCTCTACGATGCCGCCAAAGGCCCGCACCAGTGGAAGAACCTCGCCAATGACACGGCCCACGCCCCGGCCAAGGCGGAATTGAAAAAATGGCTCCCCAAGAAAAATGCCCCTCACTTTGGTGCGCCCAAAAAGAAATAACGTGAAAACCATCCTCACATTTTTGTGCTGCCTGCTGCTGCTGACTGCGTTTGCTTCAGCTGAAGTCAAACAGCCCAACGTCGTTTTGATTTTTGCTGATGACATGGGCTATGGCGACGTAACCAGCTACGACGCCAAATCTAAAATCCATACGCCAAATCTCGACCGGCTTGCCAAGGGTGGCATGCAATTCACCGATGCTCATTCCGCCTCCGCTGTCTGTACGC
>JAYGDO010000172.1:0-1990 GCA_046582885.1 Pirellulales bacterium | reverse complement strand
CCGTATCAAACAGGTTGTGAGACGCGGTGATGTTGCCGGGGTCGGCCACGCCATTGACCGTCCAATTAATGTTGGAGGCGGTGGCTCCAGCGACGTTGCGTCCATCAAAATTCGTAGCAGCAATGATAGCGGCGTTGGCGTTTCCGACGAAAAGCAAAAGGGCTGCGACTGATACGTAGCGCATTGCATTTTCCTTTTCAATAAAAATATAACTCCGGGGGCCAGAACCCCCCGCAACCGAGCTGCATTCGTCGCTGCCCCCCCCCCAAACTGACAAAGAAAATTGAAATTTCGGCAAATTTCCCGGCCGCCAGCCGCATCCGCGTAACTAACGCCTAGTTATCTATCCACTTCAACCGCGTTTGCGCTGTGCGGTATTTGTGTCCAGAACAGTCCAAAACAGACCGTCTACGGCTTCTTACACAGGGGGGTGCGTGCGTTCACGATTGTGGATGATGTTTCCGCCCCATCGCAACCCAGTATCTTCAGCCCCGCCTCGCCGGTTCGAGAATCACGAACCCCCGTGGGGCCCCTCGGCGTCGCCAGGCGGTTTTGTTGGGCCGCTAACCGCGTTTCTTGCAATCTAGCCACGCCGTCGCGACAATCAGCAGCGAGGCGGCTTGATTTGCACCTGTTCGCATCTCACGTTACTTTGCTATCTCATTGCTGAGAAAAATGATCCGCCGTCAAATGGCCAACCGACCAGCCTCCTGATTGACGCTTAATCACCATGATGGTGCTGTTGAAATTCGAATCAATACACCAAATTTTCCTCGTATGCTCATCGTACGACAACGCCATCCACGTGTGAGACGAACTCGCGCACTTGTCGCCGTGAATCATCCCGACTTTGTCGAGCGCCACTAAATGGTGGCTGTTGTGGTGGTAGCGAGGCAACGAGGCGTAGGGTCGGATTGCCCACCGGTAGCCCGCCTCGCAATTCGTATCGTGATAACTTCGGCCGTTCTCTTTTCGCCAATACTGCTCGAAGTATCTGACGATGATCCGTCGCCGCCCACGAGACTCTGGACTGTCTCCCGACGTGGCCGTGAAGTACGGCCCGGCTATCCGCTCCTTGCCGTCGATCGCTGCGCACAGGCGGTACATGGTGCCGGGCTTGATCCCCTTGTGACGCACCTCCGCGCGACCGCCTATCAGCTTCGTCTTGATCGTATGCGTTTCAGCCGAATTACTGAGACATGTCAGACTGACTTCCAGTTTGCCGCTGATCGGTTTGTCCAGGATGATCGGGATGTGATCCGCTGCGTCGATCTTTGCGATCGCGTCCCAGTCGTAAATCACAGACGAAGTCGGCAGGTCACGATACTGTTGGTCATACGTCTGCCGGTAGCTACCGCTGTACGAATTGTGCGATCGGCGGTGACTCCGGAGCTGTGGCCTCGCCATCGCCGATTCCGCAACCAATAAGATGAATAATAAACAGGCGATCGATATCTTCCAGTTCATGTTATCTCCTTGAGGAATTTTTTTGGTCACGGTTGTCGTGTTACTAGTTCACATTTCTCACGCTTCGTGGAAACCGGAATCGTGTGTCTCACACGAGCCCAAATCACGGGCGAATCCGCCCCGTCCCTTGCATGTGCGTCCGACTTTGAGGAAATACGACTCACGCTGCCGAACCTAACCGCCCGCCCAGCGGGCTCGCAGAAACAGTTTCTGAGGTGAACGAGTCGACTTCGCCTCAAGCGAAAAGAACGGCCCCCTAATCAGCGGGGCCGTTCGTTAAAGAAAATTTTTCCGCCGACCGAGTCGGTTGCCACTACCGGCGGGAACGCTTCGACCCGCTTTTGCGGCATTTCGCTTTGTCCGACTTCACTTGGTCGGGTTTTGCCTGATCCGGCTTCGCTTGATCCGGCTTCGCCTGATCTGGTGCGACTTGATCCGGCTTCGCCTGGTCAGGCGCGGCTGCCAAGGCCTCCGAACCCACGAGACAGACCGACAACACGACAACAACTGCGAAAAGAATACG
>JAYGDO010000043.1:0-3805 GCA_046582885.1 Pirellulales bacterium | reverse complement strand
CGGCTTTGTGGCGTCCGCGCCAACCGTGCAATTATGAGGCTGCGCCGTTCGGATTCCTTTACGAACAAAAACCGGGCGGAATCAGGGCTGAAAAAAAGTTACTTTCCAAAACCTACCTCGGGTGCTGACCGGAACGCCGGCAGGCAGCCACCAAACGAAGGAATCACGCAACTGTGAAAGTCTGTCTGTTTGATATCGACGGCACTTTGATTCGTTCGGGAGGGGCGGGACAAAAAGCGTTTAAAGCGGCACTGTCGGCAGAATTTGGCATTGGGCAATTCAATGGCGGCGTCGCTTTTAGCGGCCGCACGGACCGTGCGATCGTGCGTGATTTCTTCATGTTAAGCGGAGTCAGTGACTCGGCGGAGGCGTGGCAGCGATTCGAGACTGCCTACCTTCGGCAACTGCCGTTGACGCTCGCCTCCAGTGACGGAACCGTTCTGCCAGGGGTCAAATCGTTGCTCGCGGATCTGGATCGACATGCGGCTGTCGAGTTGGGGCTGTTGACGGGCAACACCGCGGCCGGCGCGAAACTGAAACTTTCATACTACGGCCTGGATCATTTTTTTAGGTTTGGAGGCTACGGAGACGATGTCTTGAATCGCGATGCCGTGGCCCGCAGCGCGCTGAATGTGGCGCGGCAGCGGATCAACGATCAGCTGCGGTTGGACGACGTGTTTGTGATCGGCGATACGCCGCTGGACGTCCGCTGCGCACGCGCGATCGGCGCGCGGGCCGTGGCGGTTTGCACGGGATTTTCAACCGCAGAAGAATTGCGAGCGTCAGAGCCTGATTTGTTGTTGGACGATTTGGCGGACGCCGGCGTGCTGTTTGACGAACTGTCTCTGACATCTTTTTAATCACGTCTGCCTAACTGTGTGACCCGGCGTACCGCCCGCATATCCGTTTTCCGCCGAAACTGTGCGCGGCCGTTTGGGTTCCGGTTCAACGAGTCTATGCCGCTGGCCGTTACGCTGCCAGTTGATTACACTCGGTCCGGTTCCCGGGTATCCAAGACTGAGGGGCATTGGTATGGCCAGCCTGCAACTTGAGGGAAAAGGCATCGTCATTATCGGCGGGACGACCGGCCTCGGCCTGTCGGCCGCCGAAGCGTGCGCGGGGGCGGGCGCAAACGTTGTCGTCGTCGGCCGAAATCAAGACAATCTCGACGCTGCGGTCGGCAAGATCGGCTCTGACTGCGCCGGTGTGGCAGGTGACGCGACGCATGCCGAAACCGCCCAACAGGCAATCGAGACCGCGGTGGAGAAATTCGGCAGTTTTGACGGCTTGTATCACGTAGCCGGCGGCAGTGGACGGCAGTGGGGCGACGGCCCGCTCGATCAGATTTCCGATGAAGGCTGGCAGCAAACGATCCAACTCAATCTGACTTCCGTTTTTTGTTCCAATCGCGCCGCTGTTCAACGATTTCTTCAACAACAAAGCGGCGGCAGCGTACTGAACATGGGATCGGTATTGGCCGACTGTCCTTCGCCGCGCCACTTTGCCACGCACGCATATGCGACGGCCAAGGCAGCGATCGCCGGACTCACCAAGGCGTCGGCCGCACAATACGCCGGCCAGAATGTCCGTTTCAATGTGATTGAACCAGCGCTGGTCGAAACGCCGCTTACAGAGCGGGCCACCAGCGATGCCGAAACAATGCGGTATATCGCCACAAAACAGCCGCTCGACAGCGGGCGCATCGGGCAGCCATCCGATCTGGATGCCGCGGTTGTCTATTTTCTGTCGGACCAGTCGAAATTTGTAACAGGACAGGTATTCAAAGTTGACGGCGGCTGGTCCGTCACTGAAGGGCAATATTAACGGTATGACAAGCAGCCACTCGGAAAAACCTGCCGAAGTCTACATAGATCGTTGCCGTGGATTGATCGACAAGGTTGCAGCGCAACAACCGCAAATCGAACAGGCGGCCGATTGGTTTGCGTCGTCGATTCTCGCCGGCCGCGTCGTTCATTTATTTGGCGCCGGGCATAGCCGAATCTTAGTCGAAGAAATGTGGCCGCGGTACGGATCGTTCGCCGGGTTCAACCCGATCGTCGAACTATCATTAACGTTTCATAACCTGGTGGTTGGCTCAAATGGCCAGCGACAGGCGATGTTCCTGGAGAAGTGTCCGGGACTGGCGGATCGGATTCTGCGGAATTTCGATATCAGTGAAATCGATTCGGCGCTGGTGATTTCTTCCAGCGGCGGGAATACTGTCGCCATCGAGGTCGCCGAGATTTTTCAAAGGCAGGGCTTGAAGGTCGTCGCCATCGTCAGCCGTGCGCACAGCGAGGCCTCGGAAAGCAACCATCCGCAAGGGCTCAAACTGGCCGACTGTGCGGACCTGGTGCTTGACACCGGTGCGCCGGTGGGTGACGCCATGGTCCAAGTTGACGGTCTCGACGAGCCGGTTTCTCCCGGCTCTACGGTGGGCGGAAGTGTCCTGGTGAACGCGATCAAAGCGGAGGTTGCTGCGAGGCTCGCTCGGGCCGGTGCGGCGCCGACCGTGTTGACAGCTGCCAATCTGGTCGGTGCCGGACGTTCGGCGGAATTGTTCGAAGCGGCGTACGACCAACATGCGAGGAGACTGGCGAAGCTTTACGAGAATATTGGGAGCACAATACAAAACGGCCGAAAACAAATAGAATGAAAAGAGGACGAGGAGGGAGTGAAGGAACGTCGGCCATTCTCCTCTTAGCGGCCTCCGGCTAAATACACCATCTGCCTCATTGTCATGCAATCAAGACCTCTGCGAACGACCGTTATCGGCAGTTACCCCTTTCCGGGCTGGCTGGAGTTTGCTTGTCAGCATCTCGACCGTTTTGGCGGTGAAGATATCGCCGAAATGCAGCGCGACGCCGTCAAGGCGGCGGTTCACGACCAGGTCGCCGCGGGTCTGGACGTGATTACGGACGGCGAACAGTCGCGTTTGGACTTTAACCTTTCGTTCTACGGTTATCTGGAAGGCATTGAGCTTGAAAGCCGGTCCCTGCGGCGCTTCGGTCCGCCGGCGCACGATCAGCGCGGCAAGCACCAAGTCACCGGCCCACTGCTGGCACCCCACGGACTTGGCTGTGTCGAAGAGTTTCAGCGGTTGCAAGAGCTGGCGCCGGACGGTCCGATACTGAAGGCGAGCGTGCCCGGGCCCTACACGATGAGTGGCCGCTTAATTCCAAACCAGCAGTACAAAAATCGCTACGAGCTGACCGAAGCTTTGTTGCCAATCGTCCGCGACGAGTTGGCGGCGCTGGTCGAGGCCGGCTGTGAAGAGCTGACGGTCGACGAGCCATCGATGAGCTGTTACGCCCACACAGAAGATCGGCGGCGGCTGGTGGACATTTTCAACCGTACGGTTGAACCCGTCGTCGGCAAGTGCCGGCTTTCGACGCATCTCTGCTTTGGAAACTACAAAGGCCACGCAGTCGGTCTGCGCCACTATGCGCCGATGTTCCCGGACTTTTTGGATTTTGCCGTGGATGAAATTCACGTCGAAATGGCCAGCCGCGAGTTTTCTGAAATTGAAGTCATCCAGCAAATTGCCGCCCGCACCGATGTCGCCGTGGGTATCGTCGATGTGAAAAGTTATTACATCGAAACGGTTGAGGACATCGTTGATCGCGTAAAACTATGCCTGCAGCACGCGGATGCGGATCGTCTGTCGTTCGCTCCCGATTGCGGTCTCAGCCAAACGGCTCGCTGGGCGGCGAAGCAGAAACTGTACAGTATGGTCGCTGGGGTAAGCCAGGTACGCGACAAATTGGGGATCGCTTAATTGGAGTTCCGTATGATCGTCCCGGCA
>JAYGDO010000285.1:0-2597 GCA_046582885.1 Pirellulales bacterium | reverse complement strand
CGGATGGATCGCAAGTCGATCAAATAGCCTTTCGGGGCGCCATCGGATCGAAACGTAACATTGCTCGTCCCGGCCGGAATTGAAATTTTACCGATCATTTTTTTCTGGTAGTTGTCCCAGGTTCCGGTAGAAGGTACGGATTCCCGCAAACTGCCTGGGCCAACGCTCAGCACAAACCGATTTCCCGAGGTCGCCTCGGCACAGGCAAAATCGATTTGAACCTCATATTGCCCAGCTTTAGCGGGATTAATCGTCCACACGGCTCGATCTTGATCGCTGCTCCAAAATCCCAGATTTCGGTATCTCTCTTCGAGCCTGATTTCAGATCCGTAAATCCGGCAGCTGTTGGTTGTTAGCGTCAAAGTTCCGTCTGCCTCATCGGGACGTACAATCGCCGGTCGATTTCCCGGAAATGACTTTGGCGGCGGGCCGTGGCTTTGCAGGTAGCCGATCACATCGGCCAAATCCTGTTTTGACAGGTCTTTCTCCAGGCCTTCGGGCATGAGCGACATTCCGGTGACGCGTAGTTCGTCGATGCGGGTACGGAGAATGTCGTGCTGTTTGCCGTTTTGGTCGCGGAGCACAATGTGATTGTTGCCTTCTTCGGCAATGATTCCGTTAAGAATGCGTCCGGCTGTGGTGATGACTTCGTAGCCGAGGTACTTGTCTTCGACGGCGGCGTTGGGGTCCAGCAGTGCCGTCAACATGGCCACCGCTGATCGGTCTTTGACGGCCGTTAAATCGGGGCCGACGTTGTGGCCGACACCTTCGAGTTTGTGACAGGTGGCACACCGCTTTTGAAACACAACTCGTCCGCGGTCGGCGTCGGCGGAAAGTTCGAGCAGGTCGCGGTGCCGTTCGACGACGGCCGCCCGCTCCGTTGGGGCGGGCCCGGACAGCAACTTTCGAGCCGTCTGGCGGATCGTAACGTCCCCGTGGTTCAGTAGCCGCTGTCGACCAGTTGCGTCCAGATGCGCGGCGATTTGTTTGTCTTCCCGCATGGCCTCGAGCAGCGATTTTGTCCCCGCGGCGCGGCTGAGCAACACGTTCAATACGCGCGCCCGCAGCGCCGGACTGTAGCTGTTCCAAGCGGCCAACAACAATCGTGGAATTCGCTCGTCGGAAAGCCGCGCCAGCGACTGCACCGCGGCCGAATGGATCGCCGGCCCGCTCTGCGGCCCCAGCAGTGCGATCAGGTGCTCGATGTCCGCGCCGATTTGCGCCGCGTCGCGGCCCAACAAGGCAACTGCGGCCAATCGATCGGCCTGCGGTGATGACTCGTCGATTGCCGTTCGCCGCGCCTGGGCGAACATCTTTGCCACCCGGGCTTTTACGCCGGCCTCCAGCAATTCGTCGAGCGGCAGTTTGCGGCCGGACAGCGCGTCGAGCAAGCTGGCCAACGATCGAAACTGAGTTGCCGTGAAGCGATCTCCTTTCAATACAGACAGCCTCGTGAACGTCGCGGCGACGGCATCCTTTTTTCCAAAAGCGACGCCCATGGCCAACAGGCGGTCAATCAGTTTTCGTTCCGGTTCCGAACCGGCGGACCGCAGCAGCACCGCGGCCAGCGTTTCCTGGACATTGGCCGCATTGACGGAACTCATCACCGCCGCCGAGTGATGTTCGCTCTCGATGTGCTTCAATGCCAGTTCACCGAGCAGCTTGCCGGCGGCCGGCGGATTATCCCAAGAGCCGGCCGAATAGGCCAGCTGCAACTGTACGTGGGGATCTTGAATCGGGTGCTGGCCGAGAAACTTTTCCGCCAGCTGACCGCCCCGGCTGTTGTCTTTGGCGAGAAATGGTTCGCTGAGGCGAATTGCGTGCCGCCGCACCCGGTAATCCGGATCGCTCAGCGCTTTTATAATGGACTTTTCCGGAACCGCTTGCAGGCCGTCGAGCGCGCAGAGAGCGTGGAGCCGGGCGAGCGGATTCGGGTCGCCGGCCGCCATTTTTTCGAGCGGCGCAATCGCGGTACGATCGTTGCGCCAGATAAGCATGCGGTGGACGATATCGCGTTGCCAACCGTTGGCGGTTCGCAACAGGCCGACGAGGCCGGTTGTCGAACGTTTGTCGAATTCTGGCGGGGGCATTCTTACTTCGCCGACCGGCGCGACGCGATAGATGCGGCCCCGGTCGTGCCCCGCCCGGACATCGATTTGCTGTTCCAACTCGTCGTTGATCCACTCGGGGTGTTCGATCACTTCGCGGTACATGTCCGCGATGTAAAGTCCGCCGTTGGGACCCACCCGCAAACCCGTCGGGCGACACCAGGCGTCGCTGGACCGAAAAAACTCGACGCCGGCTTCGGACTTCGGTCGAAGGCTGCGAAACGTGACGTCACGGGGCTCGAGCACCCGGCGATGGACGACGTTATACACCGGTTCGCTGGTAAACGTGTTGTTGACGAAGTCCGGCCCAAACAGGCCACCGCGGTAGACGATCGTGCTATTGGCCGAGGTGAACGTCGCCGCCGCGCCGAGCGGCCGATGCTTCGTGTCGCAGTGGCTGATGTTCTGGCTAATCGGAAAAACAGAAGTTGAGCCGTCCCGAATATCACGTCGTGCGGCGGGCGGGGAGAAGTGCGGGTTGCGGCGCAG
>JAYGDO010000656.1:0-29543 GCA_046582885.1 Pirellulales bacterium | reverse complement strand
TGTTGATTACCAACAAAGCGATGCTGTCGGCCGACATCATCCAGCAGCTTCACACGCTGAAGTACATCGGCATTACTGCGACGGGAACGAATGTTGTCGATATCGAAGCTGCGACCAGCGGCGGAGTCGTTGTGACCAACGTGCCCGCGTATGGTCCCGAATCGATTGCACAACACACGATCGCGCTGATGCTCGAATTAACGAATCACGTCGGCGGCAACTCACAGGCCGTAAAATCTGGCCGCTGGGCGGTCTGTCCCGATTTCAGTTTTTCGGTTTCGCCGATCGTGGAACTGGCGGGAAAACAGATCGGCGTTGTGGGCTTGGGGGCAATCGGTAGCCGCGTGGCGGAGATCGCCGCCGCGCTGGGAATGAACATTTCCGCGTACGATCCTAAAGTAGCGGGCGCGTTTAAAATCCCCGGTACAGAAATCGCCTGGCTTGACCTTGACGATCTTTTCGCCCAATCCGACGTGGTGACGCTCCACTGTCCGCTGACAGAAGAGACCCGCGAGTTGGTGAATGCGCGGCGATTGGCACTGATGAAGCCGACGGCTCTTTTGATCAATGCCGCCCGGGGGCCGTTGATTGACGAAAGGGCGCTCTGCGATGCGTTGCGATCCGAATCGATTGCGGGCGCCGCGGTTGACGTGGTCAGCATCGAGCCGCCGGCCGAGGGCAACATTTTGATCGACAACACCCGCTGCCTGGTTACTCCGCACGTGGCTTGGGCAGCTCGCGAATCTCGCCAGCGTCTGTTGCAAGGCGCCGCCGACAACTTGCGGGGCTATTTAAACGGCGCACCTAAGAACGTCGTCAATCCGGACGCCTTCGGTCGCTAGACTTCCGACGCCTTTGAGACCCCAGGACCGGCGATTTCGTCGGCCGCAGCCAGCGTCAACGCCGCCGAAAACGCACCGCCTTCATCGGTACGACCGCTCCCTGCTTTACGGGGAGAGAATGGATCCCGCCTCGTTCTCGGCAAGCAGTTCTTCGATGCGTTTTTCCATGTTGTCGGTAGGCTCTTCATTCTCGCCCGGAAATGGGCTGAACTGATAGCGAAGTTTCCCGCTGCGGTCGTACAGTTGATAGTATGGAATCCCCCCGCTCGGCGAGTAGTCGCGAACGTCGAACCTGGCGATCACATTGTCGAACGTGGCCTCGAGTTCTTTCAACTTCTGCAGCACCGCGGGCTCGCCGGGTGCGTCAAAGCTGACGGAAATCACGGCCAGGCCCTTGTCCTTGAACTTACGGTCCAACTGAACCGTGTGCGGAAACGCATCGACGCAGCCCTGTCACCAAGTGGCCCACGCATCGGCCAACACGACCTTGCCTGCGTGGGATTGCACGAGTTCCTGATAGCCGGCCAGATCGACGGCGGACACTTTGATTTTCGAGACATTCACCGCTGCCGAGCCGTTCTCCGAGGCCGGCTGCGCAGAATCGGTGCCACTTGAGTCGGCGGCCCCGGTTGGCGATGTTTGTGGCGACTCGTTACCGCCGCGCTCGCATCCCGTCACAAATGTACCGACCGCGACAAGCAGCAGCCGCAAGGCCTTGATCCATTTTGTTTTCAATTTGATATCTCCCGACAAAAAAGGGGGCGTCGAGTCCAGCAAAACTAAGCGGAGCGGTCATTTTCGCGAATTCAGTCGACCGGCACAAGCTTGCACCGGCACAAGCTTGCGCAGTCACGGCCTAACGGCCCTGGGCCAATTTTTCCTCGTGGACCTGCCGGTAGTAGCCGACCGACTGCCGCACGCCTGCTGCGAAGCCGACCCGGCCTTCGTATCCCAACGCCGCGCGGGCTTTTGAGATATCGGCCAGGCTTTTGCGGATATCGCCGACACGCGGTTGCTCGAAAACCGGTTCGACGTCGGTTCCCAGGCAATCGTTCAGCGTCCGCAGCACCTCCAGCAGCGTGACACTTTGGCCGCCGGCAACGTTGAAGCTCTGTCCCGATACGCCGCCGGCATCCGCGGCCAGCAGGTTGGCTTCGACGACATTCGCGACGAAAGTAAAATCTCGTGACTGCAGCCCGTCGCCGTAAATGACCGGCCTGCGTTCCTGCAAAATCGCTGTAATAAAAATTGGAATGACCGCCGAATAGGGGCTGTCGGGATCCTGCCGCGGGCCAAAAACGTTGAAGTATCGCAGCGCGACCGTTTCAATGTCATAGGTCGCCGCGAACGCCTTACAGTAGTATTCGGCCGAGAGCTTTGCCGCGCCGTAGGGCGAGATCGGCGCCGGCAAGTCCGTTTCACGATTAGGCGGAGCCGACTGGTCGCCGTACAAACTGCTGGACGACGCATAGACCACGCGCTTCACGCCCGCGCGTCGCGCCTGATCGAGCACATTGACGCTACCGGTCACGCAAGCCGCGTGCGAATCCAGCGGCGCTTCGACGCTGCGCGGAACCGAGGCCAACGCCGCTTGATGAAAAATGCAATCGACGCCTCGCACCGCGGCCGACACAACCCGGCTATCTTCGATATCGCCTTCGATGAATTCGACGCGATCAGCGATGTGCTCGAAATTCTGGGCCGACCCGGTGCTCAGGTTGTCCAGAATCCTCACGCGGTCACCGCGTTCGACCAGCGCCGTTGCGATGTGGGAACCGATAAACCCGGCGCCGCCAGTTACCAGAAATGTCCGCATTGCGGTGCGTCCAAAGGTTGCGTGATGAGCAATTAAATATTGTAACCCGAAGCATCAGCGAGGGTCGGATAAACGTGTGGGTGATTCACGCTTACGCTCCTACCCTACTGCAGTGTAAACAATCGACGAACCGCAAACACCGTGAACCCTCGCAATCAACTCCGGGCACCACCAGCCCACATCTCGCAGATGGAGAAAATTTTGCATTGCCGGCCGGTGGCGAACGCGGCTAATTTTGGAAGATATCTAAGCGGACAGTTGCTCAAGACACGACCGCATGTAGTCGACGCTTTCACGCACGAGCCGCTGAATGCCGGGCTCGTAGTCGAAGACCTCGACCGAGACCCAGCCCTGATAGTCGATCTCGCCGAGCGCCTCAAAGATTGGCACAAAATCGACATCGCCGAAACCGGGGCCCTGCATGTTGGCGTCATTGGCGTGGAAGTGGGCGCAGTAATCGGCGTTCGCGCGAATCACGTCGGCGACAGACATTGCTTCGGCGGACATTGCCTTAACATCCAAATGTAACCGGCAATTTGGCGAACCCACACGCTCGATGATCGAAACAGCTTCGGTCGCCGTCGTCAAAAAATTCGTTTCCGTCGGCGCGAGCGGTTCGACGGCAAGCGTCACCTCATGATCCTCAAGAACCGGCATCGCCTGCAGAAAGACCTCGACGGCATAATCCGCCGCCTGCTCGGCGGTCACGCCGGGCAACAAATTACGCTGCGGCGGCGAGCCGAAAACCATGACAGAACCGCCCAAATCACGGCAGAGCCGCGCCAGTTCACCCAGGTACTCCACGGTCCGCTCGCGGACCCGGGTTTCGGGACTCGTCAGGTGATATCCTTCCGTTTTGGCCAACAGCCAATGCAGCCCAACGATTTCCAAGTCGGCATCATCCGCTTGGCGGCGGACTTCGTCCCGCTTCGCCGGACTGATATCCTTGGCATCCAATGCAATCGTGAACGGCGCGATTTCAACGCCCGTGTAACCGCACTCGCCCGCGTAGGCGAACGCCTTCTCAAACGGCCAGTCTTGAAATGTCTCGTTGCAGATTGCGAATTTCATTCTTGATCGCTCTTCGAGTCCTCCGCTTAATCTCTCCCCAGCGGGAAGATGCCATGCAGATCACTCGATCACTTTGGTCAGCGGGTACTCGACAATCCCACGCGCTCCTGCGGCCTTCAAACGCGGGATAATTGTACGTACGACGGATTCGTCCATGACACTGATGACATCGACCCAGTCTTCGTCCGCCAGGTTAGAGATGGTCGGATTCTGCATAGCCGGCAACAGCGAGAGCACCTGTTGCAAACTATTACGGGGCACGTTCATCATCAAACCGACCTTGCCTTCGGCCGCGATGGCCCCGTGCAGCATCAGCGCAATATCGTCGATCTTTTGTTTTTTCCAACGATCCTTGTACGCCTCATGATTTGAGATAAACCGCGTCGTACTTTGTAATATCTCGTCCACGATCCGCAAATTGTTGGCCCGCAGCGAACTGCCGGTTTCGGTCACTTCGACGATCGCATCGGCAAGCTTTGGCGGCTTGACTTCCGTCGCGCCCCAGCTGAATTCAACTTTTGCTTCGACGCCGTGTTTTGCCAAGTAAGACTGCGTCATGCCGACCGCTTCCGTGGCGATCCGTTTTCCTTGCAGATCCTTGACCGATTGGACCGGCGAATCGTTCGGCACGCACAGCACCCACCGCACGGGGCGGCGGCTGACCTTGGAAAAGACCAATTCGGCCACCTCGTGAACGTCGGCGCCGGTTTCCATGATCCAGTCGTAACCCGTCAGCCCCGCGTCCAGGACACCATCGGCGACGTACCTGGCCATTTCCTGCGCGCGGATGAGCATACACTCGATTTCATCATCGTTGATCGCCGGGAAATAACTCCGCGACGAAAATGTGATTTTATAACCCGCACGACAAAACAGTTCTGCGGTCGCTTCTTGAAGGCTGCCGGCCGGGATGCCAAGCTTAAGAGGGGTGGCCATGTTAGACTCCATAACATCCAAGACCTACTCCGGATGGCCAATCGCCAAACCGGATTTGACAATTGGCCACCGGGAATTTGGCCATTTCTTCCGTCCCGTTATTTCTTCCCATACACTTCGTCAGGATCAAAGACCCGCTCGCCGACGACCTCAAGTCCGCCGTCGGCGATTCGGCGAAAGAAGCAACTTCGGTAGCCCTTGTGGCAGGCGGCATCACCGATCTGTTTGACTTTAAGCAGAATTGTGTCGCGGTCGCAGTCTAAATAGATCGAGTCCACCTCCTGGACGTTACCACTCTCTTCACCTTTGCGCCACAATTTACCCCGACTCCGACTGAAGTAGACCGCGCGACCGGTTTCGAGTGTTTCTGCGTAACTCTCGGCATTCATGTACGCCATCATCAACACATCGCCCGTGTCCCTGTCCTGAGCGATCGCCGGCAGCAGGCCGTCGCCTTTTTCAAAATCGGGCTGGGAATCAGAATTTTCGCTCACTTGCCTGCTCGTCTCCATGGCGGACGTCACGATTTCGAATCACCCAACATAACGGCAATCGTAAACTGTTCCCAGTGGCAACCCCGTGATTTCGGCCATCAATATTGGGCCTACAGGACGACCACGAACTGCGACCGGGGGCTCGCCCAATTTTTCCGGAGCTTTGCTACCCTCTGGTTTATTTGGAGTCGTCGTAAATCTATTAACACCAGGTCACCGCCATGCTGGACATCGTCGTCCCCCTGGTCGCGCTCACGGCGATGGAAATCGTCCTGGGTATCGACAATATCGTCTTCATCGCAATTTTGGTCGGCCGGCTGCCCGAACAACTTCGCGCCAAGGCGAGGTTTCTTGGCCTGGCCCTAGCTCTCGGCGCGCGAATTCTGCTGCTGTTTTCGCTGTCGTGGATTCTGGGATTAACCGAACCGCTATTTGCGCTACAGAACCTCGGCCTGCCCGAAGCTTGGCTGCACCAGGACGTCAACGAAGTCTCCGTCCGCGACCTGATCCTGATCGTCGGCGGGTTGTTCTTGATCTGCAAGAGCGTCCATGAAATCCACGCCAAGTTTGAAGACGATCAACCTGATCGACACGCCGACCAGCGGGTGAGCTTGGGGTCTGTGCTCGCGCAAATTGCGGTGTTGGACGTCATTTTTTCACTCGATTCGGTTATCACCGCGGTAGGAATGGTCGATCGCGACAAAATCTGGATCATGGTCACGGCGATCATCCTTGCCATTGTGGTCATGATGATCTTCGCCGGAAGGGTGAGCCGCTTCGTCGATCAACATCCGCCCGTCAAAATGCTCGCGCTGAGTTTCTTGATCCTGATCGGCGTGATGCTGGTCGCCGAGGGGATCGGCACACACCTCAACAAAGGCTACATCTACTTCGCGATGGCCTTTGCGTTGGTCGTCGAGCTGCTCAACATAAAAATACGTACGCGGCGGCGGCCGGCGACCGCCGCGGCCTAAGGCGAGGTCTACCAAGTCTCCTCCCTAGACGTTTGTAGGACGGCAAATCCGTGTTGGCGTCGCTCGACCGCTCGGTGCAATTTTCCCGACCTCGCCGAATGGTTGCCCGAGGGTCCCCACACGTTGCCGAACCGCAGGACAATATCATTGTCGAAAATCTAGGCTAAAATGGCGACCGTGTTCCCCCTTCGTTTTTCGCCCCTTGATGATGCACGACTCGCGGAGCTTTTGTATGAAATCTACGACGGCACTGACGGCATTAGCGGTTTTTTCTGCCTTGTTTGCGGCGGAGGCCGTGTTGGGTACCGAAAACCCGCCCAACATCATTTTCATCCTCGCCGATGACATGGGTTACGGCGACGTCCACGCGCTGAATCCCGATTCAAAAATCCCCACGCCCAATCTGGACCGCCTGGCCGACGCGGGAATCACCTTCACCGACGCGCACACCCCGTCGGCGGTTTGTACGCCAACGCGTTACGGTCTGGTCACGGGCCGTTATTGCTGGCGGAGCCGATTGAAGCGAGGAGTCCAAAACGGTTACGGTCCGCCACTGATCGAAACCGAGCGGCCAACAGTCGCTTCGTTCTTAAAGACGGTCGGCTACAAAACCGGCATCGTCGGCAAATGGCATCTCGGCTTAGGTTTCGCCCAAAAAGACGACGGCAAGGCGATCGACTACACCAAACCATTGACCCACGGACCGAACGACTTGGGATTCGATTACTCGTACATAATTCCCGCGTCGCTCGATTTTCCGCCCTATCTCTATTTTCGAAATAGTCGGGCTACCGAGCCATCGACGGTCACGCAACCGGCTCAAAAATTTCCGGCATTTCTCCGCCGCGGCCCACGCGGCGAAGATTTGGTCATGGAAGATTGCCTCGACGATCTCACTCGCGATGCGGTGAAGTTTATTCGCACGGAATCGAGCAATAAAGAAAAACCGTTCTTTCTATATTTTCCGCTGACCGCGCCGCACAAACCGGTGCTGCCCCATCCGCGGTTTGCGGGAAAAACCAAACTGGGCCCTTACGGCGATTTCATCGTGCAGGTGGACTGGACGGTCGGCGAAGTGCTGCGGGCGGTCGACGCCGCGGGCGTCGCCGACAACACCATCGTGATTTACAGCAGCGACAACGGCTCGTTCATGTTCAGGCGTGATGATGCAGGCGCAACCGATCATGTCGATGATAAGTCGATACAAGCCTACCGCGCTAGCAATCACACCGCGAACCATCTCTTTCGCGGCACGAAGGCCGACATTTGGGAAGCAGGGCATCACGTGCCGTTTTTTGTGCGCTGGCCGGGCAGGGTCAAGGCGGGCAGCACCTGCGATGACACGATCTGCTTGACCGACTTTTTTGCCACCATTTCGGATGTCGTCGGCAAACGACCACCCGAAGAGGCCGCACCGGACAGCTTCAGTTTTCTGCCGCAGATGCAAGGCGACAAACCGGTGGCCGCGCGGCCGGCCGTCATCAATCATTCGGCGGCCGGCATGTTTGCGATCCGCAGCGGCAAGTGGAAATTGATACTCGGCAACGGCTCGGGCGGGCGCGAACGACCGAACGGGCGGCCATTTCAAAAGCCGTATCAATTGTTCGATCTGGCGGAAGACATTTCCGAAAAGCGCAACGTGATCGAGGAATTTCCCGAGATCGCGGCGCGATTGGAAAAGCAGTGCCGGGCGATCATCGAACTAAAATAGTCCTGTTACGAATCGGGCGCGATTCTCGTGATAATCTTTGCGCCGACAGCATCGCCCCACACGTTCACGGTCGTTCTGCACATATCGAGAATGCGGTCGATTCCCAGAATGACGCCGACCGCGGCGAGCGGCAGCCGGCTGTCCGTCGGCAGTCCGGCGTTGACCGCCTGCACCACGATGACCATCGTCACCAACCCCGCTGACGGAATCCCGGCCGCACCGACGGCTGCCAGCGTGGCCGTGATCGCGATAACTCCAATCTGCGTCACGCTCAGGTCGACGCCGTAGCATTGGAACAAAAATACAACCGCCACCGCTTCGTAAAGCGCCGTACCATCCATGTTGATCGTCGCGCCTAGCGGCAGCACAAATCCGGCCGCCTTCTTAGATACGCCGCCGTTGGTTTCCGCTACTTCCATCGTCACCGGGAGAGTAGCGCTCGACGAATCCGTGCCGAACGCCGTCATCAGCGCTTCGCGCATTTGGTTCATATAGGTATACGGATTCGTGCGGCCGAACAACCACAAGGCCAGCGGCAAAATCGCAAAACCGTGGATCGCTAAGCCTACCAGTACCGTAATCATGTAGAGCAACAGCGGGCCCAGCAATTCCGCCACGCCTATTTTGGCAACCGTGTATGCCGCAAGAAACATGACGCCGATCGGGGCGAGCCACAAAATCCAATCGACCAATTTCATAATCGCGGCGAAGACCGCTTCAAAAAACTCGGACAGTGGCCTCGCCTTTTCACCGATAATCGTAAGAGAAATCCCCAACAGAATACTGAATGTGATCAGCGGCAGTACCTGACCATTAGCGGCAGCAGCAAACGGGTTGCTGGGAATTAACTGCTGACAAATGTTCTTGAACGCGCCCCAAAGCCCTTCCTCCCCGCGTTTGGCAATCGATTTTCGTTTGTCTTCGTCCTGAGCTTCGTAGGCCCTTTCGCCTTCTTCGATGACGGTTGCGTCGATACCGTCGCCCGGTCGGATTGTGTTGACCAACGTCAGCCCGAGAACCACCGCGATCATCATCGTCACAAAATAATACAGAATTGTGAGGCCGCCGACGCGCCCCAGCGACGACGGATCACCGATCGACGCCACGCCCACAATAACGCTGGAGACGACGAGCGGGATCAAGATCATTTTAAGTAAGTTCATAAAAAACGTCGTGCCGATAAAATTAAACATATCCGCGGCGGCGTCCCGCGTCTCGGCACTCGTGTAACTGAAAAATACCTGGCCAATTACGAAACCGATAATCAGTCCGACAAGAATTCCGACGGTAATAAAAGTATGTTTGTTGAGTTTCATTTCGGTACACCTTACAAGAGTTGCAGCGGGTCATTTTCCGATTTACTGGGCCAGACTTTGAGATCTTGAAACTCGGCGGCTAACACATCCGCCAGGCATTCCATTGCGAAACGCTCGCTGGAAAAATGCCCGGTCAACAGTAACGCCACGCCATGCGCCTGGGCTGCAAGGCAGGTGTGAAAGCTGGTCTCGCCAGTCACAAAAGCTTCGCAATTGACGTCGCGGACCGCGCCGAGAAATTCGCCGCTGCTGCCGCAGCCCACGGCGATGCGACGGACAACTCGCTGCGGATCGCCAACTGCACGGACTGCGTCAATCGAGAGAAATTCCTTAACTCGGTCGGATAGCTCGGCAAGCGTCATCGCGGCGTCCAACTCACCGTAGCGGCCCCCGCCAACCGTGCGATCAATCTCTTCTTTTGACACCAGCGGCGCGATATTGCCGATGCCCAGCCCCTCGGCAAATCGTTCGTTGATACCACCGCTGGAAGAATCGAACGCCGTGTGACCGCTGTAAATGGCGACTCCCGCCCCGAGTAGTTCCAGTAAGTACCGGCCTTCCGGCGTTTCGCTCGTAATACGCTGGATGGGCCGGAACGGTAGCGGGTGGTGCGTAACGATCAAGTCCACATCTTTGTCGACCGCCTCGGCGACGGTTGAACCGGTCACCGTCAGGCAGGTCATCAGCCGGCTCGCGGACTTTTGAAGATCGCCAACGAGCAAGCCGACGTTGTCCCACGATTCGGCCAGTTCGGCCGGGGCAATTCGATCGAGAAAGGCGACGATCGACTCGATATTCGTCATGCTTCACCCCGTTCCGAGGCTCTGCCCGGGAATGAGACAGTTTACTAGAGAATTTCCCGCTGCCTGAGCAAATCGATAATCACATCAACGCACGATTCGATACTCGACTCGTGCGGCCTGAGCACCAAATTAGCAGACTCGGGTACATCGTAAGTAGCCGTGACCCCGGGAAAGTTCTTGATTTCGCCGGAATCGGCTTTCTCGTACATGCCCGACGTGTCGCGGTCGCGGCAAACGTCGATGGGAACGTCGAGAAAAACTTCGATGAATCGATCCGAACCAATCACATCTCGCGCCTTGTCGCGGACATCCGCGTCGGGCGCCACGAAACTGCCGATGGCGATCAGGCCGGCGTTGTTCATTAACTTGGCGACTTCCATTGCGCGACGCAGGTTTTCGCTGCGCTCGTCGGCCGAAAAACCAAGATCCTTACTGATACCCAACCGCATGTTCTGGCCGTCCAGGACCATCACCGCGCGTCCCTCATCAAACAGCCGCCGCTCGAGCGCTCCGGCAAGCGGCCGTTTACCAGAACTGGTCAGGCCGTAAATCAAAATCGTGCTGGCCGTTTGGCCGAAGCGAGCTGTCCGCTCGTCCGACGTGACCTGGCTCTCGCGATCCTGCAAACCGATACGGACCGGTTTGTCGTCCCAGTGGTCTTTGGCGTCGCCCTGCATCTGATCCAGGATCATCGCCACGCCAACCGTTACGTTACTGATGCGGTCGACAATGATCACCGCGCCGGACGACCGGTTACGGCGATACGCGTCAAAGGACACCGAGTCGCTCAAAGAAATATGACAGCGGCCGATCTCGTTCAAACTCAGCGTCGGTGCCTGTTGACTGTGCAGCGAGTTGACGTCAACTCGGTACCGCATCGTCGAGACCGTACCGGATACAACCTTCGACGTCTGTTTGAACAAATACTGTTTTCCAGGAACAAGTGGTTCGTCCGACATCCAAACAACCATGGCATCGAACTGGTCGTCGATCAGGGGCACGTTGCCGACGCGAACGAGCATGTCGCCACGGCTCACGTCAATTTCGTCTTCCAACGTCAGGGTAACAGCCTGCGGCGCAAAAGCCTCGTCGAGTTCGCCGTCGAACGTTACGATCGACTCAACGCGGCTCACCTTGCGCGACGGCAGGGCCATTAATTCGTCGCCGCGACGCACGACCCCTGAGGCAATCGTGCCGCAGAAACCGCGGAAGTCGAGATGCGGACGGTTGACATACTGCACGGGAAAACGGAAATCGACCAGATTACGGTCCGAGCCGATGTTGACCGTATCGAGAAAGTTCATCAGCGTCGATCCGCGATACCACGACATGTTTTCGCTGGGATCGACGATGTTGTCGCCAAGCAAGGCTGAAATCGGAATGAAGTGCAAGTCGGGGATATCGAGTCGGTTCGAAAAATCTCGGTAATCGTCACAAATCTGGTCGAAAGTCTGCTCGCGGAATTCAACCAGATCCATTTTGTTCACCGCCACCAGCACGTGCTTGATGCCCAACAGCGAGACGATGAAGCTGTGCCGTTTGGTTTGCGTCACCACACTGTGCCGCGCGTCGATCAAAATGACGGCCAAGTCAACGGTCGATGCGCCGGTCGCCATATTGCGCGTATATTGCTCGTGTCCCGGCGTGTCGGCAATGATGAATTTTCGCTTGGCCGTCGAAAAGTAGCGGTAGGCAACGTCGATCGTGATGCCCTGTTCGCGTTCGGCCTTAAGGCCGTCGGTAAACAGCGCCGGATCAAATCCACCGCCCGTTGTGCCGTGAACAACTGAATCCTGCTCCAGCGTCTTCAACGTGTCCTCGTACATCAACTTGGCGTCAAGAAACAGCCGTCCGATTAGCGTACTCTTGCCGTCGTCCACACTACCGCACGTGAGAAAGCGCAGCAGTTCCTTCTGCTCATGCTGGGCCAAATAAGCGTCAATGTCGGTGGCAATTAAATCTGACTGATGTGACATGGTGAAGTAAGTGACGAATCCACAAAGTCCAATGGCAAAAAAAACGACCTCGGCCGGCCGTTGGGAGTTTCCCTAGAAATATCCTCTCTTTTTCTTTTCTTCCATACCCGCGCCGCCTTCGTCCTGGTCGATGATACGGCCCTGTCGTTCCGAAGTCCTGGTCAGCAGCATTTCCTGGATGATTTGGGGGAGCGTATCAGCTTCCGATTCGACCGCCCCGGAAAGTGGGTAGCAGCCCAGCGTGCGGAAGCGGACTTGTTTCATTTGCGGTTGTTCACCCGGCGACAGCACAATTCGATCGTCGTCCAACAGGATCATTACTCCGGCTCGCTCGACGACGGGCCGCTCTTTCGAAAGATACAGCGGAACGATGGGGATGTTCTCCAAGTGGATGTATTGCCAAACGTCCAGTTCGGTCCAGTTCGACAGCGGAAAAACGCGGATGCTTTCGCCCTTGTTGACGCGGGCGTTGTACAAGTTCCACAGTTCGGGCCGTTGGTTCTTCGGGTCCCAGCGATGGTGCCTGTCGCGAAATGAAAACACACGCTCTTTAGCCCGCGACTTCTCCTCATCGCGGCGCGCGCCGCCGAACGCCGCATCAAATCCCCATTTGTCGAGCGCCTGCTTCAGCGCATCGGTTTTCATCAACTCGGTATGCTTTTCGCTGTCGTCCAGAGGGTGAATATTGGCTTTTTGGCCTTCCTCGTTAACGTAAACCAGCACATCCAGTCCCAGTTCTTTGCGGGCGTAATTCTCGCGAAATTCGATCATCTCGCGAAACTTCCAGGTCGTATCGACGTGCAGCAAAGGAAACGGCGGCTTGGCCGGGTAAAATGCTTTTTGCGCCAGCCGAACCATGACCGACGAGTCCTTGCCGATCGAATAAAGCATGACCGGGTTATGGAACTCGGCCGCCACTTCGCGAATGATGTGGATACTCTCGGCTTCAAGTTCTTTCAGATGCGTGAGTTGGTAGGAACTCATTGATAAACTTTCTCTCCCCGTCACGGGAGGGAATCCTTGAGGTAAGCGAAGCAGTATAGGGAAAGTCTGCGAAGTTCATCAATGGCGATAGACCGTGCGGCCTTTACTTGGGCCGAACGCGCAGCACAACGCTTGAGGCCCCGGTTTGGGGCGATTGATGTTCGGCCAGTTTCCGAAGTTCCAACTCGGCGAGCAGCCCTGCTTCGCGGGCCGCACGCCGCTCTTCCACCCACCCGGGACCTTTGATCAGCAACAGTTCGCGGAAACTGTCCCAGTGCGGACCCAGCCAACGCAGGATTTTTACCAGCGGCGCGACTGCCCGGGCGACTAGTATGTCGAAGTTGCCGCCCTCGAGAAGCTGCTCGCCCCGCGCATGCTCGACGCGAACATCAAGCTTGGCTTGATCGCGGATCGCGAGGGCCGCGCGGGCGCGCTTGGCCACGGACTCGCACACCGTGATCTGCAAATCGGGCCTCGCGATTGACAAGATCATCCCCGGCACACCACCACCGGTTCCGACGTCCAGCACGCGACATCCGGGTTCCAAAAATGGTTCTAATGCGATGGAATCGACCACATCGCGACCAACAAATTTTTCGATGGTCGTGTGCCGAGTCAAATTCAGCTTTTCATTCCATTCCCACAGGGCACGGCGATAACAATCGAGCAATTCGACTTGGTCGAGATCGAACTCAAATCCGTAGCGCTCCAATCCGTCAACCAACGTCCCGTCATCGCTCATGACTGACCACCACCGGCAAAGCCGTCCCGCTGCTGCATATCGGACGAGTAGATTCCCAGCTCAATCATATTGCCGTCCGGGTCGTGAAAAAATATTTGAGGAATGCCGCCCGCATTCATTTGCCGTCGATACGGAACGGCATGCTCGTTCAACAGCGCCTCGCTGGCGTCCATGTCTTCGACTCGAACGGCGAAGTGTCCGGCCAGCGAGTCAATTTCACCGGGCCGGCCGGCGGATGGATGCTCGATAATATGAATCTGAATGTTGCAAGCCGGATGATACATCCACGCACCGCCGAACGAAAAATCGGGGCGCGGAATCCGCTGCATGCCGAGCAGGCGTTCATAAAATTCTGCACAGCGTTCGGGGTCGCTCGTCGGCACGGCGATGTGGTGTAACTGCTGCAGTGATAGTGCTTCGGCCACGAGAGTTCTCCGTGTCGCTTTGATTCAAGCCGCATACCGATTGGGCGTGCCACTATAGCCAACGGTGGGCCGCCGCGCAAGGCGCGTGACAGCAACGCCATCGGCCGCACGACAACTCCCGCGGGTGTCAAACTTCGCGAGCGGCAGAAGTTTTTCGGTTTGTAGGGATTTATTCGATTTTGCCAGTTTTACGGCCGATAAACCAAGGAAGTCGTGGTAACGGCACTCAACTGTTTTCCTTCGTCTCTCTTGTTCCGAATTCGATTCCCGAGTCTCGAACATCCTTGAGGAAAGTTTGATGATTAATCGCTCGCTGTTTGCCGCATTGGCCGTCGTTGGGATTTCGCTTACGACCGGATGCTGTGGACCATGTGGATGGTATCCCGGAAAGAACCTTGGCCGCCTATTTAACTGCAACGGCTGCGGCCCACTCTACGGCTGCCGAGGCTGCGGCCAGTCCGGCGACGCTTGTGACTGCCAAGGAAACTGGATGGGCGACGCTGCCGCTCCCGCGGCGACCGTTGTACCGACACCCATGGCGCCGACGCTCCCGTCAGTGCCGCCGGAGAACTCGTCCGCGCGGTTGCGAAGTCGCACGAATACGATCCGCTCGGCAAACTACAATTCGCAACTAGCAAATTTCGGTCGCCCGGCGAGCTACGGTTCGCAACCGGCATCCCCCGGTTATCGACCGACGTCATATCGCTTGCGACCGACGAACTACAGCTTTGAAAAATCGGGATTTAATGCGACCTCTGCGCCGACCACGACACGTTATGCGACAAGGCGTTGTTCGTGCGGCCGACATTGAGTTAAGTTTTGACGAAAAACAGCTCACCAAGCCCTGGCAATAATCGCCAGGGCTTTTTTCGTGCGCGTTGTGAACCCAAGTCGGTTGTCGTAAACTCATAACTGGTGAACTGGCCGTTGATCTGGCGGGCGTGCAAAACCATGACCGGTATCAAAGCATTTCTAGACATGCTGGCCGACGCGGGGGTCGAGCATATTTTCGGTAATCCGGGCACCACCGAATTGCCGCTCAACGACGCATTGTTGACGCGATCCGACATTCAATACATCCTGGCTCTGCAAGAATGTCCGGCGCTGGCGATTTCGGACGGTTACGCGATGGCGGGCCGCCGGTTGGGAGTTTCCAACCTGCACACCGCCTGCGGTCTGGGCAACGCGATGGGCATGCTCTACAACGCCTATCGCGAGGGAACGCCGCTGCTGGTCACGGCCGGGCAGCAAGACCGCCGGCTGAAATTCGAGGAGCCGATTATTTGGGGCGATATGATCTCGGTCGTCCGCCCCTGGACCAAGTGGGCCGTTGAAGTCGATCGCATCCAAGATTTGCCTTCCGCGATCCGCCGCGCGGTGCAAACGGCATTGACGCCGCCGACCGGACCGGTGTTCATGTCATTGCCGGTCGACCTGCAAATGGAGCAAGCCGATTTGGACCTGACGCCGGCCCGGCCTCTGGACCGTCGGGTGCGGCCACCAACCGAAGCGCTGCGGCAGGCGGTCGCTGTACTGCAGGCGGCAGACAAACCGGCGATACTGGTCGGCAGCCGTGTGGCCGAGGCCGACGCGGTAAAGGAACTTGTCGCGCTGGCCGAGCAACTGGGAGCAGCGGTAATTTCGGAATCGGGCACGACACACGGACGGTTGGGGTTCCCGCCCGCGCATCCACAGTACGCCGGTGGTTTGCCCTTGTGGTCGTCTGAAATGCATTCGCAACTGGCCGAGTTCGACGTACTGTTGGTGACCGGCATGGACTTAATGCGGCACTACCTTTACCACGAACCGACAGCAATCCCTAACGGGGTGCGAATCGTTCATCTAGATGAAGATCCGTGGCAATTGGGAAAGAACTTCCCACTGGCCGTCGGCCTGATCGGTGACACAAAGTCGGGACTCGCCGAACTCGCTCACCTCCTGGCCGAATCGATGACTGCCGATCAGATCGCGATCGCCGGACAGCGCCGCTTTCAATTGGCCGCGGCGCACGAAAACGCGATTGCCGAGTGCCGCACTGCGGTGAACCGCGAGTTCGACCTACGCCCACTCACACCTCTGGTCGCGATGGGGAGCATCGCTCGCGCGCTACCGGACGATGTGGCTGTTGTCGAAGAAGCGGTCACCACGACCAACACCACGCTGGAACGGCTCGCCGCACTGAAGAACACCGACGGCTATTTCGGGCATCGCGGCTGGGCGCTCGGCTGGGGAGTAAATTGTGCGATCGGCGTACAACTAGCCTGGCCAGACCGGCCGGTGCTGGGCGTGATCGGCGACGGCTCGCTGATGTACGGGGTACAAGGACTTTGGACCGCCGCGCACTACAAAATTCCTGTCACCATCGTTGTGCCCAATAACGCGCAATATCAGATATTGAAGATCGGCGCCCGCGGCATGGGCCTGCCCGCGGCGCGGGAGAGCCAGTTCCTCGGTATGGACTTGACCGAACCGGAAATCGACTTTGTGACACTATCCGAATCACTTGGCGTCCGCGCCTCGCGCGTCAGCGAACCGGACGAACTGACCGCTGCCGTCACCGAATCACTCGCTGGCGACGAGCCGCGACTAATCGAAGTGGCGATTGGCCGGGAGGCGCCCGACCGACTGGAATACGGATAGCTTCGGACGCTCCGTAACTTCGACGAAACGGCATTCATCACGTTCCATCAGGGCGCTCGTTCCGGCCAATCCGATTCTCACTTTCCGATGGACATGCATCGGATATTGAACAGCCGAAAATTGTTGGAAATTAGTCGGGCGGCCGTAGCGCTTAGGACTCTAGCGGAAGACGAGCCGAATCCTCTGTAGGGTCGAAGTAATTTCATGGTTCCTACACGGAGTTGTGGTGTTATCGTTCGCTCGGCCGACCTCTGTTCACGGGAACGCCGCGAATTCGCCACGTTAGCAGTATTCGTCAACTTGCGACCGACCGGCGCGGCGTTTATAGTGTCTGCCTCGCCAAATCGACTGCACAATGGAGACCAGGACAATGCCGGCATTGCACGAAATCTACGACGAAGGCGATCGGCTCCGGGAGGAAGGCAAATTCGAGGAGGCAGTCGCTAAATTTCGGGAAATCCTCGAGCAGGACGAATCGTACAGCTTGGCTCATTGCGCATTGGCGGTCGTGCAACAACGCTTAGGCCGCCACGACGAGGCGATTGGGCACGCTAAACGCGTCTGTGAACTAGAACCCAACGATCCGGTCAGTCACGCGCAACTCAGTGTCATCTACCAGCGGGCATTTGCCGGCACCAACGATCAACGTTACATTCAAGAAGCCGAGGACGCGATGGCGCGGTCTCACACGGCTCGGGGCGGGGGCTAGGGGCCGGCGTTGAGGGTCCCTCCGGCATGTCAAAACCTGCTTCAGCCCTGAGACTGCATCTGCCAGACTGCGACCAGCCGTTCGGCTGCGGTATCAATCTCCTCGTCGGTCGTCGAACGGCCAACGCTCAGCCGCACCGCCCCGCGGGCAACCTCTTCGGACACGCCCATGGCCGCCAACGTGGCGGACAGCTTGGTGGTCCCGCTGTGACACGCGGCCCCGGTTGATGCACAGAGTTCCGGAATCGCATCGAGTAATTCGGCACCGATCAGTCCGGGAAAATTGACGCTGGCCGTGTTGGGGAGCCGCACCGTGGATGCTGCATTGACCGTCAAACCAGGAATCCGCCCTCGCAGTCCCAATTCCAGTCGATCCCGCTGGGCGGCCAGCTGCCGCGTAATACCTGGAAGACTTGCCGCCGCCAATTCAGCCGCCGTTCCAAGTCCGACAATGTAAGGCGTGTTCTCGGTTCCCGGCCTCAATCCGCACTCATGTCCGGCGCCGCGTACGACAGGCTCTAATTCAACTCCCTGCCGAACGTAGAGCGCACCGATTCCTTTCGGCGCATAAACCTTGTGTCCGGCAACGGTCAAAAGATCGACGCCGAGCCGGTTGACGTCAACTTCGATCTTGCCAAGCGATTGTGCGGCATCGACGTGCAATTTGGCATTGGCCGCGCGACAGATTTCGGAAATCTCCCAGATCGGCTGAATTGCACCCACCTCATTATTGGCGTGCATGACGCTGACCAGCTTTGTCGTCGGACGTATAGCGGCGGCAATTTCGCCTGGATCGACAACGCCGTTTGCATCGCACCCGACAACCGTAATCTGGAAGCCTTGGCGTGCCAGCCAGCGGGCAGGCTCAACCGTAGCCGGATGTTCGATCGCTGAAATAATCAAGTGCCCGTTGCGGTCGGAAGCGGCGTGATAAACCGCGCCTTGAATGGCCAGATTACTGCTCTCGGTGCCGCCGGAAGTAAACACTATTTCATCCGCCGCGCAGCCGACCAACGATGCGACCTGCCCTCGTGCGATGGCGATCGCCCGCTGACTCGATCGGCCCAACACATGCGCGCTGGACGGGTTGCCGTATTCGCCGGTGAAAAACGGCAGCATCGCTTCGCGGACGACCGGATCGATCGGCGTCGTCGCGTTGTAATCCAGATAAATCAGCGTCATGAAATCGGGATTTCGAAAAAAAGGTCGCTCTGCCGTGGTTGCCGCGGACGGGTATTCTAGCGGAATCACGACGTCAGTAACGACTTGACGCCGTACGATTTCTGGCCGCCAGTCGTGGCCAAAGACTTGCTAAAATACAGAAAAAATGCGAGAATTGTGACGGGCCGGCTGGGGTGCGCCCAATTCTCGTCTTGGCGTATTGAGGTCCGGGGCTGCTGCTGGAACGGAGAGGTTCATATGCGTCGCTCGCGCTGCCAAGCGTTTACGCTTGTCGAAATACTCGTGGTCATTGCGATTATCGGGATTCTCGTAGGAATGCTGCTTCCTGTCATTTCATCGGTCCGCGAGCACGGGCGGGCTACCGAGTGTAAAAGGCATCTCGATGAAATTGGCATCGCCATCAGTCATGCCAAAAGTGCAAATGCCGTTGTCCGCGCGGACATGTTGGTCGTCGATCTTGGCCGATTCATGGATTTCAACATGAACGCCTTCAAATGTCCATCCTCAACGAACGATACGGAGGACGACTTCGAAAAAGACAGTGATGACGTCCATTTCGGCTTTAACGGGCTGCTTTCGAGGCTAGGGTCGAACGATGGGAACCGAATTTTGGGCATTGAGTACGGCCGAAGCGTCGTCAATCCGCTTCTGAATGACTCCAGAACCACCGAGATGATTGATCACGAGGCTATTGTCGATCCTGTTTACGATGAATGCAAACTTGATCCGCAGTGCCGATGGAATAAATTCATTCGGCCGAGGCATTTTAATTTGCTCCACGTGCTGTATTTCGACGGCAGTGTCAAGGAGATGGATCCCGCGGCGATTTCGCCGCTCAACCGCGACTGCAGCTCTCCCGAAAATCTGTTAGGGGACCTGTGGATACCGAAAAACGACGCCAAACGATACTTCGATGAGGCGTGTACCTGGTCCGGTCCGCCAATTCCGATTAGCGTTGAAGACAACATCAGCCTGGGCCAGCGGTTGACCGCCGAGGAAATTGGGGAACTGCGGATCATGGTACCATCGCTAACTAATGTGCAGTCGATTGTTGAAGTCCGCTGCGAGCGGTGTCATTCAGGGACTCCCATCGACGAAACGTATACGGAGGCGCCGAAGGGAATTCGCTTTGGTTCGGCACAGCAGATTATCAACCGCATTGGGAAAATCCGAGACCTCGTGATCCACAGCAAGAAAATGCCCGCCGGCAATGTCACCAACATGTCGCAACATGAGCGCGACATCATTGGACTCTGGATCACACGCGAGGCGATCAAAAGAAACAAAAAAGCCGGCGGTTAAGCCGGACCGGATTCTCAATCTGAATCGTCTGGATCAGCCGTTTGATTCAAATGGTCAATCAGCTGCCGTAAGCGGCCTAGGCTTTTTCGATTGAAATGGAAGGCTAGGCGGGGCAGGTCGACGAGATCCGGTTCATCCCGCTCTTCGGGCAGCGATTCTCGCTGGATAATTTTTCCGTTTGTTAAGATGTCCGCAAATTGCGCATTGACGCTCTCAACCACTTCGTCCTTGAGCTTGCACTTAAGTCGCAACACAAGGCGGCTTTTGACATACCGCATGCTGTGATAAACGCGGTAAAAACCAAGTGTTTCGGCGATCGCTTCCTCGACACTGTCCGTCAATTTGTAGAGCGACAAATCCTCTTCCGAAATCATCCCGTCGCCCAACAGCCTAGCAACAATGAACTCATTCCATTGTTGCCAGAATCCGTTACCCGGCGCGTCAAGAAACACAACGGGAACTAGGTCGCGCTTACCGGTCTGCAGCAGAGTCAGCACTTCGAGCCCCTCGTCCAACGTGCCGAATCCGCCCGGCAGCAGGCAGACAGCGTGACACTCTTTGACGAACATCAATTTTCTCGTAAAGAAGTATTTCATGTGGACCAGTTTATGGTCCCCGCGAATGACGGGATTTGAGTCCTGCTCAAAGGGCAGCATGATGTTCAGACCCATTGAGTTTTCGCGGCCCGCGCCGCGGTGGCCTGCTTCCATAATGCCGCTGGCCGCGCCGGTAACAACAAGCCAGTCTTGCTCGGCCATGGCGCGGCCGAACTGAACTGCTGCTTGATACGTCGGGTCGTCCCGCTCGGTCCGCGCTGATCCAAAAATGGTGACTTTGGGGCAGCCACGGTACGGCGAAAAAACTTTAAATGCGTACCGCAACTCCCGCAGCGCCCGACTGAGAATTTTCAGATCGCCGCGACTGGTATTGTCCAACTCGAGCTTTTCCGCCGACTCTTTGATCCGTTCGATCAAGTCGCCGATATGTTTCCGCTGAACGGGTTCTTGGGGCTGCCCGGCACCCCCGACGGGAACTGCGCCATTTCGATGATTGTGTTTCGATTCGTCCACTGCGGCTCTTTGCTGTTAAAAAGCAGATATCCAAAAAATATTATAGAGAATCACCGATTTCCGTCACGAATTTGACGCGATCGGCAGACGGGCCATCCCGCAGGCCACAAAAAAACCCGACGCGATGTCCGCGTCGGGATGCAGGTATCACAGGTATTATTGAAGATTGCCACGCAGCAGCGCTATGCCGTCGGTCGCTGAAAATGCTGATAGGCCAAGATGACCTCGTGCAAGTCGCTGGAAATAGAAACGTCGTCGTTGACAAAGTCACGCAGCCACGTCCGTTTGCTACTGACTGCATCGGCCAACAGGGGCAAAATCTCACCTAATGTGACTTTGACCACCGGGGTTTCCTGCTCTTCAACGGCCGCCGGATGTTCTTCCGGCCCGGAATAAAGTCGCAAATAATTGCTTTGCATCGCACGATTCCTTTCGTACCCTACCTCCCTGGAGTCGGTCGTCTTATCGACCATGCCGGTTAATCTACTTGAATGAAATGTGGAGATTCTTCCTGTTGTCCTCACATTCAACGCTGTCAGTGAACTCGGACACACCACATTCGGCGATCATCGAACCGTCTTTCGACAGCATTTTCCCGTGTGCTAGACTGTAGCCGGGCGATGCTGAAAAGAACCTAAAAAATTCTGATGTTGTCCGTCGCCACCGGAACTTCGCAAACTTGTTCCGGTCTAATGGAGTATCGGACGAGGCACGGAAACCATGACAGATTTTGAAAATCAGCTGTCCAAGGCCATCGAGCGCGGCGTTCGAACCAAGGATGAACAGCAACGGGGCAGGGCCGAAGAGTCATTTAGCGAAGACGATTTTAAGCGGCTCCATAACCAATACCGCTTAGAGCTATCAGAGCACATTGAGCAGTGCTTGTCTTGCTTGCCTGATCATTTCCCAGGCTTTCGCTATGAAACACTGGTTAACGACCGCGGCTGGGGCGCGGCATGCAGCCGCGATGATGTCGGGGCCGGAGCGGCCGGTAAGCGAGACAATTTCTACAGCCGTATCGAAATGGTCGTACGTCCGTTTGCCGCTTACCACGTGTTGGAATTGACCGCCAAAGGCACAATCCGCAACCGGGAAATCTATAACCGCAAGCACTTTCAGAAACTACACGAAGTGGATACGGACTCCTTTGTGGAAATGATTGACCAGTGGGTGCTGGAGTACGCCGAACTTTATGCGGCGCAAAGCTGAATGCGTTGCTAGCCGTCGCCAATTTCATTTTGCTCCGCCGCAATACGCTTAATTCCGCATTTTAAAAATTGCGGATAAATCGACCTTGACGGTTTGGCCGAGCATCTTTATCTTCCCGCCTCGCTCGGTTCGTCGCTTTCGCGGTGGCCGACTGTCCAATCGCTCCCGGAATTTGGTGAATAAAGAGTCCTTTGCCCCCCTGGGACCCCTGTGCCAATTCCGGGGGCTTTTTCTTGCGCAACATCATCACATGGTTTAAATAGTGCCATGAATCGTTACCGCATCTTCACCTTTTTGTTGCTTGTGTTATCTGTCGTCGGCTGCTCAAGACGCGACATGGATATGGGCCTCATCGGAAAGAACACCCGATTGGGCCCCCAGCACGATCGGCCATTTCCTCTGGGCGCGGCGACGGACGCTTTTTGGGAAACACAACAAACCAACGCAGAAGCAGCCGACTTTGTCTTTTACGATCATGAGTTCGTCGGTAACGAAGCCACTTTGGCACCCGGTGCCCAAAAGAAAATCATGCAGGTCGCCTTGCGGCTAGAGCATGTGCCGTTCCCAGTTGTCATCGAACAGAGCCAGCACAATCGCCGGCCACAATTAGACGCCATGCGGCGGCAAACGGTCGTTGAACAGCTTGCGCGGCTTGGTGTCGAAAACGCCGAACGCCGCGTCGTGATCTCACCAAACTTCGCCGAAGGATTTTCCGCGACGGAAGGAGAAGCGGCCTACTACCGAGGTTTGGACAGCCGGCAGGACAGCGGCGACACGCGAAATTGATCGGCCAATCAAAACGCCGCGCCGCGTCTCACGCATCGAGTGGTCGCGTTCCGAGAAATTGACCGACTCCGTCCGCCTTGGCAATCACCGTGATGCCCTCGGAGCTGACGGTAAAGCCACGATCGCGGTCGTGTTCGTGATCAAATCCGATGACCGTTTCGGATGGAATGTGCACTCCTTTGTCGATAATCGCGCGGCGGACTTTGGCGTAGCGGCCAATGTCCACGCCCTCGAACAGCAGCGAATCCTCAACATGTGCAAAACTGTTCACGCGGACGTTCCAGCCCAGGATTGAATGCTCGACAATCCCGCCCGAAATGATGCTCCCCGGGCAAACAATACTGTCCACCGCTCGGCCGCACCGACCACCGGGGCCTTCTTCGGCGAAAACAGATTTCGGCGGTGGAAAATTCGGTTGATAGGTGCGAATCGGCCAATCGGTGTCATACATATTCAACAGCGGATCGACCGAGATTAAATCCATATTCGCTTCGTAATATGCATCCAATGTTCCTACGTCCCGCCAGTATGCATCACCTTTTTTGTTTTCATCCAGGAAAGGAAAAGCGAAAACACGTTGGCGATCAATTATGGATGGAATCACATCACGGCCAAAGTCGTGCGCACTGCCAGTGTGCGTCGCATCCTTGCACAGTTGCTCAAACAAAAATCTCGCGCCAAAAACGTAGATTCCCATCGACGCGAGCGCGTGTTCTTCGTCTCCGGGTATCGGCTTGGGATTATCGGGCTTCTCCTCGAACCCAATTACACGACCTTCGCCATCGATCTGCATCACGCCAAATTGCCGCGCCTCGTCCACGTTCACGCGCAGCGCGCCGATCGTCAAGTCGGCTTCGCTGTGTTGATGGAACTCGACCATCTTTCTGTAGTTCATTTTGTAAATATGGTCACCAGCCAACACGACAACGTACTTCGGCCGCTCTTTCTCCAGCACGTAAATATTCTGATAGACGGCATCCGCCGTGCCTCGATACCAGTGTTCGTCAATCCGCTGCTGAGGTGGAACGAGGTCGATAAATTCGCCAAGCTCCCGCGAAAGAATCGTCCGCCAGCCAACGTTGATATGTCGATCGAGGCTCATCGCTTTGTATTGCGTGAGCACCAAAATCTTGCGGAACCCGCTATTCAGGCAGTTCGACAACGTAAAGTCGATAATCCGGTAAGCGCCGCCAAACGGCACGGCCGGTTTCGCGCGATCCCGCGTGAGTGGTTCCAGTCGCGAACCTTTGCCGCCGGCCAAAACGACAACCAAAACGTCTTTCATCCGTGACTCCCTTGGCTCATCCCCCAAAACATAATCCATCTCTGTCGCATAGGGACGACGCGGGGCATTCTACGAAAACAACGTATTTTAGAACAGAGAAACTACCGGCACTGCGAATTCTCGTCGCAACACGGATCCATTCGGCAGCCGATCAATGATCGGCCGGCCGTCGTTCGACTGTCGCGATCGCGCTAAACCAAACGCCACTTTTTCCTCAGGAACCATTCTGTCGATAGCAATCCAACCATCAGCACAAAAACCCACCAGCGGTCCCAGTAGGTGACCGTGGTCCGTACCTTTTCTTCCAAGTCCAGCGGTTTGGCTGCCAACTCGGCGAACAGCGCCGGCAATTCTCCGGGCGTCAAGTGCCGACCACCGAACTCGCTCGTCTGCTTGGCGATGCCGGCCATCATCGTTGCATCAACCGTTACGCCGCTACGCTCGCGATCCTTTTTATAGACCGTAAAGCTCGCCGAACGACTGCCAAGTTGTGTATCGTCCCGCTCCGCGCTGACCTCGATTTTGTAATCGCCCGGCACCTCCAGACCCCCGGTCGCACCGCGCATTTCACCGCCTTGCCGGACCAGCCGAACGTCGTGCTGCGCACCGTCGGACGCAACGACTTGCGCAGTGATCCTGGCGTCCGGAAGCGGGTCGCCGTAATCACTTCTGGCACCGACGCTGAAAGCGACTCGTTCGCCGATCGCGAAACGGCGGCGGTCGAGTTTTACCCAAACGTTGCCTTTGGCGATTTCATCTTTTTTCGCCAGCCACAAAATCGCTTGCCGCCAAAACCGGCGATGCGCACCGGCTTTGCCGTGCATCACCCAGCGCCAGGTCGAATCGCCCGCAAAGGCCAGCACACGACCGCTGGGTTCGCTCGCGACTAGCAGTGGCCGGCCGTTTTGATCTTCGGCCAGCACTTGCGCGCCAGGTCGAACATCGCGGAACTTGTTCCCGCCGGTCAGCGACGGCAGTTTGCGCCAAGCGTCGAAGTTTTCACTGGGCGGCGCGATGCGGGTCATGTAGTGCCGCACGCCGAACGGCTTGGCCGGCAGCATTTCGAGCGGTCCTTCCAAGTGAAGTGTTTTATCGAGTTTCTCATCGGCAGCACTACCCTCGCGCGGCAATCTCTGACGCACAAATTCGTCGTACTTGGCATCCATTTCCACCGGCATGATGTCGGACAGCGGGGTTTTGTGATAACCGCCGGGTCGAAAACTGTGCCAACCACCCAAAGCCAACAGTCCCGAACCACGCTCTACCGCCCTTCGCAGTAGCAGGAGGTCGGGATACTGCGATCCACCATTGCCGGATTTCTGCTCAAAGGCTTCCGCATCAACATCACCCAGAATGTAGACGTCGAATTTCCCCGGCTCAAAATATTCGGCCAGTCCGCGGACCGGCCAATGCTGGCGATCGCGGGTGTGAATTGTCAACAACGTCACGTCGATGTCGGGTGAAGCCGCTAGCGCTCGGCGCAAGAAACGCTGTTCGTAACGCAACTCTCCTTGTACGTATAAAACCCTCAATCCACCGGCCAATACCGTCAGATATGTCGGCAATTCGTTATTGGTCAGCGTGACTTCGCCGTCCTGGGCGGCGGCGCGAACCAGGATTTTGTACTCGCCGGGCACCTGCGGCGAGTAATTCAGTTCATAGCGTATCTGTTCACCGTCATTGACCGCTCGATAGTTTTCTGTCGCAACGACCTCTTCCTCACCTCGCGAAGTTTCGACAACAAGCTGCACAGGGATGTCGAGGTTGCGGTAGCCCGAAATTTTTAGCGAACCGGTGACTGTCAGTTGATTTTTTGCAAAGACGACCAAGCCGTCCGGCATCGTTTCCACCGCCACGTCACGGGCCTGTTGAGCGGCTTGCCGACTTCCGAAAGTAACGGCATACAGCGGACACCGTGATGTGACAAGTTGCTGAGCGGCGGTTTCGGGCATTTCCGCCGTGGGCGAAACTGTCTGTTGCGCGCCGTCGCTAGCCAGGATAAACGCGATCAGCCGTTTGCCGTCTTCGCGCCGCAACGCACTGCGCATGGCACCACCGACAGCGCTTTCTTTGCCGTTCGGCTCACCCAATTCAAGCCGGCCGTCCTTAAAAGAATTGGGACGCGTGTCGCCATCGAAGGCGTAAGCTTTAATTTCGACCGCGCCGTCCAATCGGCGCAGCGCCGCGGATGATTTTTCCAGCGCCTGCCGTAGTGCATCGAACCGCGACGAGTTCTGCGGCATATCTTCGATGTCCATGCTCTCTGAGGCATCGAGCAACAGGACCAGCGTGGCCGACTGCTTTTGCCACAGCATGTGTATCCGCTCGGGTCGGATGGCAACCAGAATTAGAACAACCAGAGAAGCAAAGCGGAGTGCCGCCAGTAACGCCTTACGCCGCGGTGGTAGACTGATAAACAGAACATTTGCCGCCCAGGCGGCCAGCAGCAACAGCGCCAGACCGACGACCAGCACATAACTGCCGAGGCCGAGATAACGTTCAAAGATCGGACTAAAGTGCCACATTAGGGGCCCCGGGTGTAGGGGCCGGAGCCCGCGTCATCTGTTCCATTGTCGCCGGAGGCGGTACGGTTCCTGTAAAACAGGCTCGACAGCAGTGTCTCACCAACCACGACGATTGCCAGCAGTAAAATAAGCCAGGGAAATCCTTCCCACCGCGTACGAGACGCGACATTGCGCCGCGATTGATTTAATTGATCAATCGAATCGACGATGGCAAGTTTGGAATCACCTAACTGCTCGTTTAGCTGACCGATGTCCGCGCGGCCAACGCGTGTTGTTTCCGCCTGCAAATTGACACTAAAACCGTACAACACGCCCTGCTGTCCACCAGCCGCCAGCCGATATTGTCCCGGCTTGTTTAGCCCCGTGATGGAAACTGAGTGATCTCGTTCAGTCGTTTTCACACGACGTGTACCGTCCGGCGTCGAAAGCAAATACGACGTGTATTCTCGACGGCGGCCGTCCAAACGAATCTCGGCCATGTCGCCGACCTCGTAATTCATTCGCTGTCCGACACTACCGACTAGGTACTCGGTGATGCTGTTGACCAACACGTAGCCAACCCACGCGGCTTCGCTTTTTAGTAGCAAGGTATTCCACGGCGAGCGTCTTGCGACAGCCAATGACGTTGTCAGCGTCATCACTCGGCCACGGCCGACATTGCGAGCCACCAGCGCCGGCCGGCGGTTGCTGTAGCTGATGACGACCTCCGTATCGTCGGCAAGCTGCCCCAATTCCCACATTTTGAATACGGGGTTCAGATCCCACGGAATCGCGGCTTCGACCCGTTTGAATTTTTGTAGCACCGGGTGCTCAAGCCTCTCGGGCGCCAAAAACAGTTCGTTGTCGCTATCGGCCCGCCATTGCCGCCTGAGTTCCGCCGGCAACAATTGCATCGATGCCGACGCGTTGAACGGCTCGCCGACCAACCCCGCGCGTCCGCCCAACGCGATGCCCAAACCACCGCCATTGGTGACAAACTCGATCAGTTTTTCCCAGACGACCGGTTTCAGCGGCGCGGGATCGATCATCCAGATCGCGCTGTAATTGGTTAGTGCGTACTCTTCAAGTTGGTCGAAATTTGCGGTCTCCAAGTCGTAACGAACGTCGCCACGCTGTTTCAACTTTGGCGGTGCGAGCGCGTCAACCAGCAGTCCGCTCTGCGCTTGCACCGGTTCGCCTGCAACGACCAGCACCCGCCATGGCGACTGCACGCGGACCGTGAAATGCCGCACGTCGTCCGCAGGCAGACTGTCCGCTCGCAAAAAACGAACGCGACCGTGGTGCGTTCCAGGCCTGCCGACCACGGTCTTCAGCGTGACATGCGCCGCCTCGTTATCACCGCATTGTACGGTCTCTTCACCCTTCTTTTGTTCGCTGCCTTCCTCATCGGTCAGCAACAGCTGTATGGTTCGAGATCCACCTTTTCCGGATGCCAAAACATCGACGTCCACGGTTAGCAGACCATTTTCCGGAAACACGTCTCGTGAAAGCTGCAAATCGCCCAACGAAAAATTTTCCGGCTGTTTGACTCCGACATCGATAACGTAGATCGAAGCGTCGTCAATTTCGTTTAAACGTTGTTTCCAGCGGCGGGCGAGAGCCGGCGACTGCCAGTCAACAGCCGCTAGGTCGGTAAAGACAAATACCTCCTTGTGCCGCTTGTCACTCTTTCGAAGTACGCTCAACGCCCCGTCCAACATGGCGACCAAGTCATTCGGCGCATAGGTGATTTCCAATTGCTCAATCCGCTGCGCAGCCGCTCCCCGATCGATGTCGAAACGGGATCGCGAGGTGCCTGCGTCCAGGACCACCAAATCGCTGTCGCGTGGGATTTGCTCGATCACTTGCTGGCCGAACTGTTTCGCAAGTTGCAGCCGCGTTTCATTTCGGTGCTTGTACGCCATCCGCGGCCTGGTGTCGAACACCAACGCAGCCGACACGGGTGCTTTTCCCATAAAGAACCCTGCCGATTGAAAAACCGGCCGCGCCAGCGCCAATGCCAGCAATAAAATTGTCGCGCAACGTAAGGCCAACAACAGCAGATGTCGCAAGCGAAGCTTCTTACGATTTGCCTCTCGCCGGTTTTGAATAAATCGCATTGCCGGAAAAACTAAGTGCTTCGGCTTTTCGCGCATCACCAAATGCAGCACAATCGGGACGGCGACCAGCAATCCGCCACCAAGCATTAACGGTGTGACAAAAGTCGGCATATGTTGATTCTCGCGCAAAGACGCGGACGTGCAAAGGTCGAATGCCCACAACACGCTTGTACTTTGTTCGGCACCACGGGCATGTGGCGCTTTGATTCTACGGTCCGTTGACGGTCTGCAAGTGTTTGTCGTTCGAGAAATCCATCACAATATCGTCGGAGACGCCACAATTTTTCACGAACAGATTGATCGCAACCGTTTGGCTAGATCACTGCTTCGCAACCGCTGAAAGTGCGGAATGTTCATGTTTTTCGGCCGACGTAAAAAAGAATTTTGTCCGCGATCCGCACGTTTGCCCATAAGCCGTTTTCTTGCTCGAATCGCTCAAGCAGCGTCTTTACGAAATGTAGGGGAGCAACGGCGACGCGCCATCGATGGGCCCGCCAAAGAGTAACGGAAGCTTCAAATTTAATTTCCAGATGGTCGGACGTGGCGCCTCCAGAGTTGGTGGCATGAACACTGGCCGGCCCACCGTTGAGAATCGGCCAAGTGGTGGTGACGTCGAGTTTGCGCACAATTTAAATTTCAAACAAAGG
>JAYGDO010000636.1:0-2270 GCA_046582885.1 Pirellulales bacterium | reverse complement strand
CAAACGATTTCGTGGCCGCGGTGCCCTTGGCGGATGTGCGAACTTGCTCGAGACCCAGCGCCCGGACATCCTTGTCCTTGTCACCTAACAGGCCGATGACCAGACCGACCAGTTCGTTATTTTCTTCCGCCAGCGCGGGAGCGACCGCTGGGAATGAAGCGGCAATCACGGCCAGACTACAAACCAGAAAGTGCGCGGATTTCACGGTAGGCCTCCGAAAGAGTGCATGAAAAAGGGACCGGCTGCGAGCCTCGCGACTTGTCCTGTTCGCGTGCGGCGCCGGTCCCCTGAGTTATTACCAGAGTCGTGTTACGTTCGCCTCATTTTCCCGCGCACGCCAGCATGCCCCGCGTCGCCGCCAGGCGAACGTGCTTCGGTTGATCTTCGCTGGCAACCTTCTTGTAAACCGTCAGTGCGTCGCCTTTCTTGCCGGCCGCCAACAGGCTCTCGGCGCAGGCCAGTGAAGCGTCCGTAACGGCGGATTTTACTTCGGTTGTCGGCTTGGCGGAGGACAACGCTTTGGCCGCCTCGGGCGAGCGAATCGCGCCCAGCGCGGCGGCTGCCGCCCGCGCGATCGCCGAATCCGAAGAAAGCACCGTGGATGCCAGGGCGGCCACACTCTTCGCGTCCTGCCGAACTCCCAACGAACTGATGACGCCAATCAGCAACTCGCCCTTAACCTGCGCCAACGAATCACGCAGAGCCTTTGCCGCCTCGGCCGCGGGAATGCGTTCGAGGGCATACCGGACCATGTGCGAAAGGTCCTTGTCCGGCAGCAAGGCGGCCAGCGTCGGTACCGAGGAGGCGGTGCCAATGACCATTAACTGCCGGCAAACGAAATGCTTCGCTGACCGAGACGCGTCGGTCTTGAGTACCGGTGCCAGGCGATCTTCCAACTTCTTGCGGGCGGCGGCGTCACCGTGCGTGGCCACGACCTCGTCGGTGATGGGCTTCAGGTCGTCGAACTTCTTACCCCAGTCGTGCGACTTGAGGGCGTCGAAAGCTTTATCCAACATGTTGTGCTCCCTTATGCGGGCGTTTTATGGCTTGGAAATGATGTTCATATGAATTGGAGACTACAACTGCCACGGTTCGCGACGGGCGCGATCGAGGTGACGATTCGCCTCCTCGTCGCCGGGGAACGTCTGGCTGGCAGCGTCCCACTTGAGCGATCGCTCCAGCTTGTAGGCGATGATGCTCAGGTGGGCGACCGTCACCGTGTTGACCGCACGCTCGATGTCGCGGAACGGCTTTTCGCGGGTCTTGACGCATTCGATGAAGTCGCCGTAGATCCCACCCTGTCCCTTGTACACCGGCACAGGCTTCGCCTCGCGCTTTTCACCCGGCGTGCCGTCCACATGCAGGTTGCCTTTGCCGGGCTTGTTGTGGGTCAGCGTGATGCCGTTGGGATATTTGTGTTCCAAATACCGCTTGCCGTTGTCGTTGTGATAGATGACGTCGGTCGGCTGCAGCTCGCGAACGTCGACCGCAAACGTCGCACCACCAAAATGGTGCGCCCCCCAGTCGGTCATGCCGCCACCGGAGTAGTCGATGTACGACCGCCAACTGTTGCCATTGGTCGAAAAGCTACCCGAGCAACGCTTACCGTTATACGGAGCCCACGGTGCCGGTCCGAGCCACATTTCCCAGTCGATGTTGGGATCTACCGCCTCGGCTGGCAGGTCACACAACTTCGAGAGCGGGCCGACATTGACGTTGATCGACTTGATCGGGCCCAACTCTCCGCCCCAGCATTTATTGACGATGCCGCGATAATCTTGCAGAACACGCTGGCTGCCGCCGGAGACGACGCGGGCGTAGCGACGGGCCGCCTCGACCATCAACGGGCCTTCACGAAGTGTCCGAGTCTCGGGCTTCTGGCAATAGACGTCTTTGCCGGCCTTACAGGCTTCGATCACCATGATCGCGTGCCAGTGATCGGGCGTGGCGATATGCACGGCGTCGATATCGTCCCGGGCCAACAATTCGCGGAAGTCGTTGTAGACAACACAGTCCTTATTCTTGTAACGGCCGTCGACTCGATTCTTGCCGTCGGCGGCGTGGTTCTTTCGAACGTCGGACACGGCCACGTACTGGACGTCTCCGCGACCGACAAAATTACCCTGGTCGCCGCGGCCCATGTTGCCGATTCCAATGCCGCCCATGACGATGCGATCGCTGGCCGGCGGCCGCTTGTCGTCGCCCAGCGCTGCTGAAGTGATGACGTAAGGCGCGGCGACGGCCGCGCTGGTCGTCTTCAGAAAGTCACG
>JAYGDO010000635.1:0-2409 GCA_046582885.1 Pirellulales bacterium | reverse complement strand
CGTGTGCTCTTCCGATCTTTTTATTTATTTCACCGAGAGCGATCACTGGAAGTGTGACAAGCTCCCGCGATTGCCGAAATTTTTGGGTTGGTTATGGTCTCTTGGTAAGTTGTGTTTCAAGTCAAATGCGGAAGTTCCCGGCAGCCGGTTTTTATTGGAATCGGTTTGGTTCGATCGCTATTGTTTCACGGTCGTCGGCGAGCAGACGGCTGGCGAGGTGCTCAGCGACATGGCGAACTTTCTCCGCTACCGTTCGATCTCCATGGCATCGGTGCGACAGTCGGTTAACGTCGTTGGGAACTTTGATGACTCACCTTCCGCCGAGATCATCGACGATTTGACATTTCTCGTCCGAGCGACGAACTTCAAGCTGTTGATCATCTCGACGACGGAAGCGACCGGCGATGACTCGGACATCTTCGAAGAGATTGTAGAAATCGACAAAAACCGGGAAATAAAGCTGGTACCGGCGGCCTCGCCGCCCGCCGTATAATGGAGCCGAATGATGTTTTACGCAATTCGATCGACGGCGGGCGGTCCTAGCGGTCTGACGCGCAAGCAGGGGGTGACGGTGTCAACCTTAATCCGCTTGCGGTTCGGTGTATTTTGGGTGGTCACCCTGATCGTTGGCATTGCCTGTGGGGATGAAACGCCAAACGATAATTCGACAACCGGCGGCCCAAATTTTGCGGAACTCATCGCCGATCTCGACAGTCCGCAATTCGCTGTCCGCCGCCGCGCGGCGAGGGCCTTGACCGAAGCCGGGCACCGCGCATTACCCGCCCTGGCTGAAGCCACATTCAGCAAGCAGCCGCAAAGGCGGAAGAGCACGTTCGGCATTCTGTTGGCGTTGTCCCGATCCAACGATCCGAAGACCCGCGCGGGCACGCTGGAGGTGCTGCAGCGGCTTGCCCGTTCGGAGACCGCCGCGGTTGCCGCCCGCGCCGCAGAAATTCTTCGATTTCCACAGCGGCGGGCGTTTAGCGTTCTCCAAGGCATCGGCGTTGATTTTAGCAAGCGCGGGTCTTTGGACTTCAAAAAGGCGGCGTTCAAACATGACGATTTAAAACATCTGGCCATGCTCGACAGTGACCCGAATTCTCCAATTCGCAGTCTGTCTTTCAGTGGGACACACATTACCGACAATGCACTCCGCCACCTGAGCAATTTAACCTCGTTAGAAGAGCTACATCTGACCGAGACGATCATTTCGGACCAGGGCCTCGCTCATCTAAGCGGGCTTGTCACTCTCGAGCATTTGTTTCTGCGCGATACGCGGGTGACCGGTGCGGGGCTAGTGCATCTCAAAAAAATGAAGAACTTAAAGCAACTTCGTCTACAACGAACGCGAATAACCGACGACGGACTCGCCCACCTTTCAGGGTTGACGAATTTGAGACTTTTGTTTCTCGACGAAACCGACGTGGGCGATGCCGGCATGAAATACCTTGCCGGCTTACCTAGAATGCAGCATTTATATTTGAACTCGACTACCGTCACCGACGCGGCACTGCCGCACTTCAAAGACATGAAAGAGCTGTTCGCGCTGGGGCTCAACAAGACGCTCGTCGTCGGCTCGGGACTCGAACACTTGGTCGGCCTAGAACGGTTTGAGCGGCTTTATCTGGCCCACACGAATGTGGATGATCGGGCACTCGTCCACATCGGCAAAATGCCGAAGATGTCGGACCTCTGGCTGGATGACACGGAAATCACCGACGATGGGCTGTTGTTGCTTGTGCCTCTCAAGCGTTTGGGGTCCATGGGCGTCAGAAGTCCCCACGTGACCAAAGAGGGCGTCGCCCGGTACCGAAAACTGTCAGGCAATAAGCGGGAGGTGCGGTTTTAGTCATGGCTTGGAACAAAATCTCTACCACGTTGATGCTGATTCTCGCCAGCCCGATTCTGACCGGTTGTTCAAGCCCGTCATCGTCACCGAACACGGGCTCGCCGGCGGCGGCGGATTCGACAACGGCGAGTGATATTCCGTCCCAAACCGAATTGGCCAAAACAGATTCGGAGGAACCGCCGCCGACGCCCGCCGAATCCGAACCGGCCCCCGACAAGCCGCCTGGAGAACCTGACCGGTCGCCCGCGGACAACACCCCCCCGGCAATCGCGGTCGACGACGAGCAATTTGAAAACGGGTTGGCCAAAATTCGCCAGTTGCAACTGATAGGCAAGTTTAGCGAGGCCAAACGTTTGGTTCGCTCAATGCAGCGCAAATTCGCCGCTCATCCGAAAGTTCGCGAACTGGCCGAAACTGAATTTCAGCTGAAACAACTCCTCCGCGAGGCGGCGGAACTGCAGGTGGCGATTGAAACGCTGGCTTCGGAAAATCCGACCGAGGTGCGGGCCGCCAAGCGGATGTTGCGCAGTGGCGGTGATGCGGCAGGCATCTTGCTGCGT
>JAYGDO010000599.1:0-3319 GCA_046582885.1 Pirellulales bacterium | reverse complement strand
CGCTTCAACCCGCCCGTGGCGACCGAGGTATCCGACCGCATCGGGGTAAAACCGCCAAAGGAGGCCACCCCGGCGATCCTCTCATCCAGAGCAGTCGCGTAGAGCCCCGCCATCGCGCCGACGGAAAAGCCGAGCACGTAGACCCTGTCCTTATCTACCGGCGGCAGAACACCCTGCGAATCACCCTTGCCCTCGATGAGAAAGTCGGCCGCAGCGCTCACATCGGCGACCATCCTCCCCAGCCGCGACCAGCGCGGCGCACGGCTGTAAAAATCACGGCCCTCCAGCAGGCGAAGTCCGAAACCGCATTGGTCGTAGGCCAGGACGACGTAGCCGGCGGCAGCGAGGCGATGGTAGACGGTGGTCCCCTCGACGCCGTAGCCCTCGTTATAGCCACTGTGATAAGAGTAGGGGTGGAGCCAGATCACGGCAGCCGCAGGCTCGACCGCCTTGGTCTTGAAATAGATATTGCCGCGGACCCCGGCCCCGAAGCGGACCGGCGTCCTCGAGGTACCGCCGACGCGCCAGCGGTCGTGCGTCATCATCTCCGACTCCTCGCGGCTGATAAAACCGCGGCGGTCCTCCCCGAAAAGTCTCTTCGGCGGCTCTCCCAGCAACCAGCGAATCCTCGCCCGCCGGTCGGCGTCAGTGGCCGCCTCCGGCGAAGAGAACGGCGGCCGTAGTCCTTCGGCAGAAGCGGCTTTCTTCCAGGCCGCCCAGTCAAAATGGTGGATGAGTTCTTCGGGAAAATCCTCCTGCTTCGCGGTGCCGCGGCCGAAACTGAGGTCGAACCAGTCCATATTCCGCTGCCGCTGCTCTTCGGTAACCGGACCGTGCTGGCCACTCCGGTAGAGCACCCGCAGATTTCCGGGATGGCCGAGGAAGGAATAGACGGACCGGCCCTCGAGATAGCCGCGCTCGACGGCAAAGGTCGGCTCCGACCCATCGTTGTACGCTGTGTGAATCATACAGCGGCGGGGGGCAATAAGTGCGTACCAACCGTGCGCATCGATCGGCAACTCGTGTTCGCGGCCCGTGTAGCCGCGCAGAGAGGGCCGAAACCACTCGGAGGGAAAATCCTGGGGCGCCTCGGCACAGGTATTTCGGGAGGTAAACCTGTAGGGGCAGGAGCCCGGCGAGCCGGGACTCCTGGCGACGACACTGGTGATCCGCTCATCGAAGGCGGCGGCGATTAGCGACTGCTTGCCGTAGCGTGAGAAACCGATGATGCCGACCTTTCCCGCCGCCAAGCGATAGCCGCTGGCGGGAGCCAACAGGTAATCGAGCGTCCGGCTGGCCAGCCAGGCCTTGGTCGAAATCTCACTCCAGGTTGCCTCGGGATACTCCCTGCGGAAGTCCTGCCAGACACTCTCATAGCGGGGAAATTCTTTCTCCCGGTGATGGCTGTCGACGCCGGGATAGAGACAGGCGATGTACCCCCTCTCCAGCGCCATCTCGGCCCACCGCAACTGGTAATACCGCGGTTGGGTCAGCAGGATCGGATGGGGGCCCTCGCCCTTGGGAATCCAGACCCTGATTTCGAAGGAGGCCTTTGACGGGGTATCGAAGGTTAACAGGACCCGGCGGCGGAGTGATCCATCGGCCGCCCGCCGCTCACCGAGAATCTTGGCCGACCGCAGGGCGGGTACCGTTTCGGGAAAGCTGCCGATGAAATACTGCTGCAGGAGGTCGGCAATCTGCTTCTTCCTGAGGGACCAGTCCGCCCTGGTTTGAACGATTCGGCCACTGCGGAACTCGAGCAGCGGTGGCAGATCGGCGCTGGCCTGGAAGCCACCGGTGTCGTCGGCGGAAAGCACAACCGGGGCCAGCAGGACGAAACATCCGCAGACCAAGGCGGCTCTCTTTCTCATCGGCAGCGAGCTCCATTTTGTGACGGAGCCCGCATCCTACCCGAGGTGTTCTGCACAAAGAAGGAACCCCTCCCGATCCACCGTTGCGCCCTGCCCCCCGCGACGTTGGCGATTCAAGGCGCGGTAAATCTCGGCGGGCCGGGAATACTGCCGGAACAACCGCAGCAGCCGGCGTCACGAAGTGCTTGTCTGAGAAACCGAGCGAGCGGCAGAAACGACGACGCTAGTAGGTCAGGCCAACTCGCAGCATCAGTGAATCTTTGGGGTCGAAATCGAAATCGTTGAAGTAGTAATCGAGTTCGCGTTCCCAAACGTAGCCGACCTCGGCAAATCCCTTCAGGCCGTAATGACCTTTCCATTCAATTCCCAAAAGCAGGCGATAGTCGCTGTATTCCACTTCGTCGCTGGCCACGACGCCCGCACCTCCGGGATCGCGAGTAACCGTCCAACAGCCACCGCCGAATTCGCCGGCCACATACCACCAGACGTCGTAGGTCCGCCACGACGGAAGCCGCCAAGCGAGCTTCGGATTTGGGAACAAAAGTTCCCAGCGGACACTGCCCTGAGGCCCTTGCGGAGTCCAGATCACACCGCCGGCAGGCAAAAGTTTAATTCCGAGTCTGTCGAGATAGACCACGCCGGCCCGCCACTCGTGCGTGTCGGTCGTTCGCCAAACCGCGAAGCTGCGGCCCATGAAACGAATACTCTCTTCCCGGACATTGTCAAAATCCGAATAGATGCCAACACGAACGCCCAAGTCCGCGCTCACGCTGTGGGTGACCTGCGGCCGCCAGGCAACGTCGACAAACACATCGTAGAGCGATCCCGGAAGGTCCGCACCGGTGGCGGTACTTGGCCCCTCTGTAAGATGCGCGGCGAAACCGGGCGTTACCAATAGCGGCGCGTTTTGATTGAACAAAAACGGGATCAGAAAAGTGCCGCTGAATTCCAGCGAGTTGAACTGCAGCCCGTTTGCCGAACCGCCATCGATGTATGTGTACTTAAATCGAATATGCTGGAGAAATTTTGGCGCCCATTGCCCGAACGGCGCGGTGGCATAGATCGGTTGATAGTTCGGGTTCACCGACGGTGGCGGTGAGTAAGGGTCCGTTACGTAGGGCGACGAAACTCCGCCGCCTTGAACGGGCGCAGTGGGATCGGCGTAGGGATCGAAACTAGGTGTTGCCGGAAGGGGTGTCGTCGTTGGTGGTGAAACCGTCGTACTCGGCGGTGGGGTGATAGCTGGCAGGTTCGGCGCGGGAGTGACGGGCTGCGACACGACGGTCGGCGCAGTCGTGCCAATCGGCGTTGGGAACCGCATGACGGGCGGGGTAATCTGTGCATCGCCCGTCGCCGCGACTAAAAAGATCGCGGTGGCGATTAGTCCGGCGATGAATGCTCTGGGGACGGGCACGAGCGGCCTCGCTGGCAAACGGCATGTATGAAAA
>JAYGDO010000583.1:0-3167 GCA_046582885.1 Pirellulales bacterium | reverse complement strand
CGGATCACCAGAAGTAGACACCGATTTCTATCCGCAGACACAGCCGCCTCCGGAACAGAACGACGGAGATGGGGGCTGATCACGCCGGTCGTCCCCTGCGATGTTCCAGCATAGTTATGTGTGTTGATACTGTTTATGACGAAGCGCGCGCAGCAGCCTGATATGAATCCCTGGCCGCACCGGTTGGCCGTCCTGCTGGTATGCGCGACCGTTGCGCTGTTGATTGCCGGGGGGCTCGTCACGACCACTAGATCGGGAATGGCCTTTAAGGATTGGCCAACCTCGGATGGTTTCAACATGCTCACCTATCCGTTTTGGCGGGCGACGGGCGACAAATTCGTTGAACATAGCCACCGTTTGATGGGGGCGGCGGTCGGGATGACCACGATCGTTCTCGGCATCGCAATCGGGAAAACGGATTCTCGTCGCTGGGTGCAAGTGTTGGCGGCTGCTGCCGTCGGACTCGTCATTGCGCAAGGAATTTTGGGCGGCATGCGCGTTCGTGCGGACGCCGTGTTGTTGGCCAGAATTCACGGGTGCGTCGCGCCGTTGTTTTTTGCGGTTGTGGTTGGGTTAGCCGCCGTGACATCGAAACGTTGGGCGACTCCCGCGCGAGTTACGCAGGACTCGGCGTTGAGGAAACTGTTTCTGCTGGCCGTGGCGATCACGATTATGTCCTATGTTCAGTTGGTCGTCGGCGCCCACTTGCGGCACGTCGGTCCGAACGCGACAGCCGATATGTTTCGGTTGGCGTTGGTGTTTCATCTGATTCTGGCGGCGGCTCTGTTGATTCAAATCGCGGTGGTTGCCTTCTCCGTGCTTCGAACCCGCCGTATTTACACGCCGGCGTTGTGGCCCGCATTGTTTTTACTGCTGCTGATGATGTTGCAAGTCTCGCTGGGGCTGTGGACTTGGACCCTGAAATATTCATGGCCCGGGAGTGTATTAGGCGAGTGGCAATTTACGAGTGGCTGGACCAACACGGCGGGTAGTTTTGCCCAGTCGGCGACGGTGACGGCACACGTGGTGAACGGTTCGCTGATCCTCGGTACGTCGCTGTTGTTGGCGCTGCGACTGTTTCGCTCGATGTCACATTCGCAAGCGGCTCCGTGCGTGGGGCATGGCTTAGTGGGGGCCTCACAATGACCGCGTCCGTGTTGACCTACGAAAGCCGCCGCCAAGCTATTTTTGTGCGCGCGGGGCATTTTATTGAGCTAACCAAACCAAAGATCGCTGCGCTTGAATTGGTCACGGTCGTTGTGGCCGCCATTATTGCCTCTTCGGGGGTGCCGACGAATGTCTGGCTGGTCGTTCACGCGGTCATCGGAACGGTGCTCCTGGCAGCCAGTGCGAGCGCGTTCAATCAACTGCTTGAACGCGAGTCCGACCGGTTGATGATCCGCACGGCCGAAAGGCCTTTGCCGGCTGGATATATCTCACCTCGCGAAGCGTTTTGTTTTGCGATGGTGACGTTCGTGCTGGGAACCGTGTATCTTGTCGCTATGGTCAACTGGGTGACTGCGACCCTGGGGGTGGCGACCTGGTTGCTCTATGTTGCCGTTTACACGCCGTTGAAATCGCGGACAACGGCAAACACGCTCGTCGGCGCGGTTGCTGGCGCCGGGCCGGTGCTGATGGGCTGGACGGCTGTCAAACCTCGGTTTTCTACCGCCGAAGACGCATTGTTGGCGGCGACGCTGTTTGTCATCGTTTTTCTATGGCAGTTCCCGCACTTCATGGCGATCGCCTGGATTTATCGCGACCAATATAAATCGGTCGGCTCGCGAATGCTGACCGTCGTCGATGCGACGGGGCGGCTGGCGGGCAAGCAGGCTGTTTGGGCGGCGGCGGTGCTGGTTCCGGTCAGCCTTTATCCGGCCATCATTATGCGGACCGGGCCTTTGTATTTTGGATTGGCTTTATTGCTTTCGGCGGTTCAGTTGTGGATTGCGGGCAGTTTTATGGTCTCGCCCAGTGACCAGTCCGCCAAACGACTATTGCGTTGCTCGCTAATTTATTTACCGGCTTTGCTCGGTTTGCTAATTGTTACTCCGTTTGTATTCCCATGGTTGTAATCGGCGTAGTGTAGGAAGGGACGAGTTCAAGAACATGTCGGACGACCATCACGCACACCTTCAGCTTGAATACCAGCCCGGTTTGCCGCTGTCCAACGGCAAAACGTTTATGTGGCTGTTTCTTTCAACGGAGATTATGTTCTTTTCGGCGCTGATCGGTACATACATCGTGTTGCGGTTCGGCGCGCCCAGTTGGCCCACGCCACACCACGTTCATTTAAGCGAACCGATCGGCGCGTTCAATACGTTCGTTTTAATCTGCTCCAGCGTGACGATCGTTTTGGCGCTCGAGGCGGCGAAGGCAAGTAAATCAGGCGCGGCCAGGCTATGGTTGATCGCAACATTTTTGTTGGGAAGCGTGTTTCTCCTGGTGAAAGGATACGAATACAACTCGAAATTCTCACACGGCATTTTCCCGCAGAGTCCGCGGAGTCTGATCCACGAAAAGGCGGACCTCGCATATGTCTCGGCGGTCCGCCAGCGACTGGCTGCGCTGAGCACGCGATTGACGGACGCCGATGCGGAGGAGTCCACGGCCCAATTAGACTTGGTTGACGTGCTGCATCGTCACGTTATCGCAGTCGAGCGCCGCGCGGCGATGGAACCGAGCGATCCGCAGACACAAAAGGCGATGGACGACCTGGCGTCCATCATCAACCCGTTGCACGGGCACCCGAAGATTGATGGATTGGGACCTGAACTAAAATCGTACGTCGAAAGGGCGGGCGAAAATCACGGTCACGGCCTCAACGACGAGCATCATTTTCTTCGTTTGCCAATGGTGATTCCGGGCGGCAACATGTGGGCCAGCACCTACTTTCTGCTGACCGGGTTTCACGCAATTCACGTGGTGGTTGGTCTGATCGCATTTGCAATTCTGCTGACGATCAAGTTCGGGCCGCACAACGCCATCATTGTTGAGAATACGGGCCTTTATTGGCACTTCGTCGACTTGGTTTGGATTTTTCTGTTCCCGTTGTTATATCTGTTCGAGTAAATCGAAATGACCGATCACGCCGCGAATTCCGACAGCCATGTCGCGAATCACGACCACGACGAGCACCACGGAAGCAGTTTCAAGACCTATATGAT
>JAYGDO010000523.1:0-2549 GCA_046582885.1 Pirellulales bacterium | reverse complement strand
CCGCAGCAGTTCTCCATCGCCGCTGAACTGGCGGACGCTGTGCCCCTTGTCGTCCGTCAGGTAGAGCGTGTCGTCGGCGTCGATCCAAATCCCGTGCGGACGAACGAACTGACCTTCGCCCCAGCTGCGCAGAAAACTGCCGTCGTGGGCGAAGACCATGACCGGCGGTTCGCCGCGATTAAAGACAAATACCTCGTTCCGCGAATTAACCGCCACCCCGATCGCTTCGACCAGCGAAATGTCGTCGGGCAGCTTTTGCCAATCGGGGATCGGCTCGTAAACGAAATCTCCGCTGCCGACGTTCTGCATCAGGTTTTATTACTCCGCCGCCGGCGACTTATCCGGCGACTTATCCGGGGCGGCTTATCCGGCGGCCGCATCGATCAACGATGGATCGACGCCGCCGTCCCGCGCCGTCTGGACAATCTGACTCCAGGTCATGTCGTCCAGTTCGATTCCCGCCGCAAGTCGCTGCGCGTGGTTCTGAAATTCGAGTTCGCCGGGCACCAGCACCCGGCCGTCCGGTTCCGATGGACGGGAGCTTTTGACAAAGTCGACATATCGCGCGACTTCGTCGCCGAAGGTGTCCCGCGTCGGTAGTTTCGACGGGTCGATAAAGATTGCCAGCATTCCCTGCTCCAAAAGCGTCTTGCCTTCGCGGCTGCATCCCCCGCCGGTCAGCGCGCCGGCCAGCAGTTCGATCATGAAAGCCAGTCCGTAACCTTTATGCCCCGACATCGGCAGAATCGCTCCCCACGGCGGGCCGTAAAACTGGCCGGGGTCGTTCGTGGGCTCGCCTTCGGCATCTAAGATCCAACCGTCGGGAACCGGGACACCCTTGTTTCTGGCCACCTTGAGCTTGCCCTCGGCGGTGGCCGCCGCCGCGATGTCGAAGACGACCGGCTGCCCGCCGGCCACCGGCACGCCCATCGTTACCGGGTTCACCGACAGCCGCCGGTCGATACCACCGGCCGGCACCACGAACATGCCCAGCCCCGAGGTGTTGACGAACAGCAACGACACACATCCCGCCTCGGCCGCCTGCTCCGCCCAATGGCCGATGCGCCCCAGATGCCCGCTATTGCGCAAGGCGACCACCGATACTCCCTGCCGGATACATTTCTGCACGCCCAGCTCGACGGCCTGCCGGCCGATCGACTGTCCGTAGCCGAGCTGCCCATCGGCCACCGCCATGGATTCGCTGTCGAACACGATTTCGAGCTGCCGGTTCGCAAAGACCTTCCCCTCGCGGAGAAACTGCATGTAAATCGGGGTGCGAATCACGCCGTGCGAGTCGTGGCCCACCAGGTTCGCCTTGACGAGGTGTTCGGCAATGCGGTCCGCCTCCTGCGGACGGGAACCGGCGGCGGCAAAAATCGCGGAAATCAGCTGCTGCAAAAGCTTGGCCTGTATTCTCATCGTGAGGCACGATAACAGCTCGACCGCAGGGACGCCACCGACCGGCCTGGATCTGCCGGCCGGTGATTCGCGCCGCCGACGGGCGCACTTTGCCGCGGCGGCACCTATAATGGCCCCCCTAAGTTTTTCGTCCACGCCGCCGCACCGTTAACGAGGTCCGCGCCATGATCCGTCCGCTAATTTTGCTCGCCCTTGCCGTCTCGGTTTCTTCCACCCAATTCCAACTGCGGGCCGACGAAGCGATCGTCCCGGCGGGCGCCAAGCTGGAAAAGCTGTTCGAAGCCGTCATGTTGACCGAAGGTGTCACGGTCGCCCCGGATGGGATGGTCTACTTCAGCGATATCACATTTTCGCATCAGGCCGTGACCGATAACGGGGCCATCCACGCCGGACATATCTGGAAGTTCAATCCCCGAACCGGCAAAGCCTCGATCTTTCGCTCGCCGAGCGGCATGTCCAACGGCATCAAGTTCGACGCCGGCGGCGATATGATTGTCTGCGAAGGGGCCGACTACGGCGGGCGGCGGGTCACCCGCACGGACATGAAGACCGGCCTCAGCTATATCATCGCCGGCCTGTACGAGGGACGAAAATTCAATTCGCCCAACGACGCAACGATCGACGAACGGGGCCGCATTTATTTCAGCGACCCGAGATATCTCGGCCACGAGACCATCGATCAGCCCGTGATGGGCGTCTACCGCATCGACCCCGACGGTTCGATACACCGCATCATCACCGATGCAGGCAAACCGAACGGCGTTTGCGTCTCGCCCGATCAAAAGAGTTTATACGTGGTCAGCAACGCGAACGGCGCGACGGGCATTGAACGGCTCGGCACCGCCGAGGACGCGGAGGGGCCGGTTGCCGTTGCGACGGCGCTACGAAAGGGCAACATGGCCCTGATGGCCTACGATCTGCACACAGACGGCACCGCAAAATTTCGCAAAACGCTCGTGGATTATTATCCGGAAGACGGGCCCGACGGGTTGATTTGCGACCAGGACGGCAACCTGTACGTAGCCGTTCGGGCCGCAAACCGGCCGGGAATCGTCGTCTATTCACCGGCCGGAAAAGAGCTGGCATATATCAAGACCGAAATCCCCACCAACGTCGGTTTCGGCCGCGGC
>JAYGDO010000487.1:0-9159 GCA_046582885.1 Pirellulales bacterium | reverse complement strand
CGAGTTCGTCGTTGTAACTCCAGAAGAACTTCAGCGCGGGTGTCGTCACAAACAGCAGTCCGCCCGGCCGCAGCGCCTGTCGTATCTGCCGCAACGCGTCGGCATCCTCTGGAATATGCTCGAGCACATCCAGTAGAAATGCCGCATCCCAGCGATCGCGCCAGCCAAGGTTCATCAGGTCGATTTGGTAACGGTTCACCTCCGCACCAACGACCGGCTGGGCGAGTTGCAGCGCCCGCCGGGAGGAATCGGCCAGAGCCAGCTCACCGAGACGATACGGCGGGCGACATTTAAAGTATTTAACCCAACCGCCGCAACCGCCGCCAAGATCGACGGCGTCGACGGTCGCATCCGGGCGGGACCGCTTTCGCAAATGGCGCATCACCCCGCAATGCAAAAACCGGTGCCTGCCGCGATACCAAAAATGTTCTTCCTGCATTTTCAGCAGCATATCGAAATGTGCGGCGTCATATTCCTCGTCGCGATGTTGAACCGGCAGACTCGGTGTGAAGATGCCGTCGCGATCTTGCCGGTAGATCGCGCCGGTACGCTCGGCGACGTGGTCGGAAGTTGCCGTACTCATCTGAATCAACTTTCGCGGCGGCGACTTTCGCCACCTTCACATCGTGAACCGACGACGCGAATCGGTTTGCGGCATTGCAGAATCAAATGCGTGTAAGGAATTCGCAGCAGATCATGGCGCACCTCCGCTTCGACATGCACAAAATTCTGCTCCGCCAGCGATTCGTATTCAACTCTTTGACGAACAAATTTTCCGCGGTCCCAAGCCAGCATCCGCCGGGCGATAGGGGATTGCCGGTCAACGTAGCAACCGTCGAAGGTCACTACCCGGCCCCCCGGCGCGAGCGCGGCGGCGGCCAGTTCAAAAAGATGCCCCGCTTCGGCATCGTCCAAATGATGCAATACACCGTGCGCCAGCACCAGGTCAAACTTGCCAAACTGCCCGACGTCGCTCGCGCCGACGCGCTGGCAATGGAATTGGGCGAGGTCGCCGTAACGCCGCCGCGCGGCTTCAATGTACTTTCCGCTGAGGTCAAAACCGACGTAGTCGATGCCTTCCGGCAAGTGATCCAAAATGTCGGCCGGGCCGCAGCCGATGTCGAGCAGCCGGTCCGTTGCCCGCGGCCGCAAAAATTCCGACACGAATCGCGCGCGGGCGTTGCCGCCGACAAAGCGTTGAAACGACGTATAAACTCCGGCCAACGTCAACGGCTTTCGCGGATCAATCGTGCCGAGCATGACGGCAACTATCGCCGAAAGAACCGCGCGGCGGCAAGATCGATCAGGCACAGCAGGCTGAAGCACTGCTAGCGAGTCGGAGCCTGGAAGGGCGTCCCGACCGACCGCGGGCTCCCCACGATATCCGCAGTCGCAATGGCGTGAATTCCGTTTTAGTCCATCAGCCGCACGGCCCATTGCGCGAACAAGGCGATGATGATCGCCCAGATCAGGACAGTGACCGCCAACCGGCTGTGTTGAAATTCCGTCTTGCCGTGCCACAGCCGCCAAAGTTGAACCCCGCGGAAGGGAAGTTGGTAAAGCATGATCGAAAACACCAGCAACCCCGCCGGATTGAGTCGCCAAGCCTGCCCCACGTCGGCGTGCACCAGCGCGATGAAACAGCGGGTCAAGCCGCATCCCGGGCAATCGGCGGCCAACGCGCGTCGCCACAAACAAAAAACGGGCAACTCGCCGAGAACCGGCATCGAAACCTGCACGCCTCCATCCACATTCAGCACCGCGGCAACCGTCAGCACCGCCAAGCAGATGGACAGAATCAATGCATGAAACCGCCACCGACGCAGAATCGCCGCAGCCCCGCCCGAGCCGCCAAAACTCGCCGCCGTGCGTTTCCCGACTGCGGCCGACATTACTTTTTGTCTTCCGCTTCGGCCTGCCGGTTTTTGAAAAACTCGAGTTGGCGGTTGATCAGCCCGGAATGGGGTTCCAGCTTGGCCGCCCTGCTCTGGTACTGGACGGCCTTTTCCAAATCCCCGGCCGCGTAATAGCAACGGCCAAGCGTGTCGAGATAGCCCGCCGCATTGGGCCGGAACTCAAGAGACTTGTGGCTGTACTTAATCGCTTCGGCGGCGAGTTCTTTGTCGGTTTCGCCCAACGTGTTGCCGATCAACCACGCAAACTGATTGTACGGAGTCGACGCTCGCCGTTGCTGCGGTCCTTTTACCAAGGCAATTTGCCGTCGAAAGGTTGTTGCCACACTGTTGATCTGGGCAATGGTTTTTGCTTTACGCGATTCGTCCTGGTTTGGCAGCCGATACAGCGCGATCAGCACGTCGGCGTCGGTCGGGTCATCGCTAATCGCCTGGTCGAGCAATTTGATCTGTTCTTCGATTTCGCCTTTGGCTTCGTGGCGGCAGGCAAAAAAGTAATTCATTCGCGATTTGATGCCGCCCAGATTCCTGCCGGTCTGTTTCAACATGTCGCGGACCGGTTTTTCCTGGGCGGCGCTGACGATCAGAGCCTCGAGAACCTCGCCGGCCCGCTGTTCTTGGTGCAGGTCGTGAAGCATTTCCGAAAGCATCACCGTGGCGGCGATCCCGTACTGATTCGCCAGGCCGCCGTCGGCGGCGGTCAGCCGGTACTCGCTTTCCGACCATTCGAACCAACCGCGGGACTGCAGTTCGTAGGCCATCGTATAGTGCCACTCCGGGTCGCCCGGTTTGAGTTTCAAAGCCTGCTTTGCCGTCTGTGCGGAAATCGCCACCTGCCCGGTCTCCCGCTGGGCGAAGGCCAGCGAGTAGAGAAGTATCGACTCTTGCCGGAAAATCTCTGGAAACTTCTCGCCGACGGCAATGATCAAATCGTTGGCCTTCTTTTTCAACAGCCACTTGACCAAGGAGCGGATACTGTCCACATCGTCTGCCGGCTGCAGTTCGACAATCTGTTTCAGGTAGGGCGCAGCCTCGTCGCTGCGGCCGACGGCCTCCAGCAAATCTGCAAGCTTGAACAGCAATTCCTGGAGAATCGCAAAGTTCGTCAGGTTACTGGCGTTGCTCCACAACTTGCGTTCCGCGTCCGTGATTTCCTTCCAATGCTCCGCCAGTTGTTTTGGCTTGTCTTGCGACTGAACAAAAATGCGCAGCCAATTCGCGGCGGGGCGGTCGCTGCCCTCCAGGTGTGTCAGCACTTGCTTCGTATCGGCGTTGGCCGGTTTGCCGTCTAGCAAATCGATCGACAACAGCGCGGCCCGCTTGGAAAGCGGCAGCGAGCGTTCGTAACGAATGATGCGACACAGCACTTTTAATTTGACGGGACTTTCGACGTCGGCCAATTCCTCCATGATTTCGCGGCGGCGTTTGTCAATTTTGATTTTGCCGTAGCCCTTGACCAACTCGCGGATATTGGCGGGGTCCTCGGGGTCGGCCCACTGGACGGCGATGGCGCTCAGTAAATAGCGTGCTCGCGTCACGATTTCGATGTCGTCGTGCTCCAGCGCCCTGGTCAGCCGATCGAGCGCGGCCGCGCCGATCTCCTTCAACTCGGTCTGGGCACGCTCGCGCAAGATGTACTTATCATGGCCCAGTTGTTCAATCAGCGCGGTAATCCGCTTCTTTAGCACTTCCGCCGCGACGGTCGCACCGTCCTCCGCTCGGACCGCGCGGAATTCGAGATTCGCGACCGATCCGGCCACGACAGCCAGAGAGATGCGCAGGACGGTCCGCAGAGCTTGGTGTCGCAAATTGGTCATCTGGCCATCCCTCCTCGCTTAAATAGAACGCCCTTCAGCATACCCGCGACGCGGAACGGATTTCAATCCGTTTGCAACAGGACAATCCGCGGGCGCCAAAGCAACCCAGAACACAATCGGACTGGATTGGGTCGGGCGGGTGCCCCGACCGGCTTGTTGCTATCTTACGGTCCGGCTCCGTCGTCCATTTCCTGGATGTAGCGGCGCAGCCGCTCAAGTTCGTCGGTCATGTGCCGCAGCTTCAACATATTTTCGACCCGTTTGACCAATTCCAGTTTATTGACCGGCTTGCTGAGAAAATCGTCCGTTCCCGCGTCCACGGCCCGCTCGATATCGCCGAGTTCGTTCAACGCGGTGACCATCAAGATCATGATGCCGCGAGTGGCGGAGGCGTCTTTCAATGTCTTGCAAACTTCGAAGCCGGAGAGCTTGGGCATCATCACATCGAGCAGAATCACGTCGGGCTGAAATTGAACGACTTTGTCCAGCGTCTCTTGCCCGTCGGAGGCGACGGCAATATCACAATCCACATCGGCCAGATACGCCTCGAGCAATTCGACGTTTGCCTGGTTGTCGTCGGCGATCAGAATTTTACTGGTTGAATCGGCCATTTTTTAGTGACTAACGACTGTGGGTTATACGCTCGTAAGCACCGCGGCGGGAACCGGAAAATTCGTGCACAGTTCTTCGACCTCGCCCCGCACCCGCGTCAGGCGGTCGTCGTCGTCCGGTGCGGCGAGGACTTCCAGGATCCAGTTGCCGATTTTTCGTAATTCATCGGTTCCCATTCCGCGCGTCGTCAGCGCCGGAGTTCCGATGCGGATCCCGGACGGATCCATCGGCCGCCGCTGGTCGAAGGGAATCATGTTCTTGTTGACCGTAATGCCGCACTGCTCAAGCGACTCCTCGGCGACTTTGCCACCGAGCCCGATCGTCGTCACATCAACCAGCAGTAAATGATTGTCCGTGCCGCCGCTGACCAATTTCATCCCGCCCGCCAGCAGCGTGTCGGCCAGCGCTTTCGCGTTGTCGATAACCGACTGCGCGTACTGCTTGAATTCGGGTTTCAACGCCTCGCCAAAGCAGACGGCCTTGCCGGCGATCACGTGCATCAACGGCCCGCCCTGCGTTCCAGGAAATACGCTGCGGTCCACGTCTTTGGCATCGTCACTTTTGCACATGATCAGCCCGCCGCGCGGACCCCGCAGTGTTTTGTGCGTCGTCGAACTGACAAAGTCGGCCACGCCAACCGGGTTGTCGTGCAATCCGGCCGCCACCAAACCCGCATAATGCGCGATGTCGACAAACAGCTTCGCGCCGACCGCCTCGGCGATTTCAGCGAACCGGCCGTGCGGAATTTCGCGAGGATAAGCGCTCGCTCCAGCGACAATCAGTTTCGGCTTGTGCTCGCTTGCCAGCGCGGCAACCTGATCAAAGTCGATCCGATGCGTTTCGGCATCGACTCCATAACTGACAAAATTGTAGAGTTGCCCCGACACATTGAGCTTCATGCCGTGCGTCAGATGCCCGCCGTGGGCCAAATCCAGGCCGAGCACCGTGTCGCCCGGATCGATCGCGGTCAGGTAGACGGCCATGTTGGCCTGGCTGCCGGAATGCGGTTGGACGTTGACGTGCTCGGCAGCGAACAGCTTCTTGAGCCGATCCCGGGCGATGTTCTCGACGACATCCACAAACTCGCAGCCGCCGTAGTAACGCCGGCCCGGATAACCTTCGGCATATTTATTCGTCAGCACACCGCCCATCGCCTGCATCACGGCCGGGCTGGCGTAGTTTTCGCTGGCAATCATCTCCAGCCCGTCTTCTTGACGGTCAATTTCAGCCGCAATCGCGGCCCAGACGTCGGGATCTTGTTGTTCGATCAAATTCATCTATGTCGGTCTATGTGAAAGTAACGGTCGCCACCATTTTCCGATCGCCCCATTGTTGGCCGGCGCGGAAAATTGTCAATCGCCGTCGCCGGCCGCCCGTGTTACTCGCCGGCAATCCGGGTTGCTTCAAAGTTCATCGGCGAGTGTGACCAGGACGTCTAGTTTTCCGGCATTGTCCGTCAATTCCGCCCCCGAATCGTTAATTCGCAAATAGAGCGTCCCCGTCTGCTCGGGCTGGATGACGGCCTCCAGCCCAATGGGAGCCGGCGCGATCAATGACGTGATGCTATCGGAATCGCCGGGCCGGTCGGCACGGACGGCGGCCAGCAACTTACCGAGCGGATGGCCCTTGTAATAACGAATCGTGACGCCGCCCGGCTCACACCACCAAATCCGGCCGGCGGGCTGTTCGGCAATTTGGTAGCGGCCGTTGGCGCGGAGGCGATAGGTTTTTCCTGCTTGCAACTGCACGCCGCTACTCTGCCAAGCCCGATCTGCGGCAATCTTCACGCGGTGACCGTCGGTCGGCAACGGCCGGCCGTCGGCGTAAACGACCGCCGTGCGCTGGAAATCGTAGCCGTGCTCAATGCCCATCATAAAAATCAGCCACTCTTCGCTTAATTGCCGCCAATCTCCGGCAAAAGCTTCGCGCAACGACTGGTTGAAATCCTTGTCGGAAATATTGTCGATCAAATTCCGAAACCGCTCGCGGTAACGAGGATGCGAGTCGAGGAAACAAGTGGCTGCCCAGGACCAGCCGTACGGTTCGTTGGATTGCAGGTGCGCCCGCGGTGGATAGTCCAAAATCTGGCGAAGCCGCATCCCCTTCCGCGCGGCGACCGCATCCTGCACGATTCGAATGCGGCCCAGCAGCGGAACTTCCTGTTTGTCTCTCGGGTAATAAGGCAAGACGAGTTGGCCGTCCTCGAGTTTGTGGGTGGCGAGCAATTCAGCCATGCCTTCCATGTACCAAGGCGGGCCGAACCCGCCATAAACGGCGAGCATGAACCCGTGCACGCCTTCGTGCAGCATCAAATGCCGCCGGTAGTATGCGGCCTCCTGCTCGTTAATCCAGAATTCCGCACCCATCGTGTAGCCATTTTTGAACCTCGGTAGGTCCGCTGGAAATAACCCGATCTTTCGAAACGCCGCCTGCTCCTTCATCAAGTGGCCTTCCATGCGAAAGGCTCGCCACACCTTGTCGCCGACACCGAAGTACTGGGCCCATAGTGGCACGGCTTTGTCGAAGGCGGCTGGCAACGAGTCGACGTCGGCAGAAGGCGGCAAATCGGTGACCAGCACCAAATGCTTGCTGCGGATTAACCGCAGTCCCGCCGCCTGGAGAAGTTTGGGATTGATGAAATCGACTTGAAGCGGCGCTCGGTCTAACTCGCCACGGACCGCCTCATTCGCCGGTTTGTTTGCATCGTCTTGCGATCGGTCGGCGGCTTGTTGCCAGGCGTCTTTGACGGGAAGGTCACGGCCCAATTGCCGCGGCTGTTTCCTCCCCGCCTGAACGTCGGCGGATTTCTTATCGCTGCGGCCCTCGGCATCGCCCTGCTTCGCGAGGCGGGGTCTGTCGCGGTTGTCGGCCGACGAGCCACAGCCGTTCTGCAGAATTACCGTCACGCCGCACAGCAACGCGGGCCACAAACCGGCAGGTTGTTTCGGTAACCGCATTCAAACAACTCCACGCTGGAGGGGCGAGGCTGACGGGGGCTAACAAGTTCACGATCGCGGGCCCGCCGGGAGTTTCGTCCCTCCGGGCGAACACTCCGCAACCGGTTCTATTCTAGATCGAAATCGTCATTTCTGACAGGTTTCATCTCGCAAACGGTCTGCCTTACAATGCAATCGTGATGATCTTTCGAACGCCAAGTCTCGTATTCTTGACCCTGCTGTGCGGATGCGGCGACGCCGGTCCCCGTGTGGTCGTTTACAGCGCTTTGGATTCGGCGTTTTCCGAGCCCATTCTCGAGGACTTCGAGCGCGAATCGGGGATCGATGTCCAGACACGGTTCGATGCCGAATCGACGAAGACCCTGGGACTGACGCAGGCGATCATTAGCGAGTCGAAAGCGGGCAACCCGCGTTGTGACGTTTTTTGGAATAACGAAATTCTCAACACGCTGAGGTTGCAGCGGCGGGGGATTCTGGACGTTTACGCGGCACAATCGCACCGACCGTTTCCCACCAGGTTCCGCTCGGCCAGCGGCCATTGGCACGGCTTCGCGGCCCGCGCGCGGGTATTGATCGTCAACACAAAGATCGTTCCAAGTGACCGTCGCCCCGATTCAATCCTGGAATTAGCCGACCCAACGTGGAAGGGCCGCATTGGCATCGCCAAGCCGCTATTTGGGACGACGGCGACGCACGCCGCCTGCCTGTTTGAATACTGGGGAGATGAAAATGCGATGGCGTTTTTCAATTCGCTCAAAGCGAACAACGTTTCTATCGAGTCGGGCAACAAACAAGTTGCCATGCGTGTCGGATCGGGAAAACTGGCCTTCGGTCTGACCGACACCGACGACGCCATCGCCGAATTGGAAAAAGGCATGCCGGTCCAGATCGTTTATCCGGATGCCGGCGACGACCAGATCGGTACGCTGTTCATCCCCAACACGCTGGCCATCATCAAAGGTTCGTCGCGGGCCGCCGACGCCCGGCGACTGGTGGAGTATTTGCTTTCACCCGCCGTTGAAAAGCGATTGGCCGAAGGCCCCAGTGCGCAGATTCCGCTGAACCCGAATGTCCGAGCCAAGGTCCGCGTCAAAACACCCGCCGATGTCAAAGTGATGAAAGTCGATTTCGAAAAAGCGGTCGAAAAGTGGGAGACGACGGCCAAATTCTTGCGCGACGACTTTCTCGGACCGTGATGCGGACGGCGGGGCCGACCGTCAGGCTTGGCGATCGTCATTGCGATCGTCGCTCTTCTCTTGTTTGTCATGTCTGCGAATTTTGTCAACTGGCTGCGAAAGCCGCTGCGTCCCTAGAGGCGATGAGGGACCTGAATTCTAATAGCCGCAGGTTTCCGGAATTATTAGATTAATAGGGTAAGAACTTGTTGAGCAATCAAGCAGAACGAATTCACCACAACAAAATGAACTACACAACCAGCTAATAAATCCTCAGCCAACAACTAAATCTCAAATTCCACGTTATCAGGATCTATGGTGCTGGAAATGCCAGGAACAAACGGATTACAGCAGGGCTTCAAGAACTGTTCAAGATAAAGGGACTCGTAGATATATCTATACGGGCAATACGTTCTCTTGCGCAATCTGCAAAAATAAAATGCATGCTCCACAAGCTTTCGATTCCGTAATCTTGAAACGGCCAGCCGAGCGGGGTTGCCTGCCGATTTACTGGATTCTTGTTGTGATCGGGCTGGCAAAATTTTGTCTGGCCGATGCACCATGGAACAGGACCTTGAAGTTTCTGCTAGCCACGCTTGTTCCGATAATCATGATCTTTGTTCTAGGTCCGTTGCTAGTCCTCAGATTGAGTGCACGGAAATATGCTATCTGGAAATATTGGGCG
>JAYGDO010000451.1:0-3919 GCA_046582885.1 Pirellulales bacterium | reverse complement strand
AAAGGTCAGTGGATTTTCGGAAACGGCCGCCGAGAAATTTGTTCCGTTTATGGCCGCCAAAAATGTTTCCCCCACTTATCCGCCGACACTGATGATCCACGGTACGAAAGACACCGATGTACCGCACGAGCAAAGCCTCATTATGATGCGCCAGTTCAAGAAGCACGGTGTCGCTCACCGGCTGATCTCCGTCAAGGGCGGCGAGCACGGGCTGGGTGGTGGCCGACCCGATGATATTCGCGCGGCGCACGCCGCGGTGTTGCCCTTCATCAACAAATACATGAAATGACGGCCTCATCCGAAAAAACCACTGGCGTAAATTTGATGTTCTCCCCGTCCGCCCGGCTCGCGCAGAAGAACTTAATTGACGACTGGCATGATCAGACGTCCTTTTGCCCACATTCCTCGTAACGCGGTCACGCACCGATCGGAGCAGCGAGAAGCATCAGGATCGACTTTCTGAAGACCTTGGTGCGACACGACGCAATTTTTTGCCCGATGACCCGCGCCCCGGTAAACCACGATGAAATTTCAAACCGCCCAGGGGACGTCCTTCCGTAGGCTGCTATTGTTCGCCAGCACGTTCGTTGCTTGCACGATGGCTTACGGAGCTGAGCTAAAACCGAATATCATCCTCTTGATGGCGGACGACATGGGGATGGGCGACACCAGCGCCTACCAGGACTTCACCGGAAATCGCGATGATGTCCAGACCCATACGCCGAACATGGAACGCCTGGCTCGGATGGGAGTCCGTTTCACCGATGCCCACACCCCTTCCTCTCGCTGTACGTCAACGCGTTACGGGTTACTCACGGGTCGCTATCCCTGGCGAAGTCGCATGAAACACTGGGTTTTGTTCGGCGTGCAAGGTGATCCGCTGATAGAGGACGACCGTCCCACCCTGGCTTCTCTGCTGCGAGACAACGGATACCGGACAGCGCTGGTTGGAAAATGGCATGTCGGCTTGCGGTATCGGCGATCCGATGGAGCGCCGGCAGCCGGTTGGGACGATGCGACTTTAGCTCGTCCGCTACAAACCACGCCGCTCGACCACGGATTCGACTTTGCCCGCTTCACCTCCCGATCGCATGGCACATCCGGACCAAGTGCGGGTAGGAAGAATGTCAGCAAACGAAACGGGCCCAACCAGCGTGTCGGTCCTGGCCATATCCATGGCCGCGTTGCCGTGGGAGCAACGGGCAACGGCAAGCAATTGGCAACGACCGGACCTCATGCTTATGTGCTTGCTAAATTGGGTAGCCGCCATTCCGATCACGCGATTGAATTTCTCGCCCGCCATCTGGCGGACGCGGCCACCAGGAAGCAACCGTTCTTCCTGTATTATCCCGCCAATTCCAATCATGGCCCCTACACGCCCGATCTGACCATTGGTGGTACGACTGTCAGTGGCGGTGCAAGGACCAAGGCTGACAAACCGATGGATGCTCGCCACGATTTCATTTATGAAAACGATGTCGCCCTCGGCCGGTTACTCGACTGGCTGGAAACAACGGAAGATCCGCGAAACGTCGGACACAAGCTTGTCGAAACGACCCTGGTGATCTTTACCAGCGACAATGGTGCGGAAAAAGATGATAACGTTGCGACAGGTCCTTTTCGAAGCAACAAGGGATCGGTTTATGAAGGCGGCCACCGCGTCCCTTTCATTGTGTGCTGGGCCCCGGGTGGAATCGGTGACGGCAACGCCTCTACAGCCGGTTCGAGCAGTGCTGTACCTATCGGTTTGCAGGATCTCTATGCCACCTTCGCGGATATGATCGGCGTTGGATTGCCCAACTTGCGGGCCGGGAAAAAGGGTGCTGAAGACAGCTACAGCGTGTTGCCGGCATTCCGTGGACGGCCGCTCCCGGACCGACCCCCCCTTTTTTTTAACGATCACAAAGAAGCTCGTAAGGATCGTGCGGCAGCGGCCGTTCGCATCGATTCACCGCGGGTAAAAAACCAACTCTTCCGTGGGCAATGGAAACTCTTTTTCGATGCCTCCCTGCTGAGATCCGGCCAGGCGCGGCCCTACGAACTTTACGATTTGGCCGAGGACCCGTGGGAAAAGAATAATCTGATCAGCATGCCGCAACTGCAGCCACTGGTTAAGTTCATGGCCGAGCAGGCACTGCGGCACCGTAATACTGGAGGCCATCGCCTAGCGGACATTGCCAGCCCGGGACGAGTTACCTTCCAATGGCGGACGGACGAAGGGCAACCAGGTTCCCTGTCGAAAAAATTTCACGGCCAGCCGGCCTCAAAAATCTCAATCAAGAATACAGATTTGAACCTGGTAATGACGGTCACCGCGGTGCGAGGCAAAACGGTTCTTGCTGCCGAGACCTTCACGTCCCAGCGGCCGGGACTGGGAATCAGCGGTGGCAAGTCAGGCGATGTCGATGTCAATGAGGCATTGCTGATTCAATTCAACCGGGATGTCATCGTGGAATCGGCAGCCCTAGTAGCCGGCAACGGTGTCTGTGGCGGATATTATCGCGTCGGCAACGCTGCCACATTGGCGATTTACTGTATCGACGCCGACAACGACGCCCAGGATCAAAGCGGTATCCTCAGTGACATCGGCATCCTCCAAGCGCGGCAACCGCTTCGCTTCGACAGCAGTCCCCAGCATGGCGTAGAAGCTGCCGGCAGCTGGCGACTAGGAGCGTTGACGGTCCGGGTCATCCAGCCGCAGGAATAAAATGCCGACCCGGAATGCCGGGGCCGGCCTCCGCTGTGGTCTGTTCCTACTGGAAGCGACTGTAGCAAGTCTGCAGTTGGATCTGCTTATTATTTTCGCAGCTTGAGCGCGTCAACGACCAGCTTTTCGATCGCTTTAACATCTTTCACCGTATCGACGGAAAACCAACGCAGCGAACCGCTGCCGAGCGAAGACGCTTCCAGTAAAACGGGCTGCTTTGCTTTAACCGCCTCTCGAGGCATGACCAGGTAAAACAACCCACCGGAATCAACATTCGATTGCCAGGTAGGAAAGTAGTGCAACTGGGCCTGTTTATCTTTTGATTCCCAGCTGGCGGCCGCCAGTGTGACATCCAATGCCAGGGATCCGTGGCCCGCAATCGTCAATTGAAATCCGGCGGTTGCCGGCTGGCTGATCCAGCCAACTCCGCCTACGAAAACGAATATAATCGTCTCTTCGCCCGGCGCTGGTTCCAGTTTGGTTGTTTTCCAGGCCAGGCGGTCTCCCTGTTCTTGTTGCCGGATATAAGGCCGGTTCTCTTTCCTTCCCGAATAGTTAAACCAGGCATCCTCCTTGGGATTCTTCGAGATGAGTTGGTCAAAACCACTTTGAGAATGCTCGGCCAGTTCGAGGATGTTCGAGTACTGCTGTCTTTGCTTGGCACTTAGCGATTGGGCCCAGGCATCGACTCGTTCGGCAAACCAGTCCTCACCGTCCGGAAACTTCAGAAACGTCGGGTCCGGCCGATCCTGCGGTTTGGCGAACTTTTTCCCGGCCAACTCTTTGACGGTGTCCACAATCGTATCTTCCAGGGCAGGACTGTATGGCGAAGATAGCCCGTAATAAATCTGGGAAAAATCGGCTTCGTATCCGCCCTCCGCGAGAACTCGGCGCGACGGTATGTAACTGGGTACGTCATTGGCCCAGCCGTTGAGCCAGACCCTCCTCCAGTCCATCTCGGTCTTGAGCCGGACGGCATAATCGACAACGACTTCCCCGGCAAGAAAGACGATGGCCAATTCCTCACCGAATTTCCAGCAGGTGACCGAGTAATCAACGTGCTTGTCCAGCGCACCTTTTTTCCTGAATTGTTCCAGCATCCGCTTGGCATGGTAGCCGTGAAATCCCCGGTTCTGGGAAAGTCGCTCGAAGTGTTCCCGCGAGGGTGCCTCGGCCAGCGGTAGTTTGATCGTCTTCTGCTTGGAGACGATG
>JAYGDO010000435.1:0-4637 GCA_046582885.1 Pirellulales bacterium | reverse complement strand
GGACGTTCTTCTGGAAGAAAAATCAAAAGCAATTGGGCTTTTCATCATCTGGTCGGGAGTGCTCGTGCTGACAGGCATAAAACGAAAAGGAAACCAAGTCCACAATAATGAATCAGACGACCAAGCGGACGACACCCCGTTATGAGACGATCTGGTTTGGATGCAAACGAAATGAAGCGCAAATTGCAGTTGTTTTGTCTCTGGGCCTTACCGACCTTGTTGTTTTCGGTTCACGATGCACGGGCCTTAGCCAAAGAGCGTTGGCTACAAAAGAGTGGCTTTGGCTTAATGTTCCATTACGAGGCTTTCAAGAACCACACCTCCCAATCCTACAACGAGACGGTCGATTCCTTTGATGTCGATAGGTTTGTCAGATCCGTTGAAAGCACCAAGGCCGGCTACATCATCTTCGTGATTGGGCAACACTGGGGGAAATATTGTGCGCCTAATAGCGCCTATGAAAATCTGTTAGGGGTCAAAAATGGGGTATGGACCTCGAGGCGGGACCTCATCATGGAGATTGGTGAGCAACTCGCAAAGCGCGATATCAAGCTCATCATTTTCATGACCGCGCGGGCACCGATGCGGCATTACAAGATCATCAAGGCCATGGGGGACACGCTGCCGAGCATTAATGGTAAGCCGGCAGGACCCGGTGTGGATACGATGTCGCACCCCCGCAAGGTGAAGGGATTCCGCCGCAGTGAGAATCAGGCACCGAACCCGGTGTTCCTCAAGAACTGGGGCGATGTATGCGGGGAATGGTCAAGACGCTACGGAAAGCTGGTCTCCGGCTGGTGGTTCGATGGTTATAAGCTGGAGATGAAGACCGCTTATGAGCCTTTGAAAAAAGAAAGGCACAATATTGACACTTGGATTGCCGCGGTTCGTTCGGGCAATCCCGATGCGGAACTGGCCTTCAATGCCGGAGCGCACCCGATCCTCTCCCTCTGCACCGACGGCAAATTGTGCCCCCACCAGACCTTCACCTCGGGCGAAAACCACGGTTTCCATCAACGAACCAAAAAGGGCATTGGCAAAGCCCTCACACCCAAAAACTTTCCGCCGCCCAAAGGAGTCATCTGGCATCTGCTTTTGCCGGTTGGCAGGGGATGGGGAGCAGGAACCGAATCGAGATTTGAAGTTGAAACCTTGAAGGATCGGGTTGATCGCATTAATGCCGAAGGCGGGGTCGTCACGCTCGACGTGCCGATCTCTTCCGATGGAACGCTGCCCCAAGGAATTTTGGAGGTCCTCCAGCAGTTGGGCAACAGCCAGTAAGCAACTCGGTGACGGGGTAAATTCATACCGGTGAATGGAAGGTGGTTTGAGAATCAGACGTTTTTCCGGCATTTTTGTGTTGCTCCAGTAAAACAGTTTTGAGGTCGAATTAGCGGCACTGGGGGACCATCCCATAGCGGCAAGAAGTAGAAAGCAGTTCGCTCTCCGAACTGCAGGCGTAAGGCTCGGAGAGTAGGATCTTGGATGAGGCAGAAACGACGCGCAGTGGATCAGGGCTGTTCGTCGTTGCTTCCGCGCGGTTCGTGCAGGCGGTAACCGACGCCACGAATTGTTTCGATCAGGTTGGCGTACCGGCCCAACTTCTTGCGGATCGCACGGATGTGAACGTCGATCGTCCGCATCGGCTGTTCACGGACACGGCAACTTATCAGTTTGGTCGGATCGTTCTTCCACCTTCGCCGTTTTCTTTGTATTGTGGCGTCGTTCGTGGTAGCCTAGTTACCCGGGGATTGTGGTTGGTGAGCCTTGACCAGAATGCTCCGATGACGGGAATCGACAATGAACAACAGTTTAGAACGCCGCCGCTTTCTGAAGGGTGCCGGCGTAGCCATCGCCCTGCCGATGTTGGAGGCGACGACGCGATGTAGTCGGGCAGCGGAGGAAAGGAAGCCGGTCAAGCGGATTGTTTGCATTTCGAATAACTACGGCGTTTACCCCAGGACGTTCTTCCCGGCGGAGGCCGGCGCCGACTACGAAATTCCGGAAGTTCTTGAACCGCTGGCGAAATACCGCAAGGACTTCACGGTCTTCTCCCATCTCGATCACGCTATTTCTGGCGGGCACGCGGCCGTGCCGACGTTTCTCAGCGGGGTCAGGCCTTTTCTCGCGCCCCATTTCCCCGAGGGCAACATCAGCATAGATCAGAAGGCAGCCGAGTACGTCGGCTCGCGGACCCGCTTTCCATCGATGACGCTGAAAGTCAACGATGCCAACCTGACCAGTATCACCCGTACCGGCGTGCAAGTGCCGGCAGTTGATCTGCGGGGGATGTACCGGGCTTTATTCCTCGAAGAGACTGCCGATGCGAAGTCCCGCATGACACAGAAGTTCAAGCGTCATACCAGCATTCTCGATGTGGTACTGGACGAAGCGAAGTCGCTCGAGCGGCAACTTGGCGCGCGGGACAGAAAAAAATTCGGAGAGTACCTGAATTCAGTCCGCACGCTGGAAAAGAAAATTGTGCAGCAGGAGCCTTGGGTCGAAATGCCGAAACCCAAGACCGATCAGCCCGAACCGCAATCGGGTCGCGGCACGGAGGCCGATCTTAAGGCTATGGTCGAGTTGATCGCTCTGGCGATTCAGACCGATTCCACACGCGCCGTCACGCTGACCAGCGGTTTTGTGAACGGCGATTTCGGATTCAAGGGCGGCTACCACGGCATTTCGCATCACGGCGAACGGGAATACGAGGTCGAGGCCAAGATCGCCATCGAAAAAAATCAGATTGCCCAGACAGCCTACCTGATTGAGCTGTTAAAAGCGCAAGAAGATCCGATCAACGGCGGCACGCTCTTCGACCACACGATGATCCTCTACGGTTGCGGCATGTCGACCGGGCACCACTCGACGAAGGATCTGCCGTTGCTGTTGGCCGGAGGCGGGTTCAAACTTGGCGAACACAAGGTGTATCCGGCGGAGAAAGGCAATCGCGTGATGGCGGCCAACCTGCTGCTTTCCATGCTGCAAAACTTTGGCCTCCAGATCGATCGATTCGGTACCAGTACGGGCACGCTGACCGGGCTAGAGAGACGAGTCTGATCGCCGCAAATTCGGAAGCGATGGCTGCCGAGGGTGCGAACACCGCCGTGCGACCGCGAAGACATCCTGGGCGTCGTTTTTCGCCGACGAGGAGTGGAAGAAGGTCGCCAGGGAATTGCAAAAGTACGGCAAGTTCCTTCGCCAGCGGCCGGAATCGATTTACTTAAAGGCGACGGACTATGCGGTGATACGGTAGAGAGGGCTTTGGCTATAGTGTCAGTAGAGAAGGAACGACGCACCCGAAAGAACAGCATGCGAGAATCTACCAAATCGCAGCTCGTTATCAGCAGTCTGTTGCTCCTGGTGAATCTGGCCAGCAGCGGCGTAGGGCGGGCCGATGAGTCATTGACTGGCGTCGGATCGTTTCTGAAGAAGCATTGCTACGCCTGCCACGGCGCTGACAAACAAAAAGGCGAACACCGTTTTGACACCCTCAGCACCGATTTGACGAACGTCAAGGTACTGGAGACCTGGCAGAACATTCTTGACCAATTAAACCTGGGGGAGATGCCGCCGAAGAAACAGCCTCGGCCGGATGCCGCCGAGTTGTCAAAAATTATCGATACGCTGACCGCACATTTAAAGCGGACCTACGCGCAGCGCCGCAGTACCGGCGCGCAGACGGTCATGCGCCGACTGAATCGTTACGAACTGCGAAGCACCCTCCGCGATCTACTCTACCTCGAAGGCCACTATGATTTTCGCCCGGACACTGTGGCGAAACTCGAGGATCGATTTGGCAACGGGCGTCCTACGTGGAGCAGTAACGATCCGACTCGCGAATTTCCTGCCGATGAACTGGAGGAAGGGTTCGACAATATCGGAGATCGCTTGGTGGTGTCAGATTTTCTCCTGAAGTTGATCATCTCAGCGGTTGAGGACTGCCTGGAGATCGCGACGCGTTTTGAGAAAAATCCAAAGCTCGAGCCGCGGCGGTTTTCCGGACACATTCGGACGAAAGGACCAAACGCCGGCCTGCAGGTCTGGTCGCGCGAGATCAACTCCGATTTTGATGCAATCTTCCAGCGGTATCGAGAACCGGGTGCGAGTACCGGAGCTACCGGCCGCGTTGCCCCTGACGAGATCGCCAGAGTGGGCGTCGGCTTGTCCACCAGATATCGCATCACCATCGAGGCCTCGGCGCACAACCAGAAACATCCATGGGGTGAATTAATCAAGTCCAAACAGGATGAACCGATACTGCTCGGTCTCCACATGGCCGATTCCAAACGCGGCGGCCTCCACGAAGGCAACCCGACTTCCCGCAAGCTCACCGAGTGGGCCCTGGCCGGAGATGGGAACAGGCGGACCTACGCGTTCGAAACTTGGTTGGATGCGAGCTGGACGCCCTGGGTCGGTTGGGAAAACGCGCCCTACGATCGTGGTCTGAGGCCATCGCGGTTGGTCGAGAAGTACTTGCCCAGGGCCTATCGCCCGAAGCCGGACAACAAGGCTCCGAAGGAAGAGAAGCAAGCTTACGAGCCGGACATGGGCAAGGCGTTGCTCAGGGCGGGCTACCAGGGCCCCCACGTGCGAATTTACAGCATGACCATTGAGCCACTGCTCGAATCGTGGCC
>JAYGDO010000250.1:0-1928 GCA_046582885.1 Pirellulales bacterium | reverse complement strand
GAAGAGCGATCGCTGGTGCATTTGGCCCAGACGCTGGGCGAACAACCCGTGCTGGGCGGTAATCGCGGCGAATTGCTCACCAACACCGAGCGGATGATTGAGCAGTTGATCGAAGACATCGGGGCGGCCCAGCATCACGTACATTTGCTCTATTACATTTTCGCCGACGACGAGACGGGCCATCGCGTTACCGCCGCGCTGGCCCGCGCGGTCGAACGGGGCGTGACTTGCCGTGTTTTAGCCGACGGCGTCGGCTCGTGGAAAATGTTTAAAGGCCTCGGCCGACAAATGGCCGACCAGGGCATCCAACTGCACGCCGCGCTGCCGGTCAACATTTTTCGCCGCCGCCTGGCACGCATGGACCTGCGCAATCACCGCAAGCTGGCCATCATCGACGGCCGGATCGCGCACAGCGGTTCGCAGAATATCGTCAATGCCGACTACGGCACGAAAGACCTCGTCTGGCACGATGTGACCGCACGATTACAAGGCCCGATCGTGCTGCAGTTGCAAGGCATCTTCATCGAGGACTGGTATTTCGTCACATCCGAGACGCTCGATCACCCGGAACTGTTCCCCGAACCGACAATGAGCGGCGCGATCATGCTGCAATCGCTGCCCAGCGGCCCGACCTATCCAACCGAAAACTACCAGCGTTTTCTGGTCTCGGCCCTGTATGCCGCCCGCAGGCACGTGATCATCACTTCGCCGTACATGATCCCCGACGAGCCGTTCTTACAGGCGGTGCAAGTTGCCGTGCAGCGGGGCGTAAAAGTCGAACTGATCGTCCCCTTTCGCAGCGACCAAATCGTTGTCGGCGCGGCGGCCCTCGCGTATTATCGAGAGTTGCTGGACCACAGCATTGTCCTTTACCGCCATCGGCAGGGCCTGCTGCACTCAAAAACAATGACCGTCGACGATTCGTTGGCGTTGGTCGGCTCAGGCAACTTCGACATTCGTTCGTTCGCGTTAAATTTTGAACTCAACTTGCTCGCCTACGGCAGCCAGGTAACCGCCGCGTTGCGGTTTTTGCAGCAGGAATATATCGAGCAGTCTGAGGAACTAACGGCCAAGGCGTGGTCCGCTGAACGGGGTCGCTGCGGCCGCCTGTTTGACGATACGGCGAAGTTATTCAGCCCCTTGCTGTAATTGCAGACTCTCTGTTTCTTGCAATCCCTGCTAAAGTATGGGGCAGCCCAATCTCCCTGAGCGCCCAACCCCACGGACACGGCTCAAGGTGTCCTGTCAACCAGGAGCCTCCCATGGCACACAAGACCATCAAGTCCTACCTCGCGTCCCTCTCCCCTGAGCGGCTGGAAATGGTCAAGGCCATTCGCGAAGTCATTGCGAAGAACATCGATCCGCGCTTCGAGGAGGGCATGCAGTATGGGATGCCGGCCTGGTACCTGCCCCACTCGGAGTATGAACACGGCTACCACTGCGACCCCAAGCAACCGCTGCCCTACGCCTCGGTGGCCTCCCAGAAAAACCACGTCGGCATCTACCTGTTCTGCATCTACTGCACGCCTGAAGAGCAGGAGCGTTTCGCCGCCGAGTGGAAGAAGACGGGCTGCCGCTTGGACATGGGCAAGTCATGCATCCGCGTGAAGAGCCTCGACCAGGTGCCCCTGCCCGTCATCGGCCGCGCCATCAAGCGCGCCACGGCCAAGAAGTTCGTCAAAGCCTATGAGACGGTCATTCCAGACGCTGTGAAGAAGAAGCGTGCGGCCAAAGCCAAGTCCTAGCCCCATCCATCGCACCCTCTCCACTCGATCTCCGCCCCCATGTCGTACCGCTTTTCCCGACTCGCCGCACTTACCCTCTTACTCTTGTCAGCCTGCGCTACAACTCCGACCGACGTCCCTCCAACTCCATACGACGTGAAGGGCAAATCCCTGACCGAATTGCGAGGGGATCTCATGGGTGGA
>JAYGDO010000378.1:0-3630 GCA_046582885.1 Pirellulales bacterium | reverse complement strand
AATTTGATCTGACCGTTGAAGATTCCGTGCGTAGCGCTCTGGACCGAATTCAACCCGACGTGGTAATCAATACGGCGGCGAAAACCCAAGTTGACCAGGCGGAAGAGGACGCGGATGAATGTTTTCGTGTCAACTCCCGGGCCGTGGAGCGGCTCGTCGAAGCTTGTCGCCCGAGAAACTGTGTGTTGGTTCAGATCAGTACCGATTATGTTTTCGGCGCCGACCAGTCGCGACAGAATCCCTATGTCGAAGAAGACCAACCGGGGCCCCTGGGCGTCTACGGGCGCAGCAAGCTCGAAGCGGAAATTTCAGTGGCCGGCTGGGGAAAGCATTTTATCGTCCGCACATGCGGTTTGTATGCCGCATCTTTAAACGGCCCGCTGCCGGGCCGCAATTTCGTCGACAGCATACTGGTTCTGGGAAAAGACCGTACGGAAATGCGCATCGTCAGCGACCAGGTCTGTTCGCCGACGTACGTGCCGCATTTGGCGCGGGCAATTTTGTTCCTGATCGAAACGAAGTCATTCGGGCTGTATCACATTGTCAACACCGGCTCGGTTAGCTGGTACGATTTTGCCCGCGAGATTTTTAGGCTTGCCGAGTTCGACGTCGACTGCATTCCCATACCGGCCAGCGAATATGCCGCCCGTGCCCCGCGGCCGCAGCGCAGCGTTTTGGATCCGGGCAAGTATCTTTCGTTGGGAGGGCCGGGCCTGCCTTCATGGCGGTCGGGCCTGGCTGATTACTTCAAACAGTCGGAGATTACCCGCCAAGCCGGCTGCCGCGCGTGACGCGGCGGTTTTACAGGCGCCCCGTTCGATTATGTTCATGAAAGGAACCGCAAAATCTGCCGCGAATGGAATGGCACTGCTGCTCGTATTGCCCGCCGTGGTCGCTTATCGACTGGCGTCGCTGGTCGCGGGGCGGGCGCGGGCATTTCCCGCGTGGTCCCAGCTGTTGAGTCTTTTTCCCGGCCTGGTCGGCGTTAATTTGCGGCGGGCCTTTTATCGCCTGACGCTTTCGCGGTGCGGACAGGGGGCCTGTATTTCATTCGGTACGGTCTTTTCGCACTGTACCGCCGCGGTCGGCAAAAAAGTGTACGTCGGCGCGTATTGCTCGATTGGTGACGTAAATCTGGAGGACGATGTCCTGCTTAGTTCGCACGTTTCGATTCTCAACGGCTGCCGGCAGCACGGGATCGATCGTCTCGATCTGCCCATCCGCGAGCAACCGGGAGAATGGCCCAGGGTGACAATCGGCCGCGATAGCTGGATCGGCGAACGGGCCGTCGTGATGGCGGATGTCGGCAAGCACTGTGTCGTCGGGGCCGGTGCCGTGGTGACCAAACCGCTGCCCGATTATGCGATCGCCGTCGGCAATCCGGCCAAGGTCTTGCGGTACCGGAACGGCCAGTCGAACGCGACCCGCGAAGAGCGCGATCTGCTGGAGGCCCCCGTCGGCTAGCGGGCTGCCCGCAGACCCGAATCCCTAAAACTTATGTGTGGAATCGCTGGAATCCTGACCTCAGATTGTGAACGGCCGATCGGCGTCGATGCGCTGACGGCGATGGCCGACGCCATTCGCCACCGCGGTCCCGATGCCGAAGGGATTTGGCGTGCCGCGGGCATTGGATTGGCGCACCGCCGGTTGTCTGTCATTGATCTGGCCTGTGGCGAGCAGCCGATGGCGAATGAAGACGGGTCGGTACGGGTGGTGTTCAATGGCGAGATTTACAACTTTCGGATGTTGCGAAGGATCTGCAGCGAAAGGGGCATCGCTTCCGGTCATCGTCGGACACCGAAGTGCTGGTGCATTTGTACGAAGAATACGGCGGGGCACTCGTGGATCACCTCCGCGGCATGTTTGCCTTTGCCATCTGGGATTCGAAACGGCGGCGTTTGCTGCTGGCTCGGGACCGCGTCGGGCTGAAGCCTCTCTATTATTACCACGATGCCAACCACTTCGTTTTCGGTTCGGAGATCAAGGCCATCCTGGCCTGGCCCGGGCTGGGCCTGGATATCGATCCGCTGGCAGTCGCAGATTACCTGACCTACGGATTCATCCCCGGCGAACGGTCGATCTACCGCCAGGTCCGCAAGCTGCCGCCGGGACACGTGCTGTCGATCGATGCGTCGCGATTTGAAGCGACGGCGAAGCGATATTGGACTTTAAATGTTGAAGCAAACGACGATCGATCTGCGGATGAATGGATCGAGGCGTTGAACGCGAAGTTTGCCGAAACCGTCGACGCGCACCGGATCGCGGATGTGCCGGTGGGGGCGTTTCTAAGCGGCGGGATCGATTCCAGCGCGATCGTCGCCCAGATGGCTGCGGGCGGCGAGCAACTGCGTACTTTTTCGATCGGCTTTGACGAGGCCAGGTTCAACGAATTGCCGCACGCCCGGGCCGTCGCCGAGCGGTACGGCACAAGGCACCGCGAAGAGGTCGTTACGCCGCAGGCGGCCCAATCGCTGGATGATCTGGTCCGGTTCTACGATGAGCCGTTCGCCGACGCGTCGGCAATACCGACGATGCACGTCTCGCGGGTCGCGCGGCAGTCGGTCAAGGTCGTGCTCTCGGGAGACGGCGGTGACGAGGCGTTTGGGGGCTACACTCGCTATGCCCACGATGCGACCGAAGCTCGCTGGCGGGGGTTAATTCCCGCGTTCCTGCGCCGCTCGATCGTCAAACACGCCGCAAAGATCTGGCCCCAGGCCGACTGGCTGCCGCGGGTGCTGCGGGCCAAATCGACGCTCACGAATTTATCGCTGGACCCGGCGGCCGCATACGCAAACACGATGTCGCTGTGTCGGCGACCGCTGCGCGAGCGGTTGTTGGCAGCCGACCTCCGCAAGCGGCTCAACAGTTACCGACCGGAAGATATCATCGAGCGCCGCTACCCCGGGGGAGCCGATCCGCTGCGGGCGATGACGCGGTGCGACATCGGCGTGGTGCTGCCGGACGACTTTTTGACCAAGGTCGATCGGGCGAGCATGTCCGTAGGGCTGGAAGTTCGGCCGCCGCTGGTCGATCACGAGTTTCTCGAACTCGCGGCGAGCGTGCCGTCGAAATGGAAGATCCGCGACGGGCAGACCAAGTGGATCTTCAAGCAGCTGGTCGGCGACCGATTGCCGAAGGGGATTGTGAATCGAGGCAAGCAGGGATTTGAAATTCCCGTCGACAACTGGCTGCGCGGACCGCTGCGGGGTCCGTTTGAAGAGTATGTCTTAAACCGCAGCAGTCGCATTTCGGATCTGATTGATCAGCAGGCTGCCGGGCGGCTTTATCGTGCGCACTTCAGTCGCGTTGGCCGGCACGGCAATCTGCTTTGGTCACTGTTGGTGCTGGGGCGTTGGCTGGAAGAGTACCGGGGATCAAGCCCGGAAAGGTCGAAGACCGAGTCCCAGATGCCGCAGCACAACATAGGGTCCAGCTCGTCTGCCAGCCTGACAAGTTAGTTTGCTTTCATGCCGTTGCTAAAACCCGACCTGTACCTCAGACGTATCACCAGCCAGCCCGTGGTAGCCGCCGATGACAATTGCATGGCGGTGATGGCCAGGCGGTCGCTGAGTGTGGGGAGTACGCCGCACGGCGTTAAGATTTGTTAGTTATCGATCAACCAATGTCGGC
>JAYGDO010000342.1:0-2158 GCA_046582885.1 Pirellulales bacterium | reverse complement strand
TTTGCTACGTTTTGCTAGCTCTTGCAAAACGACTCGATTGCTGTAAGCTCCTGCCGCCACGAAGTTTCAAGGCCATTGGGGGGTTGTGCGAGTAGACGCCTACGGAACCGAAGGGGCAACCACATTAGGATTTATGTCTATGATCCTCAGTACACTACCACTGAGCCGAAACGATGAATCAGTTGAATGTGTCCCGAAATTGCCGCATAACAATCCGTTGCACCGGATCCGCGGGCCCGCGGCGGTAGGAAGCCGCGCAGATGGTTGTGAAGGAAATCGAAATGTTTGTTGAATAGCCACTCCGTCCGACGGAATCAGATCGCCGCCATGATTGGTGCTTCAAGGAATCCCCAGACCCTGTTCCAGTCGGCGTCTCTGTTCGCCGCGCTGCTCGTTTCGTCCAGCAGCGCTGAAGACTGGCCGGCATGGCGGGGGCCGCGGGGCGACGGAACAAGTCTCGAACAGGCAGTGCCGACTCAGTGGAACGAAACGGAGAACATCTCTTGGCAGGTTGAGATCCCCGGCATCGGGCACGCGTCGCCCATTGTGTTAGGTGATTACATGTTTCTTGTCACCTGCATCGAGGAAACTCGGGAACGAATGCTCTTATGTCTGGACCGTAGAACTGGAAAGACGGTCTGGCGAAGGGTCGTGATTCGGGCGCCACTGGAAGCGATCCACCAGTTGAACAGCAGAGCATCGAGCACTCCGGCCACCGACGGGAAATATGTCTACGTTTCCTTTCTCGAACCTGACGGATCGACAGTTCCGGCGGAAGTGGTCCGAAAACGGAGTGGCGAACTGCGGGCTAACAATACGGGAAAGGCCGTCAACCCCGGCAGCATGTGTGTTGCCGCTTACGATCTATCTGGCCAACGGCAGTGGATTACGCGGCCAGGTGGATTCGCCAGTGTCTGGGGCTATTGTGCAAGTCCTATCGTGTTCGAAGACAAAGTGATCATCAACGGCGATCATGATGGAGACGCGTACATTGTGGCCTTGGACTGCAAGACCGGAGAAACCATCTGGAAGGTTCCTCGCGAAAACCGAATTCGTAGTCACTCTGTTCCTCTAATCCGGAAGCTCGACGGCCGCATGCAGATGATGGTTGTCGGCAGTCACTCGATCGTCAGCTACGACCCGAATGACGGTGCAAAGTACTGGTACACAGTGGGGCCGAAAGGAAGAGCCGTCGCGTCGCCCGTTTTCGCAACTGGCCTCTTGCTGGTGAGCACGGCTTACCCGGATCGTGAGTTCCTGGCGATCCGGCCGGATGGTCATGGCGACGTCACAGATACTCACATCGCTTGGCGCAACGGCCAATCAGCCCCCTATGTTCCGTCACCGATTTCCGTCGGCGATTACTTGCTAGCGGTGTCCGATGATGGAATCGCCAGTTGCTTTAATGCGGCTACGGGCAAGCGACATTGGCGGAAACGAATCGGCAAACGACACAGTGCGGCGCTTGTTACCGCCGGAGGGCTGGTGTATTTTTTGTCCGATGCCGGCGTGACAAGAGTCGTCCGGCCTGGCACACAATTCAAGTTGATTGCCGAGAACCGGATCGGCGAACGCTGCTACGCTTCGCCGGCCATCAGCCGCGGCCAGATCTTTCTGAGAAGTGATAAGCACTTGTTTTGTGTTGGAGGAAGCCGCAACTGATCTGGTCGTCGCGACCACCGCGGTCAAGCAATGGCGCCACGCCGCCGCGAACAAGGCACGCCGTTTTGCCGATTAGTTCGCGGTTTGTTGTGCGGCATGTGTGACGCGGCTATACTAAGAGGACAATTCGTTTTCAAATGGAGAAACCGACATGGGTGATAAGGGAAGTAAAGATAAAGGCAAGCGGGAACAACAGAAAAAGGCCCAGCTTAGTCCCAAGGAAAAACGAAGACTAAAAAAAGAAAAGAAAAACAAATAAACATCTGCCAAGGAAGGTTGAGTTGATTCGAGAGCATCGTTCGAATGACCCGGCCATCGGTTACAACCGATGGCCGGGGGTTGTTGCGATGGTTCTCCACGGTGCAAAAAATCAATGAACCTGAAAGGCAAACAGCCTCGCGTCGCGAAGGGAGAAGCGGATTTTTACCACCTGTCCCTGTATCGCCGACAGGTTCCGGCGGCCTTTCCAGGCAGGTTGAAAACGTAGTTCATCGAC
>JAYGDO010000311.1:0-12545 GCA_046582885.1 Pirellulales bacterium | reverse complement strand
CCAGCGAAGAAAAACAAACGGTCGACGATTGCCCCTACTTACTGCAGAGATTTTCGGAGTTGCCTTCCGCCGTCCGGAGTTCTTTGTTGGGGCGGAGGATTTACACGGCCCTTTGTTACGTGCATCGAACATCGTCGTCTGCAGGCCTTGAAGATCAACTTCGTCAATTAGCGGAAAGTGACGAAGCGGAATCGTATTCGAGCTATTCACTGGTTCGCATCATCATATCGACGATCCCGATACTCGGATTTCTGGGAACTGTAATCGGCATTACGCGGGCCGTCGCCGAGTTGGCGCAGATTGTAGGTGAGATGTCGTTCGAACAGGCGATCAATTCAGTGGTCAGCGGGCTGAGCGTCGCCTTCGACACCACGGCGCTGGCGCTGGCGCTTTCGATCGTGCTGATGTTCGCCATGTTTTTTGTGAGCCGCTGGGAATTACGGCGTCAGGCCGAGGTGGAGACAGCTGCCGACGCTGAACTTGTCGGGCGTTTTCGTGTCGATCGCAGCGACGACGACGTAAACGTTCTGCTGATACGCCGGATGGCGAAAGAAGTGGTTGAATCGACCGAGAAACTGGTGCAAAAGCAAGCCGAATTGTGGGAGCGTTCGTTGGATTCTGCCAGCAAGCGGTGGAACAACATGGCGGTGACGACCGAGCATCAGCTGGAAACCGCGCTGAGTCGTGTGTTGCAAGCCAGCGCTGACGCGCACGCGAACCAGCTGAAGGAGGCGGAAGAAACCGCCGAAGGTCGAGTCGGGCGATATTGGCAGGAGATGCTCGGTACGATGGATTCCCAGATCGAGGTCATCAGAGAGCAGTACGGAGAACTAAAGCGTCAAGGTGACATCATGACGCGGGCGATCGATGCGACCGAGCGGATCGGGCAACTGGAAGATTCCCTCAATCAAAATCTGGCCGCACTGCATCATTCGAATAAGTTTGACGAGGCCGTAAATACACTGGCAGCCGCAATCAGCGTTCTCAATGCCAAACTCGGGCAGGTGCCGGGCGGCGGGCCGCAGGTTTCCTTGACGAACACGGAAAACACGGGTTACGCGGCATGAGGCGTCGGCGATTTGCGGAAGACAGCGGCCGTGTTTCACTCTTTCCATTTTTGGCCGTTTTGATTTGTACGATGGGGGCCCTGCTGGTGTTGCTCGTCGTCATTTCAAAACGTGCGCAGGCCAAAACCCGTGCGGAACTCAAGGCTCAACTGGCGGAAAAGGCATCGGCAACCGATGATGTTGGCGGAGAGCGGAAACTGAGCGAGATGCTTGAGCAGATCGGGGAACTCGAGCGACTACGTGGGGTAGCCGAGCAGGCGCTGACCGACCGTCGCGCCACACTAAGCCACATCGAAGATCACACGCGGCGGCTCAACGAGGAGCGCGCGCGTCTGGTACAAGGTTTAGCGCGGTTTGAGCAGCAAGGCGGCGAAGACGCAGATGTCGGAAAACTGGAAGGTGAATTGCAGCGTATCAACAAGCAACTCGCCACCGCCGAAAGGCTTCTGGCCGTGGAACGAGAAAAAGCCCGGGGGCGGCAGAAATCTTTCTCGATCATCCCTTATCAGGGGCCGAACGAAACCCGGCGGCGGCCCATTTACTTGGAATGTCGCGACGAGTCGATCGTGTTACAGCCGGAAGGATTTGTATTCGAGAAAAGCGATCTCGAAGGAGGCATCGACTCGGATAACCCGCTGGCGGCAGCGATGCGTGCTGTGAGCGAATCGCTGGCACGTTCCCATCCGACGGAAATCGAACAGGTGGGAAGACCTTATCCGCTACTGATCGTGCGACCGTCATCGATTCCAGCTTATTACGCCGGTCGCCGCGCATTGCGAGCGTGGCAGCACGAATTTGGTTATGAAATAATTAACGAGGATTGGGATGTGGCGTATCCTGCGGCCAATCCGCAACTCGCGCAGGTGGTCCGCCAAGCCGTCGAAGTCGCGCGGCGCCGGCAAGCCTTGCAGCAGCTTGCGCAGCGAACGGCGGCGGCGGATGGAAACGCGTTGCCGCCTGCGACCCGGTCGTTTGGGGGAGGGTTCGGAAGATTCGTGCGAAGTGAAAAATCGTCGTCCGCGACTGGCCGTGGTTCGACGAAGGGCGGCGGTGTAGGCAGCGCAACCACAAAGAGCGATGCGTCGCTCCACGAGCGTGGTGGACAATCCGGCGGTAGCGGATTGTCGGGGTCGCGTAGCGGGGCCGTGGGCGATTACTCAGGCAATGCAGCGCGTCCGCCGGTTCAAGACGAGGTAGCTGAGAATCCGCTTCGTCCGTCGGAGACGAGTGGGCCGGGCGGTACGGCGGTTTCGGGGCCGTTGCGGTCCCCGACGGGCAAGAGTATTGCGGAGTCGCGGGGCAACAACTGGGCACTGCCCAGAGTAGGAAATGGACTGGTTGCCGTTACGAGACCGATCCGCGTTGAATGCTACGCGGATCGATTAATCGTCGTTGGCCGAGGCGGTACCGCCGGCCGGCAGGTAATATCCGTGCTCGGCCCGATCCGGCCCGAGATGGAAAAAATTGTATCGGCGGTTTGGGACCAAATGAAGTCGTGGGGGATCGCCGGACGTGGCTTATATTGGAAGCCAGTGCTCAACGTGTACGTGCAGCCGGGCATGGAACGCCGCGCCGGCGAACTGAAACAACTATTGGACGGCAGCGGTCTGGATGTCGAGTTTAAACGGTAGTCCGGATACTGTTAAAGGTGGGGGAAATGAAAAGCCGGCGAGGCGATGCGGAATCGGCAGGCCAAGACCACGATTCGTTCTTGGATATCGTGGCGAACATTGTCGGCATCCTGATTATCCTGGTGATGGTGGTCACGGTTCGCGCCAAGGATGCGCCGCTGCCGATTGTGGAAAACGAGTCGGTTCAAACAACTCAAGTCGATCTTGCAGCGCCAAGTTCAAAGTTGAAAACGCTCGGGTCGGTTGTCGAGGAATCAGCGGCTGAAATCCGCAATCTCGACCGGGTGTTGGTGACACGAGCGGCCGAACGCGATGCCATGTCCACCGTTGTGGTTGCCGAGGAAAATAAGATCGCCCAACGCCGGGAGGAGTTGGATAGCGAACGCCGAGCTGTGTTTGATATTCAACGTCGAGTGAACGACGCGCAGATACGATTGGCCAGATTAGAGTTGCAGCGGATTCATCTCGCGGGCACCGAAATCTCAACGGTTCAAATTGAATCATTGCCGACACCGCTCAGCCGAACTGTGTTGGGCGACGAAGTTCATTTTCAACTTCGCGGCAAGCGGTTGGCTCACATACCGCTCAAGCAACTAGTCGACGAAGCCCGCAGCCAGTTGCGGCATAAATTGTGGAAGCTAGACGGACTGCCGGAGGTCACCGAGATTGTCGGGCCGCGCGAGGGGTTTCGAATTCGTTATACCCTGGAAAAGCGCAGCATCTATGATGCAGTCAATGACCGCGGTGGATATGAGATCCGTGCGAAGTACTGGGAGGCGATCCCCGTAACCGGGCAGCTGGGCGAACCTGTAGAAGCGGCCTTTGCACCACAGTCGAAGTTTCGCCGCATCCTCAGCGGGATCAATGCCAGGGATGATACGATCACCGTTTGGACCTATCCCGATAGCTTCGACGAATTTCGGCGTTTGAAAAAAGAGCTGTATTCGCTCGGTTTTGCCGTCGCGGGACGACCACTTCCGGAGGGAGTGCCGATCGCCGGCTCGCCTTCGGGTTCGCGGTCCGCCGCGCAGTAACTCTTCGTACGCGCAACGTTACCGTCACTCCGTTTTCGATCATGGAGTGGTCGAACGGTTGCGGCGTCCGGTCGTTTTACACGCCGGTCCCCGCACGCTAAGTTGGTCTCGCGACAAAACACTGCGGGATCATCGAATGCAATCGCTTGGCGGGCTGGATTGGACTATTTGCATCGGTTATTTGGCGGTTGTCCTTGCGCTGGGGGCGTGGTTCGCTCGCCAACAGCATTCAAACGAAGATTACTTCGTCGGCGGCCGAAAAATGCACTGGTTGCCGATCGGGCTGTCGGTTTTTGCCGGCACATTCAGCTCGAATTCGTTTGTCGGCCTTCCTCGCGAGGCCGCCTATGAAGACTATCACTTGCTGCTCGGCATTCTTTTTATTCCGTTGGTCGTGATGCCGATTATCGGCTGGCTTTTCATACCGCTCTTTCATCGATTGGGTGTGACCAGCGCTTACGAATATCTTGAGCTTCGTTTTAGTCGTCCGGTTCGACTTACCGCCAGCGCTCTGTTCATCGCCTATGCGATTGGCTGGATGGGAAATATGCTCCTGGCGGTGGGCAAGATTCTCAAGGTGGTGCTCGATCTAAACAGCCTGCAACTCATTTGGGCGCTGGTTGCGGTCGGCGTGTTCGCCACGCTTTATACGGCGCTGGGCGGCGTCAAGGCCGTGGTCTGGACCGACGCCATGCAGGCGTTTGCGCTCGGTGCGGGCATGTTGGCGTTGCTGTTTCTCGCCGTGGGGAAAATCGATGGAGGATGGTCGGCCGTCGTCGAAACCGGCGCGGCCCATCGTAAATTCGATATGTTTCGGGTCGAATGGGACTTCACCGAGAAAAACTTTTTTGCCGCGTGTGCGTTCGGCTTCTTCGTCTATTTGGGTGGGCATGCGGTGAACTTTACGACGGTTCAGCGGTACGTCTCTATGCCGAGCGTCCGCGATGCTCGTCGTTCCTTGGTGGTCACGTCGGTGATGGTGACCGCGGTCTGCGTACTCTTCTTTCTCGTTGGCAGCACTCTGTTTGTGTTCTATCAACAGAATCCCGATCCCGCATTCCAGGCGGGAATTCAAAGCTCGAAAGCGGGTGATTTACTGCTGCCGCACTTTGTGCTTACGGAAGTTCCAAAAATCGGACTGATCGGCCTGCTGTTAGCGGGACTGTTCGCTGCCGCCATGAGCAGCATGGACAGCGGTATCAACAGCGTGACTGCATCGGTTGTCTGTGACTGGTTTGCAGGCCGCGAGTTAGGACTCACTGTCAGTCGATCGCTGACGGTTTTATTCGGCGCGGCGATCATTGCCGTTGCCACGGCGCTGCTGCAGATCGAGGCGCCAATTTTCGAAATTCTCATCAAAATTGCCGGTGGATTTCTCGGATTACTGCTGGGTATGTTTTGTTTAGGGATGTTCTGCAGTCGAGCGAATACGGGCGGTACGTTAATTGGAGTGGTGTGCGGAATTGCCGGGTTGGGATTGCTCAGAATGAGTTCCATTCACGGTTGGTGGTGGGGTGCGGTGACGACCATGACGACCGTCATCGTGGGGTTCGCCGCCAGCTACCTGTTCGCAAAGCCGACAAACAACTCTGCAATTTAATGTGCGGCGGCACCCTGGTTGGTTTCGCACCGACCGTTGGGTTGGTCCGGTACAGATCCGATCACAGCCATCGACCGCCCTTTCGCGTTGCCGCCGCGGATTCCGTCTCTAGACTTCAGGCAACACCCACGGCTTTCGCCATTCCGGGCGACCCCGGAGGGCGTTCGCTTCCTCATCGTCAAGGAACCTCTCTGTTTTTGGGTCGAGTTCCAGCTGGCGTCCGACACGGCAGGCGATGTTGCCGGCGTGGCACAGTATCGATGCCGGATGGCCGACGGTTTCCAGGTCGCAGTTGGGCCGGTTGCGTGATTTGATGCACTCCAGAAAGTTCTGTACGTGTGGCCGCTCGTGGCTATCCCCCTTGACCTCTTTGGTCAGGCCGCTGCGGTCGAAGACGCGCCAACGGTTGTTGCCGATCACGATGTAGCCCTTGTCGCCAAAGACGGCCGCACCTTCCGATTCGCCGTACATGTGGTACGGCGCCCAAATTCTCATTTCATAGGTGAGAATCTTCGGTGTCTTACCTGCGTATTCATAAGTAACCTGCAGCGTGTCGGCAAACTCCTGCATATCGTCGAAATACCGCTTCCCGCCGAGTGACGATATCTTGCGAGGCAACACGCACGGCTCGTCGCCCTGCGCTTCGCAGGCGGCGTTCAACGCGGCGTACGCCATGTCGAGCCGGTGTACGCCGTCGTTTCCCAAGTCGCCCGTACCGTAATCATAGAACCACCGCCAGTTGCCATGAAACCGGCGTGGGTTGAAGGGCCGCTTGGGCGCCGCGCCGAGCCACATGTCGTAGTCCACTCCGGCTGGCGGCTGACCGTCCGGCGGATTGCCGATCGAACCTTGCTTGGTGCTCTCCCAGGCCTTTGCCACCAGGCAGCGTCCCAGCCCGCCGCCGCGAATGTACTCCAGCGCGGACTTCAGGCGATCCGTCGAACGGTGCTGCGAGCCCATTTGCACGATCCTCTTATGCTTGCGCATGGCGGCGACCATCCGCTGGCCTTCGACAATGTTGTGTCCGTCCGGCTTTTCGACGTAGACATCCTTGCCGGCCATGCAGGCGAGAATCGTCGGGATCGCGTGCCAGTGATCGGGGGTACCGACCGCAACCGCATCGATAGATTGGTCGTCGATGATGTTACGAAAATCGTTTGTCGTCGTAGGCGGCTTGCCCTGCCGCGAAGCAATTTCCTGGACGGCGCGGGGCAGACGTCGTGGGTCGAGGTCCGCCACGCTGACAATTTCAACCTGTTTGTTTTCGGCAAATGTCTGGCACAAACTGAGCGCGCGGCCGCCGCCGCCAATCATGCCGATTCGGACGCGTTCGCTCGGGGCGGCCTTTGCGGTGCTTGCCGCGGTGATTGCTCCGACGCCTGCGGACGAGATTTGCAGAAATTTTCGTCGGTCCATTTGCTTGCTCCTGATATTGCGTGGTTGCTGCGAACGAGGGACCCCGGAATTGTCGCGGATGACGGTTGCTATTTCAGCATTTTCCCACCATGATTTCCAGTGTTATTTCTGCATTAACACGATACTCTTACCGCAAATCGGCTCGCGGAGCGCTTTTCGATGGATGAATTTCTGCCGAGTGTTGTCGAAAACGAGGAACATCTCGAACAACTGCTCAGTGAACCATCCGAGGCGGCTGCTGAGTCTCTGCGAAAAATCGACGGCGACATTCTTCTCTTGGGTGTTGGCGGGAAGATGGGACTGTCGCTGGCCAGGATGGCACGTCGTACGGCGGATGCGGTCGGTCGTCGGCGTCGGGTTATCGGAGTTAGCCGATTTTCAGATTCCGCAATCGAAAGACGACTTAACGATGCGGGCGTCGAAACGATTCGTGGCGATTTGCTTGAGCAGCAATTCGTCAAGTCGTTGCCGGACGCCGCGAACGTTATTTACATGACAGGGATGAAGTTCGGTACCGCGCAGAGGCCCTCGGCGACGTGGGCGACCAATGTGCTGATGCCCGCGGTGGTCTGCAACCGGTTCCACGGCAGCCGTATGGTGGCGTTTTCGACGGGAAACGTGTATCCGTTAGTCCCGCTTGAAAGTGGCGGATCCAAGGAGTCGGACCCCTGCCTGCCGGTCGGCGAGTACGCGATGACCGCGCTGGGTCGCGAGCGAATATTCGAGCATTTTAGTGAGAAACTAGCGATTCCTATTTCGCTGATTCGATTGAACTACGCGGTCGAAATGCGATATGGCGTACTGGTCGATATCGCGCAGCAGGTATGGCACGAAAGTGAGATCGACGTGTCGATGGGCTTCGTCAATATTATCTGGCAAGGTGACGCCTGCGCGATGTCGCTGGCGGCGCTGCAAGACGCGGAAAGTCCGCCACGGATCGTGAATGTCTGCGGACCGGAGTTGCTCAGCGTGCGTGATGTCGCGGAGGAGTTTGGGCAATTGATGGGCAGGCCGGTGCATTGCGTCGGCCAGGAGGCGGAAACGGCGCTGTTGAGCGATGGGCGTAGCGGCTACGAACGATACGGCCGGCCTCGGGTTTCCCTGAAACGGCTGATGCAGTGGATCGTCGGGTGGATTCGCAACGGGGGCCGTACGCTGGGCAAACCGACGCACTTTCAGGTGCGGACCGGCAGCTTTTGAATTCCTCAGATTGAGTTTTGTGGACTGCTCCCCTGGTGGAGCGAAACTCGGGCTAAACCAACCTCGTCGTCCGCGGCTCGGCGGTGCCATCTGTTCTGCCGATGGTGAGAACGCCGCTATTGGTGCGTGTGCTGTAGATCCGCCAGTATTTCGTCCAGGCAGTCCGCGATAAAGTTGGCGTCGTCCTTGGAAATGCAGAGTGGCGGTTTGATCCGCAGCGTGTTGCCGTGAAGTCCGCCCTTGCCGAGCAGCAATCCGCGGTCGCGGGCGAGTTCTTGAATCTCGACGGCCTCGTCTGAGGCGGGTTGCTTTAGGGACCGGTCTTTCACCAGTTCGACGCCCAGCATCAGCCCCAGGCCGCGGATTTCGCCGATCAGCGCGTGTTTTTCCTGCAATTCCATCAGCCGCTGTTTCAGATAGGTGCCGACAACACGGGCATTCTCCTGATAGTTTTCCCGGTCCAGAACCTCCAGCGTGGCCAGCCCTTGTGTGGCGGTCATCGGATTTCCACCGAAGGTATTGAAATGAATGCGCCGCGACATCACTTCGGCGATTTCCGGGCGAGTGACGCAGGCCGCGATCGGCGCGCCATTGCCGAGTCCCTTGGCCATCGTGACGAGGTCGGGCACGACGCCCCAGTTCTCAAAACCCCAGTAGTGCTCGCCCGTGCGTCCGAAACCGGTTTGCACTTCGTCCGCGATGCAAAGGCCGCCGTGCTGGCGGACGATGTCGTAAACGATTTGAAAATATTCGGGCGGCGGTGTGACAGCGCCGCCGACACCCTGAATCGGTTCACCGATGAAGCAGGCGACCTGGCCGCTGGTCTCGTGCCGGATCAGCATTTCAACATCGCGGGCGCACTTGATGTCGCAATCCGGGTATTCCAGGCCGTACGGGCAACGGTAGCAATAGCCGGGAGTGGCGTGCTTGATGTTGACCGCCGGTGACGCGCCAAACTTCCAGGTTCCTATGGCCGTCATCGACATCGCGCCCTGTGTGCCGCCGTGATAGGAATTGCGCAGGCTCAGTGCATCGGCGTGCCCGGTGAACTCGCGCGCGCTGAGCAGGGCGATTTCGTTTGCTTCGCTGCCGGAGTTCGTGAAATAGCTTACCGAAAGGCCACTATCGGCCGGCATGTGCTCGGCTAGCGCCTTACCGAGTTGTCCGACGGTTGGGTGCAAGTAAAGCGTCGTCGTATGTTGAAGCTGTTTGGCCTGCGCGCGGACTTGTTGGATGATGTCTGGGTGGCAGTGGCCTGCAGAAATCGTGACGACGCCCGCAAAGGCGTCCAAATATTGTTTGCCGGTTTCGTCCCAGACGTATTGCATGTGGCCTTCGACGATCAGTAGCGGTTCGCGATAGTATCGCACCAGTCCCGGGGTAAGATACTGCTGCCTCAGTGTGACAACCTCGTCTTTCGGCGGCCCCGTATAGGCGGCCGGCCGATGGTCGGTGTCCGGAACACGGACGGCTTTTTCAGTTTTTGCGGTTGGCATTTGGGATTCGCGAAATTGTCGAGATGCCATAGATGAGGAATGTTACTGGGAAGTCACCGCCGGGGCAAGCAAGCGAAATGAAGCGGGTTTGCCGCGCGGCGGCGGCCCTCGACGTTAGCCGGTCTTTCGAGTGGCCTGGCGGCGGCGGGCGTTTTCGGTGAGATGAATTTTTCGCAAACGGATTGCTGCCGGCGTAATCTCGACATACTCGTCATTTTCGATGTACTCGAGCGCCGCTTCTAGTGAAAGTTCCTTTGCCGCCTTGAGCATGATGTTGTCATCCGAGCCGGCCGCGCGGACATTGGTGAGTTTCTTCGTCCGCATCGGATTGACCACTAAATCATTCTCGCGGGAGTTCTCGCCAACGATCATCCCTTCGTATATCTGCGCACCCGGCGCGACGAACATTTCGGCGCGCTCTTGAAGTTTCCACAACGCGTAACCGACCGCAACTCCGGCGGCCTGTGAAACCAATACGCCGTTGCTGCGGTGCGGAACGTCCCCCTCACGTTGGCGGTAGCCTTCGAATCGGTGGAAAATAACGGCCTGGCCGCGGCTGGCATTTAGCAACCGCGTCCGCAGGCCGATCAGCCCCCGCGCGGGGACGGAGAATTCCAGGTGTGTCATGCCGCCGCCGCCAGAGGTCATCTCGCAAATCTGTCCACGCCGCGCGCAGACGAGTTCCATGATCGCCCCCACATCTTCGGTCGGTACGTCAATCACCAGCGATTCAAACGGTTCGTGCCACTGGTCGCCGATCTGTTTCTGAATCACTTGCGGTTTGCCGACGGAGATTTCATAGCCTTCCCGCCGCATTTGCTCGACTAGAATCGACAGGTGCAGTACGCCTCGTCCGGAAACTTGAAACGACTCCTTTTCGTCGGTTTCTTCGACGCGCAGTGCGAGGTTTGATTGCAGTTCGCGAAACAGTCGCTCGCGCAAATGGCGACTGGTCAGAAAACGTCCTTCGCGACCCGCCAACGGTGACGAATTGATGGTGAACAGCATGGACAGCGTCGGTTCGTCTACGCTAATGCGCGGCAGTACGCGAGGATCGATGGGGCAGGCGATCGTGTCGCCAATTTCAGGATTAGGTAGGCCTATCAGCGCTGCAATGTCGCCTGCCGACGCCGAAGCGACTGCGCTACGCCCCAATTTATCGAACAGTTCAACCGATGTGACTTGTGCCGGTTCCAACTCGCTATCCGCTCGCATGAGGACGACCTGGTCGCCCTTCGAAATCGTGCCGTTGGCGATCCGTCCGGTGGCGATTCGGCCCAAATAGTCGGAGTAGTTAATGGTCGTGACCATCATTTGAAAAGGAGCCGTGCGGTCGCCTTGTGGCGGCGGAACGTGTTCGACGATCATGTCCAGCAGGGGCCGAATGCCGTGTTCTTGTTTGTCGCGTACCGCCGGATCGTGCGTTACATAGCCGTCGCGCCCGCTGGCAAACAGATACGGAAAATCTAGCGTCGCATCGTCGGCGCCGAGTTCGGCCAGTAAATCAAAGGTTTCCGAGAGCACCTGTTCAGGCCGGCAGTCGGTGCGGTCGATTTTGTTGACGACCACCAGCAGTTTCAGTTCGCACTCGAGGGCTTTTTTTAATACAAAACGTGTTTGTGGTCGGGGGCCTTCGAAGGCATCGACGAGGACCAATGCGCCATCGGCCATCCGCAGTACGCGTTCGACCTCCCCTCCAAAATCGGCGTGGCCCGGCGTGTCGATGATGTTGATCTTGATGCCGTTATGGGTCAGCGCGATGTTCTTGGCCACAATCGTAATGCCGCGCTCGCGTTCCAGATCGTTGGAATCCAGAATGCAGTCGCCGACAAGTTGCGATTGGCGGAATTCGCCGGATTGTCGCAATAGGCAATCGACCAGTGTCGTTTTGCCGTGATCGACGTGCGCGATGATCGCGATGTTACGAATGTCGTCTCGTTGCATAATCGCCAGGCGAGTTGGATGTCCCTGCGGGTTAAGGCGGCGGGAGTTTAGCAGGGTCTTGGGTAACCGAAAAGGGTGAAGGCGGGGTTGTCGGCGAGTCGTTCAATCTGACGCAATTCGCGGTGGCGTGGGTAGAGCGAGCGTAAACTGGGTGCCGTGGCTAGGCTCGCTTTGCACGGACAATGTGCCTCCATGCGCCTGGATGATTTTTCGGGTTGTCGGCAGCCCCAGTCCGCTACCACTGGGTTTGGTCGAAAAAAATGTGTCGAAAGCGCGGGTCAGCGTGTCCATGTCCATGCCGCAGCCGGTGTCGATCAGATCCAGCGCCACGCCGTCCTGCGTGCTACGGGTACGGGCCACCAAGCTGCCGCCGTCGGGCATCGATTGTTCGGCGTTGATGACGAGATTCAATAGCGCGGCATGAAAGGACTCTGGGTCGATTAAAACCCGCGGCAAATCCGGATCGAGATAGCGCACCAATTCGATGCCCGCCGCTTCTGTTGTTGGCTCGAAAAAATCAAGCACCCGTGCGACTTGCGCGTTGAGGTCTTGAGGCACGAGTTGGAGTTGTCGCATCCGGGCAAAGCTCAAAAAGTCGTCCAGTAAATCCTGGAGGCGTTGACATTCGCGTTGGACGACCGAGATTTTCGCAGCCGCGCGGCGATCTCGCTGGGTTTCGACGCCGCTAAAATCCTCGCTCAGCAATTCGAGATTTAGCTTGATCGTAGACAGCGGATTCTTGATTTCGTGCGCGAGCCCCCCCACGAGTTGGACAAACTCGGAGTACTGATCGACGAGTCGTCGTTCGACTTCTTCCCCGGCCTTGTCTTCTTCGGTTTTCATGCGGCTGACATCCGGCAAAATAAAAATAGGACGGAAACTGGTCCCGTCCTATTTGGGTTCGTTCGCGTCCGGGAAAGACGAGATTCAGTCGTCGCCATCCTCGCCGCCGCTATCCTCGCCGCCGCTATCCTCGCCGCCGCTATCCTCGCCACTTTCAGCCTGCACCGCGCGGTGGCTCAGTTTTACGCGATCCTGTTCATCGACCGCGATCACCTTGACTTCGATTTCGTCGCCAACCTGACACACGTCTGACACGCTATTGACGTATTCGTTCGACAATTCGCTGATATGGCAAAGTCCGTCTCGGCCCGGCA
>JAYGDO010000294.1:0-2417 GCA_046582885.1 Pirellulales bacterium | reverse complement strand
CGGCGGCTTAGGCGGCAGCGGCTTCTTTGGCGGTCGGCCGAAACCTAGCTCAGCGGTCACTGATTCAAAGGCCGCCGAGTCGAACCTGGGATCGGTGAAAAAGAAATCCCAACCCCTCGACCAACTGCAGCGGGGTCAAGCAGAGCAAGAGGGTCGAGATCGGCAAGCTTCCAAGGCCAAGTCGCAGGCTAAGGGGAACGGCAAAGACCTCCGCTACCAGAAAGCGGACAACGCTAAACGGGCAAGGGCCCGGCAGCTCTACACCAAGCTCGACAAGACCCAGGAGTGGGCCGAGAACAATTACTATCGGCTTCCCATCGAGCAGCAGAACGCCGCGCTGGTCGGCGTCAGCGGCTTCTGGAACGACTTTGCGGCCCACGATCCGCGGCAGCCGTTCTATTCGGTCCACCTGGCCGACGCCTCGCGAAATTTTCCCGAGATGATGTTCGCCCTCGCCGTGCTGGACATTCCGCACGAACCGCAGGAGCACGATCTGGAATTTGCCGAGGCCAAAATGTCGCTCACCAGCGGCAGCCCGCTGGTCGTCTTCCACGAAGAGATCCGCCCGGTGGGCGAGGCGGCCAAAAAGACGCCGATCCTGGTCAGCCAGAACTTTTTCCGTCACGGCGACCGCTACCGCTTCGAGAACAATGAGCGGCTCGACAAGTTCATCGCCCACGAGTTCCTGATCCATACGGTCTACGGCTGCCAGATCGTGGTGACCAATCCCACCTCGTCGCGGCAAAAGCTCGACGTGCTGTTGCAGGTGCCGACCGGGGCGATCCCCGTGTCGAACGGAAAATTCACCCGCAGCCTGCACGTCCAACTTGAGCCCTACCGCACCCAGGCGGTGGAGTACTACTTTTACTTTCCGGCTCCGGGCGAGTATCTCCACTACCCGGTCCACGTGGCCAGGAACGAGCAGTTGATTGCCCACAGCGAGGCGATCACCTTCAAAGTAGTCAAGGAGCCGAGCCAGATCGATACCGGCAATTGGGACTACCTCTCGCAGTACGGTACCGAGCAGCAGGTGATCGATTTCTTGAAACTGCACAACGTGCGGCGGATCAACCTGGAAAAGATCGCGTTCCGCATGCAAGACCGGGAGTTTTTCGAGCAGGTGACCGACCTGCTCCACGGGCGGCACATCTACAACCACACGCTCTGGTCCTACGGCGTTAAGCACAACGTCGTGCCGGCGATACAGCAGTACCTGCAACATGCCGACGCGTTTGTGAACCAGTGCGGAAATTACATTGACAGCCCGCTGGTCACGATTGACCCGGTCGTCCGCAAGACCTACCAACAACTCGACTACAGTCCGTTGGTCAACGCTCGGGCCCACCAACTCGGTCGTCAACAAAAAATCGTCAACGAGCGATTGCTGGGCCAGTACCACGGTCTGCTGAAGATTCTCAGCTACCGCCGCGGGCTCGACGACTCGGAGCGGATGGCGGTGATCTATTACCTGCTACTGCAGGACCGGATCGAAGAGTCATTAGAATTTTTCGGCGCGGTCGCGGCCGAGAACCTGGCCACGCGGTTGCAGTATGACTATTTTGCCGCGTACCTTTCCATGTATCGCGAAGAGCCGAAGCAGGCCGGGCAGATCGCCGCCCGCTATGCCGACTATCCGGTCGACCGCTGGAAGAACGCCTTCGCGCTGGTGACCCACCAGGTCGAAGAGATCGCCGGCGAACCGACCCGGGTAATCGATCCGGAGAACCGGGCCCAGGTTCAGGCGGGGCTGGCGGCCACCGAGCCGAGTTTCGATCTTGAGGTCGAGAGCAAAAAGGTCGTACTGCACTATCAGAATCTCGAATCCGTCGAAGTGAATTATTACCTGATGGATGTCGAACTGCTCTTCAGCCAGAATCCGTTTGTGCAGAAATACTCTGGAAAATTCTCGCACATCCAGCCGAACGCGAAGCACACCTGGCGGTTGCCGAAGGACGAAAAGTCGAGCGTGCTCCCGCTGCCCGAGGAGTTTCACAACGCCAACGTCCTGGTCGAAATTGACGGCGGCGGGCAGGTCAAGAGCCAGGCCTACTACGCCAACTCGATGAGCGTCCAGGTGACCGAAAACTACGGACAACTTCGCGTTGCCAACCAAGAGAACGGCCGCCCGTTGTCGAAGGTCTACGTCAAGGTCTACGGTCAGCGACCCGACGGCGAGGTGAAGTTCTACAAGGACGGCTACACCGACCTTCGCGGACGGTTCGACTATACGTCACTCAATACGAATGAACTGGACAACGTCAACCGGTTCTCGCTGTTGGTCATGAGCGACGAGCACGGCGCCGTCGTCCGGGAAGCCGCCCCTCCCCAAAGGTAGGGGAGCGGGTACCCTCGCGGGGCCGACCATCACCTTCAATAAGGACGCTAGGATCTCAAACAATTGCTACCACGAACAAACA
>JAYGDO010000232.1:0-3056 GCA_046582885.1 Pirellulales bacterium | reverse complement strand
GACTCCCTCGCCCGCAGGTCCGTGACATGCGGCGCAGCGACTGCGATAAATTTCGCCGCCTTCTTTCAACAACGCCTCGTCGCAAAACGTCCGCCCGTCCGCCAAGGCGAGCAGCAGCACCGGCGCAAACAGATATGCATTGATGGAACCGGCCATCGGCATTCCGCTTTCGTTAGGCAATGATTTTTCTGATGACGTCGGCAGCCACGTCGGTCAGGCGAAAATCGCGGCCATTATGCCGATAGGTGAGTTGCGTGTGGTCGAGGCCAAGCTGGTGCAAGATCGTGGCATGCACGTCGTGTACGCTGGCCCGATCGATCGTGGCGTGATAGCCGATTTCGTCCGTCTCTCCATAACTGAGCCCCCGTTTAATTCCACCGCCGGCCATAAGCATGGTCATTCCAAACGGATGATGGTCGCGGCCCTTTCCGGTTGCGTGTGGTGTGCGGCCAAACTCGCCCCCCCAGACCACAAGCGTTTCGTCGAGCAGTCCGCGGCGTTTTAGGTCAGCAATGAGTCCGGCAATTGGCTGGTCGGTGTCATAGCAATGCTTTTGGTGGTTGCCGACAATGTTGCCGTGGGCATCCCAGTTGTCGTCACCATGGGCACCACCCGAATAGAGTTGTATGAAACGGACCCCATTTTCGACCAAGCGTCGCGCCATTAGGCATTGCGTGCCGAAGTACGAAGTCCTCTTGCCCTGTTCGATTCCGTAGAGGCGTTTGGTCTCCTCGGTTTCGGCGGAAAGGTCAAGCAACTCGGGCGCCGCCGATTGCATTCGATAGGCCAGTTCGAAGGAGTCAATGCGCGCCAGCAAATCGCTCTCGCCCGTGTGCCTTGCTGCATGTTTGCCGTTGAGTTGTTTCATCAGATCAAGCTGGGCCCGCTGCTGTGCCTGGTCGAGATTTTGCGGCCGCTGCAAATTGAGAATCGGGGTCCCTTGCGAGCGGACCGGAGTGGCTTGGTAGGTGCTCGGCAAAAATCCGGATCCCCAGTTTTGAGGACCGCCGATCGGCCCACCGCGATGGTCGTACATCACGATAAATCCGGGCATATCTTGGCGGTTCGTGCCGAGACCGTAGGTTACCCAGGAACCAACGCTGGGAAATCCGACCCGGGTAAAGCCGGTATTCAATTGAAACAAAGCGGGGCCGTGGTTGGATGAATCGCAATAGACCGATTTAATAACGGTAAATTCATCGATCACGCCTGCCAGGTGGGGCATTTTATCGGCCACCCACTGCCCGCTTTCGCCGTGCTGCGTGAGCTTGAACGGCGAGGGCATGACCTTTCCACGACTCCTCGCTTCACCTAGCCTAGCGATGCCGAGTTGGCTCGTGTCCTTGCCCGCATGCTTTTTAAGTCCGGGCTTTTCATCGAACAGGTCGATGTGACTAGGCCCGCCGTACATAAACAAAAATATCACGCTCTTGGCTCTGCCTGAAAAATGCCCCAGCCTAGGGGCGAGCGGACTGCGGGCAATTTCCGCCCCGTCAGTCGGCGCCAGCAGGCCTTCCTGGGAGAGCAGGCCCGCCAGGCCGAGCATGCCAAACCCGCCGCCGGCGGATGTGAGAAATTCTCGACGATTGTGATGACCGAGGCGGAAATTATTGTTCATTGCAGCCATGCCTCAGATGCGAGTTGCCGGTTATTTCTTTCGGTTGACGGGTATCGTTCGAAGCACCTTATTCGACGTAAATAAACTCATTCAGACCCATGACAGCCTGACAATAGTTGATTAGCGCCAGCGTCCGATGTTCCGGTTGCACCGGCTTCGACTGTCCGGCATTCGCCGGCATTTGCCGAATGTCGCCGTTGACTCCCGCATACGCCCGCGACTGAACGGCGAGGAAGGTAACGCCTGCCTGAATTTCCTCTCCGCTCGGTCGCCTCGCCAGCGCCGCGCGATAGACGGCCTTGACTTGGTCGGTGGCCTGATCGCCGGCCTGCTTGATGACGCGTTCGGAAAAATGACGGGCTTGATCGCGCACAAACGCGTTGTTCATCAGCAGCAGGGCGGCCGGTGCCACCGTCGTGGTGTTGCGTACCGCGCAGCTTTTTGTGCAGTCGGGAAAATCAAAGGCCTGTAACATAGGCATCAGCATAGACCGCTTGGCGTAAACGTAGACACTGCGCCTCCACGTTGCCGGGCCATCCTTGACGTTGACCGGCCATTTTTTTGTCGATCCTGTGGCGATCGCATCGGTGGGTATCCAAGGCTTAACGCTCGCGCCGTACATTTGGCGATTAAGGCAACCGCTCACGGCCAGAAGATTGTCCCGCACAATTTCGGCCTCTAGTCGCCGTAGACGTCGCCTGGCGAGCAGGCGGTTTTCTGGGTCGCTCTCAAATTGTGAACGGTTGACGGCACTCGACTGCAAATAAACGGCGCTGTTCATAATCATCCGGTGCAGTGGTTTGATTTTCCAGCCGCCTTCGACAAGTTGCTCCGCCAGATAGTCGAGCAATTCGGGATGGGAGGGGCGGTCGCCTTGAGCGCCAAAATCACTTGGCGTGCGGACGATGCCGGAACCGAAGTGGTGTTGCCAGATGCGGTTCACGATCACCCTCGCCAGCAGGCTGCCGGCTCCCGTCTCGGTATTGGTGATCCACTCGGCCAGGGACCGCCGCAGGTATGTCGTTTTCGCGTCCTGCGGCGGTTCGATCCGCCAGGACCCGGCCGCGGCATCAGCCTTCAGCATGACGCTAAGTAAGCCGACGTCGATGTTGGACTTTTTACGAAAATCACCCCTATAGAGGAAATAGTTCTGTGCGGGATTTCGGCCTGCCCCGGAGACCAGCCCATTTTTTTCGATCTTCATCGAGTTGAAGATTCCGGCGAATCGATAGTAGTCCTTGGCCGAGATCGGATCGAACTTGTGGTCGTGGCAACGAGCGCAGCCGATCGAGAGCCCCAGAAAAACCTCACCAGTTGCAGAAACGATGTCGTCTAGTTTTTCATACTTAACCCGATCGCCGCCCTCATTGGTCAAGGTTGGGCCAGCGCCGCAAAAACCGGTCAAGCGTGTTGCCAGATCATTATTAGGGTCGTACTC
>JAYGDO010000213.1:0-10992 GCA_046582885.1 Pirellulales bacterium | reverse complement strand
TGAAGTCAGCATCGAGAAATTGGAGGGCCGAGGAGTTGCTGCGGAGGATTTCCCTGAAGAAAGCAAGAGTCTCGCCAACCATGTCGGGCTTTAGTCGGTTATCGAAATTTTTGTAGTACTGAGGATTGATGGCTACCCGATCGACGCCTTCGAGGTCCAGCCATTGGGTACCGAACTGTTCGGCGAATCGATCGGATTTCTCGTCGTCGAACATCCGGTCAAATTGTTCGTGCAATACGGACGATTCCAAAAGCCGACCTGAGTCAGCCAAGTCGGAGAGCTCCTCATCGGGCAGGGAACTCCAGAGGAAATAGGAAAGTCGGGACGCTAATTCATGAGAGGAAAGCGACCGCGGTTGTTTGGCCAAATGCGGCTCACTAAGGTAAATGAAATTCGCAGAGGCCAAGGCTGCGGCAAGGGTTTCCTTGAGGGCGAAAATCTCGGAGCTTCCTTGTTTTTGAATCTTCGTGAAGTGTGCGGTCCACTGGTTTAGCTCAGCTTCACTCGCTGGTCTGCGCCACGCGTGCCTCAAGAAATTGCCCAGAACTCGCCTAGCTGATTCAGCCGTGCGCAAGTCCTCGCCTTCGGGAACGATCCGGCGGTGCAAAGGTGGAGGCCAGGAAGGGTAGTCGTGCCTTACAAACTCCACTGAATCGATGATAACGCGCGGGAAATCGGGGTCCTCGGGATATTCCTGGATTTTCCTCTTCCTGATTTTTCCGTTCCTCTCCTCCTCGATTATCTTGTTGACCGCTTTTGTGGCCGGTTTGCCGTCAATCAGGGTGTTCTGCAGTGTGATGACACCATTCAACTTTTCTGCAGGCACATGAGGTTCAGGAAGAGGAAAGAACTCGGGGCGACCGGAAATTTCAAAATATTTCGGCGTCGTGGAAGAAATGGCGATTTCTCCGGCATCGCCCATGATGTTCAAGGTCAAGCCTTGAACGAAGTAACCATACCGCGCGAAGAGGATGGGGCTGGGTTGCCCGGGTTTGCGGTCCGAGTATGCCCTGATCCGAATGGTGAAGGCGTCCGTCCGTGGCAAGTCCTTGAACGATCCATGCCAAAAGTTAACCCGACCCAAGCGATCAGAGGAATAACCGGTGAAACGCCTGCTGCCCGGGCCTTTTACTCCCCCCTTATTCCTTTCGATCTTTGTAGTCGTTCGTTCCCGTTGTTCACCTTCGACAAGGACAAAGTCCAAGGCTTTCCGGGCAACCTTGAGGTAATTCTCAATTTGCAGGGCAGTCATCCCGAGGGAGGCGCCGTTGTTGCGAAACCCATCGTTGGAAATCGCGTCGGCAGGGAACTCCTCGCTGTAATCCATGTCGAGACCCAACAGATCCGTCATGGTGTATTGGTACTCGGCCCGGTTAAGTCGGCGCATCACCACTCCTCCGCCTGTGTTGCGATCCGCCTTGGCGGCCTTTCGTAACTCCTTGGTCAGCCAACCGACGAGCTGGCGGCGTTCCTCGGGCGACAACTGCGGCTCGTCCTCAGGTGGCATTTTCCCGAGGTTGAGCATGTTCAGGGCATCGTGCCAGATCTCGGTCGATTTCCCCTTCACCAAGTCAGGGTCCAATTGATCGAACCGAATCTTCCCCTTCTGCTTCTCGGGGCCGTGACAACCGAAGCAATTCTTGCGCAGCACCGGCAGCACGTCCTTCTTGAAGACGTCATCCGCCCACATCGCCGAGGGCAGCAGGAGCAATGCAATGAACCAAGTAGCTCTCATTCCGCGTCCCAGACCTTTACCGTGTTGTCCCAGCCGCCGCATACGATTCGAACCCCTCGATTCTAAGTGTCGCCGGAATGAAATGCCAACAGCCATCTTGCTTCGACTGCCGTAATTTGCCCGTCAAATCACCTCGCGTGATACCCGCGTGATACCGAGGAGTCCTGTCCACCAAGTGCCTGAGAGCGCGCCGAGAGAGTCCGGCAGCAGATCTGCGGGAACACGATTATTTAAAGATTCTCCGAGGTACATACCAGGGTCCGCGAATTGCGATAGAATCAGCGGTGAACTTTTATCATTGAATTTCTCAGCTCGTTACAGATTTAAAGGATCGATCGATGAGTGAACGGATTGTAATGCGAACGGGAGAGGCCTTGGTTGCTGGTGGACCACCTTTTACCGCGGCAGAACCAGAGGTTGTCATCGGGGAACTCGACGGTCCCGTTGGCACCGCGATTGCGACTTTAACGGGTGATCAGTCCGCGGGCCACTCGAAGGTCTTTGCGATTCTGAACACAGACGTCCAAGTTCGCCCGGTTACCTTGATGGTGAGCAAGGTCACTGTAAAGAGCACGGCCTATACAAATATTCTGATGGGGACCGTTCAAGCCGCTATCGCGAATGGTGTACTGGATGCAGTCCGGGCCGGAGATATTCCCAAAGGAAAGGCAAATGATCTCGGCATTGTCTGTTCCGTATGGCTCAATCCTGGTGCGGCCACCGATGAAAATCTCGACCACAAAGCATTGTTTGAGATTCATCGCAAAGCGACGACCCTCGCCATTCACAAAGCGATGAACAACGAACCGGACATCGACTGGTTGCTTGAGCACCAGGAAGAGATTGTTCACAAGTACTATCAAAAGGGGCTGGACGGCACTCTTTAAGCGAAAGCAATCTGGTCTCCGGCAAACTCTTCCCAGCACGCCCGGCAGAAAAACACTTCGTGGTCCATAACTCTCGAAAGACGCGTTGAGCGTCAGCTGCCTTCGGTTCTGGTCTCTCAGTTCCAGGCATCGGTGGGTGAATCTGCGACTGGCGGTTACCGCCCAGCCGCGGTGCCCGAACCTAGGCGGTTCGGATCCCGGTCGCTGCGCTGCAACACAGTGGTGCTGCTGGGGTGCTGCTGGCCGATTGAACCGTAAGGCTAATTCGACCAGGCGACGGCGATGGTTTCGGCTTCAGCCGCCGTTAATCCCATGTTCGCTGCCTCGCGAATAGCAAATCGCCATTTCCAGGTACCGCGAGTAGCGGCGAGGCGGCCGATTTGATCCCGAATCTGATCGTCAAAACACAATAAGTAGTTTTTCTGTTCGCCAAGCGACATTGCGAACAGTCGTTTTTTGATCACCTTGTCATTTAAGACGGAACTCGCCTCGGACGCACTGATCACACCGTCGTTATCCAGGTCACCGAGCATGATCTCGGGTGCAGGCGTCTTGCTACTGACGAAATGTACCGACAGGCAGAGATGGATATCATGCGGTTCCGCTATTTTACAGGGAAACCGCGTTTCGTCATTACATGCGGTTGCATCAGCTTCAACGACTGACGTCACTGCGGAAGTCTGCCGAACGGAATCCTTGCGAGCACGTTCGAATCGGAACATCTTGGCGACGACCGGTTGACCAATCGGGATAGCAGTCAATAACACGACGAGTCCAGCCAACTTCCAACGATAAGCGGCGATCATGTTTCGTTCCCTCCTTTTTACTCGTTCCAAGGGTCACCGGTTGGTTACGACATCCGGTGATTTCATGCGGTGAGAACAAAGCAAGGAGTGCGCCAAATAGAAAGCGGCTCTTGCGGGGCACAACTCGGTAGACCGCCCTCTGAAAGCCGACAAATCCCGGTAGGACTTTAGTATCATAGGCTTACGGGATTATTGCAGAAATGCCAAAGCGGCTGAAAATCGTCCCGGGGAATAATTTTGACAGCAGAGTAAACAAAGGTTTGGTGATTTGTCGTTTGTCGCAATAACGACACACTTATCTCAATGTGGGGCAGCAGGCAGAACCCCTTCACACGGCGGGGCGGCATCCCACTTCAGCCCCTCGCCGGAGTTGGCTGCCGCACTAGGTTTAAAGTTACCACGAAAAAATTTGCGACGGTTGATTGGGGTTTGCGTTGACGTGCTCTCCAGCAAAAGAAACCGCGGTGAAACTTCTGTGCTAGGACCTTGCACTATTGGGACGTTTGACGAACCGCGTTATTACCTTCAAAAAAGATAAATTGTTTCCAAATCCGCTCGCGGGTAAAACTATGGACGCTGGGCGTGCGGTTCAATCTCACGGCCTCGAGTCGGAGTTTGGACTTGCGGTTACTTCCCGCCGATCGGCCCTACCACTGTGTTCCAACCCCGTATGATGCACCGAACTTCCCTGGCCGCCAGCCAATCGTGAGCTTGATAGTGGCCCTAACCTGCATTTTGCTGTGCCTGACGGCGATGGCGGGTGAGGCTGGAGGCCGAATTGCGGTTGGCCTGACAAAAATTGTTACGGAGAATGCCGTGTACAATATTATGTACACTGTCGATACACAGTTCAGAAACAACAGCTTCAACATGAGTCAATAGGGACAGAGTGCCATGAATCTATCGCGAAGAAAGTTTCTCATCGCCAACGGGGCAGCATTAGCGCTGCCGACTCTGCCGTCACTTGCCGATGAACCAAAGGGCGACACGAAGAAACCCTCCAAGAAGCTGGTGATCATGTATATACCCAACGGCATTGTTCGCCGTTGTTTCTTCCCCGGCGAAGAGGAGGCAACATTGCCGGGCTTTGTGGGAGGATTTAACGCAGACAAAACCAAAAACCAAAAGAGGATTCCCAACGAGCCAGGTATTCACCCCCTGGAATTGACCTCGACCATGCAGCCCTTGGCCGACCATACCGACGATATCACGATGATCACCGGCCTCGACCGCACCTTCAAAAACGGCCAGGACGTGCACGCCCAAGGCGCGTCCTGCTATCTGACGAGTCTTTCACCCGTGCAGGCGGCGGAACAGGGCATCCGGCATCCAAACGGTCGAAGCTTGGACCAGGTGATTGGCGATGCGGTTGGTCATTCGACCGTATTTAATACTCTGGAGATCGGCTGCAACGGCTTTCGGGCCCCGAAGGAACCGATCGAATTCGACAACATCTCCTGGTACGGACCGGGGAAAATTGCGCCGTCGATCCGGGATCCGAAAAAACTTTACGACCGGCTGTTTCTGCGCGACAACTACCAAGATCACATCGCCGACGTCACCGACTTGGTGCTGGCCGACGCCAACACGCTTTCCAAAAAACTGGCGCGCGACGATCGCGAAACGTTGGACGAATTCATGGAGATGATTCGCAATATCGAAATCAGAATGAAGAAAATGGAAAAGCTGCTGGCCGGCATTGACCCCAAGATTCCCAAGAATGAGATTCTGCCCCGAGGCGAATTCATCAGGCTGCAGACCGATTTGATGCTGCTGGCCTTCCAGATGGGGATTACGAATATCAGTACTTTTATGATCGGTCCCGAAAGGTGGGATGCGACCTTGCTTTACGAAGGCGTATTCGACAAGCCGGTGCAGCACCACAACATGACCCACAACCAAAAAGGGAACGGTTACAAAGAGCTGCAGAAAATCGACATCTTCCACATGGAGCAGTACGCCTACATGCTAAAACGGATGAAATCGATTAAGGAAACCGACGGCAGTTCGATGTTGGATAATTCACTGGTCACCTATGGCGCTGCCCTGGGAGACGGGGCCACTCATCAATTTTACGATCTGCCGATGATTGTGGCCGGCAAGGGACAAGGCCAGGTTAAACAGGGCCGCTTCATCAAGTGCAAGAGCGGCACACTGAACTCCAATCTGTGGCTGACGCTCGCCCAGTTGATGGGACTAGAGATTGATTCGTACGCAGACAGTACGGGTGTCCTCTCTGACCTGTGGACCTAGAGAGGCTATTGTCCGTGCTTGCAAAACAAACCATTCTCCGGGGCTGCCTGCTGCTGCCGTTTCTCACCGGCATCGTGACGGATAGCCGGGCCGCTGAGTTTGACAAATTCGTGAAGCCGCTGCTCACTCAAAAATGCATGAAGTGCCACGGCGGCGGAAAAAAAGTCAACGGCGAGGTCAATTTAAAACAGATCACGACGGTGGATCAGTTTCTTAAGAAGCCGGGCCTCATCAATCAAATGATCGATGCCCTTGATGCCCGTGACATGCCGCCCGAAGGCGAACCCGAATTGGATGAGAAAACTCGCGCGCAGTTGCTCGTTCATTTAAGGACGATGCTGCGCGAGGCGACGACCGGTAAAACTGCGAAACGGGCTCCGATAAGGCGGCTAAATCGGTTTCAGTACAACAATTCGGTCAAAGATCTTTTCCAGCTGAAACTTGATGTGTTCAAGCTTCCTGAAAAGTTGATGACCAGGCACGAAAATTACCTGCATCCCCAATCGGACAAGAAGCCGGCCGCAACAATGCCGGACAAGGTTAACGTGGCATCCCTCGCACTGAATCCAAAATCCGGATTAAGCAAGGTAAACGCCTTTCCAAAAGATTTGCGTGCGTCGCACGGTTTCGATAATCAAGCGAATCAGTTGACGCTTTCTCCATTGTTGCTGGATGCCTTCCTGCGGCTTAGTGTGTCGATCGTTGGAAGCCCGGACTTTAACGAGCAGAACGTCGGCATCTGGAACGACTTCTTTAAGGAACCGGCGGCCGACACCGACAACCAGGCCGAGGTCAAACGCAGGCTTGAACCCTTTATGACGATGGCCTTTCGTTCTCCGGTCGATGGCGAGACGCTGGACCGTTACGTCGCCTACACCGCGGCGAAAATGGGTCAGGGGCTGTCATTTACCGAAAGCATGAAAAAGGTTGCCTCGGCAGTTCTATCGTCACCGATGTTTCTTTATCGGTCCGGATCCGCAGATGGCAAACAAGGGCAATTCGAACTCGCTTCAAATCTGTCCTTTTTTCTTTGGAGCAGTTGTCCGGACCGGGAGTTGTTACGGCTGGCCGAAAGTGGCGAACTCTCCAAGCCCGAGCACTTGAGCAAGACCATCGAGCGGATGTTTGCCGATCCAAAGATCGAACGGTTTCTGGACACCTTCCCCACCCAGTGGATGCAACTCGAAAATGTTTTGGCCGCGACTCCAGACCCCGAAAAAAATAAGTACTTCAGTCTGGACAAAAAAAATCCGGCCGGCTTGCACATGCTGCTCGAGCCGCTGCTGCTATTTGATGCCGTGTTTATTGAGGATCGGCCGATCGTTGAACTCATCTCTCCGAAGTTCAGCTATCAGAGTGATTTTCTGACGACTTGGTACACGACCGATCTGACCCCCCCCAAAACAGACGCCGGCAAAATCATTGAAGAAAACCGCCGCAACGACGAGTTGCGCAAAGGTCTGCAAGCGAACATCAAGACAAACCAGGCACAACTCGATGCGCTGATCAACTCCGTGAAAGCCCAACTGCTGGAAGCCCACAAAAAAGACGCCGACGGGCAGAAGCCCGTAGATTTGAAACCCTATGCGGCCTGGGAATTCAATGGCGACTTAACAGAATCCGTCAATTCACTCGACCTGAACGCTCACGGCAAGATCGAATTCAAGGACGGAATGGTCGTCCTCAACGGCTCTTACCTGCTGAGTAAGAGCCTGCCCATCGACCTGCGGGCCAAGAGCCTAGAGGTCTGGTGCAAGGTTCACAATCTGGATCAGCGCGGCGGTGGAATCGTGGGCATCCAGGGCCCCGGTGACTTCTTCGACACGATCGTAATCGGGGAAAGAAAACCCCGCCATTGGATCTCCGGAAGTAACGGATTTAGCCGCACGTTGGACTTCCCGGAATCGACGCCCGAGACCAAGACCAACGAACTACTGCACTTGGCGATGGTCTATACCGAGGACGGAACAACGACTCTTTACCGAGACGGCAAGCCCTACGGCAAACCATTCCGCAAAGGCGCAGCCACATTTCCGAAGAACCAAACTTCTGTCATCTTCGGTTTGCGGCACCTGCCGCCGGGCGGCAACAAATTTCTGAACGTAAGTGTGGATAAAGCCAGGCTGTACAACCGCGCTTTGAACGCCGACGAAGTCGCTGCGTCGGCCAGTGGTAACAATCTCTACGTATCGGACAAAGAGGTGTTGGCTGCGCTCACTCCCGAGCAGAAATCAAAATGGGAGACTCTCGGCAAGGCGGTTGCGCAATCGCAAGCCTCGCTCAAACTGATTTCGCCGCCCCGCGATCCGGGGAAGGCGCAACAGGAAGCACAAAAATGGTTCGAAGAAGATATCCGCAACAAAATGCGTTCGCAGACCTTCGAACGGGTGGCGGCGTCAGACCCACGCTACGGGGGTGTGATCACCAATGCCGCCATGCTGAGCATGACGTCGGGACCCAAGCGGACCCACCCGATCGCCCGTGGCGCCTGGCTCATCGAAGTGATCTTCAACGACCCGCCGGCCCCGCCGCCAAACGACGTTCCGCCATTGAACGAAGATGCCGCCGACAAGGATTTGACCATCCGCGAAAAATTCGCCGCTCACCGGGAGAATCCGACATGCGCGAGCTGTCATGCCAAGCTTGACCCGCTGGGTTTTGCCCTGGAGAACTTTGACATCACCGGCCGCTGGCGAGACAAATACGAAAACGGCAGAGACGTTAACGCAAGCGGAACACTAATGAGGAAATATAACTTCGACGGCATTGTCCGGTTCAAAGCAGCACTGGTCAAAGAGAATAGACGTTTTGCCAAAGCTTTCACCGGGCATTTACTGAGATTCGCTTTATCCCGGGAACTCGATCCATCCGACTCGCTCACCATAGATACCGTCGTCGAAAAAACTGGGAAAGAGGACTTCAAACTTAAGTCCATCATCAAGGAAATTATCCTGAGTAAAAACTTCTCGGGCATTCCTCAGTAAGAATCAGAATCTACTCCACCCCGCACCTATCAGAACATTGGAAGCCTGAATCGGTTTCAGGTTACACCAAAATGGGAAATGTCGTTGCACGGCATCTTGGCCCGTGCGGCGGCCTTGCCGTCTTGTGGGGATACAGAAATTTTCCAGCCTCCTAAAGAAAGATAAGAAGAGGGAATCGAAATGCCAAAGTTTGTGATCGAGCGCGAGATTCCCGGCGCGGGGGAACTCTCGCCGGAGGAATTACAGGGGATCTCGCAGACGTCTTGTGATGTGCTGCGGGAACTCGGACCTCAGGTTCAGTGGATCCATAGCTACGTGACCGACGAAAAGATTTACTGCGTGTATATTGCGAAAGACGAAGCGGCTGTTCGCAAACATGCCGAGATGGGTGGGTTCCCCGCGAATTCCGTTTCGGAGGTTCGCTCTGTGATCGACCCGACAACCGCAGAGTGACTGTGGCCCCCGGCAAGCCTATGCGGTCGCTTCATTTTCTACTTCGTCTGCGGATCCGTGATAGATGAGCGGCATCATCCCAAAGGATTGCCGCCACGATTGTCCCGTAGCAGGGGCGATACGCAGCAGCGCAAGATCTGACCTGTGTTCCTCTGCCGCTATGCCCGCAGCGCTTTGGTCACGAAGGGCCACATCAGGTCTTTGTAGAAGCGATGGCCTTCCGGCCCCCAACGATGCTGGAAACTTTCGGTCGCCCCGGCGGCTTTGAAAATTGTTCGAACTCGCTCAGCCGAGCGGTTGATGTCCTCCGCCGTGTGCAATTTGTCTTTGACGCCGTTTATTGCCAGCAGGTGGCGCGGCGCCGCAAGCCCACAAACGTCGTACAGTTCTCCCCAGCGGAGGATGCCCGGTATCGCGCAGCAATCGCAATGGTAGATGCGGCCGTTGCGGCTCGCGATGACCGAAAATGAGCAACTCGGCACCGCGATCGTAACCCGCTCGTCACACGCTGCCGCGTACATTGTCACGACGCCGCCTCCCGAATTGCCCATCATTAGCACGTTTTCGGAGTTCACATCCGGCAACATCGACGCCCAATCAACCAGCCTCGACATATCCCAGACACGTTCGCCGATGGCCGTACGCCCGGCGAGAATGCAGTGCATAAAGTGGCTACGACAATCGCGGTTGCCGTGCCGGTCAAAGACATCCGGTACGCCGTTAACTGCTGTGGCCAAACCGCGGATCGCCGGCGCGATCGCTAAAAAGCCGCGATTTACAGCTTGGACTGCCACGTCACGATCGGTTCCAAGTGACTTCCGGCGGTGCGCATCGTCGCGATAGACTCCCGCGTACGTGTCGTGACCATGTCCGTCGTGCCCGTGCGGTAGAACAGCCAATGGAAACGGTCCTTTCCCCTTCGGCCGCAACAGCCAAAAAGGTATACGAACGTTTGACTCGGTTTCAATCTGCCCTCTGCGTATCGTGTGTGAATCCCGGTCCTGTGGATTTTGCAGTTCAACGATTGGCTTGTGCCCCACGGCGTGCTTGGCAATGTTATCCAGACCAATCAACCGCCGCAGCACGGGCCTTGCATCTGCCTGCCACCGTTGGAAGCCACCGGGGTAATCCGGGCGAAACTTATATTTCTGACCCGTCTCGGAATAGAGATCCTTGAGATACTGCTCGACAGCAGTCGGATATTTTACGGCACCTTCCGGTTCCTGCCCAAAGCTGACCCCTGCCGCCGCACTAGTCGCCGACGCCAGCACAGCGTGCTCGAGAAAGTCTCGTCGAGTTAGCAACATTGAATCACTCCAGTGAACCGACAAGAAAACCGGCACGAGTTAGCCACGACAGCAAATCTCCGCGTAGACCAATTTCGCCAGAAATAAAATTGGCCGCGACGTATAGATTCCGGTTCCACGAGAACTTTTACAAGACCGCCAGGCGTATCATTGACCGAACTCTGCGGCCTAGCTATGGTGGGCAACTGCATGGATCAGAACCCAAATCCGCCGCAGCAAATCGTATTTTTCTAAATTTCGCCGGCCGTGTTTATCCGCAAACAGAGGGAAAAAATGAAACTGCGACCGCAACGGCTGCCGTACATCCTGGCGATTATGGCATCGCTCATCGGAGTTCATGCCCGCGCGACCGCTGCAGAGAAGGGTCCTGCGCGACCCAATATCTTGATCATCTTCACCGACGACCAGGGATACGCAGATTTAGGCTGCTTTGGCTCGGAAAAAAACGAAACGCCGCGGATGGATCAACTCGCCCGTGAGGGAACGCGGTTCACCAATTTTTATGCCCAGACCGTTTGCGGGCCTTCTCGTTCGGCTCTGTTGACGGGCCGCTACCCGATTCGCAGC
>JAYGDO010000093.1:0-5038 GCA_046582885.1 Pirellulales bacterium | reverse complement strand
GCCTCCGCGAGCGCGACTTGCGTAATTGGCCAGGCTTTGACAATTTTTTCAACGCCTGCCTATTGCGGCGGCCCGGTCGCCGCTTCTACCGCACCCGTGGATTCGGCGACGAGTTGGACGGTGGAGTTCGCGTCGACTGGGTGCCCGCCGGCGGGCAGCGGCTTGATCCGCGACTGGTGACATCGGTTCGTTATTTCAGCCGCGACACGGGGTACGATTACGTGCCAACGCCCGGCGGGGAAACCGAAATCTCGAACGGCGAAGGAACTGTCGAAACCGACACGGTGGCCCGCCCGCCCGGTTCCGGACTCGGTGGTTGGAGCGACTTTAATGCGGTATCGAATGCGGCGCGGGACACGATTCGCGCGGCGGCCGGAATTGAAATACCCAAACCGACGTTCGTGATCTCCGTGCTGGCCGTCTATTTGATCGTGCTCGTTCCGCTCAATTGGGTCGTTTTTCGGGTCATTGGCCGTATCGAGTGGGCTTGGGTCGCCGCGCCGGTAATTTCGATCGCGTGTGCGGGATTGGTCATCAAGCTGGCCGAACTAGATATCGGCTTTGCCCGCTCGGCGACCGAACTGGCGGTCGTCGAATTGCAAAACGGTCATTCGCGCGCGCACGTCACTCGATATACGGCCGTTTACACGTCGCTTTCGACGCCGTACACCGTAGAATTCGAGGATGCCGATGCGCAGGTTCAGCCGTTCGCATTACGCGACGACTACGTGCAGGAGTTGGGGACGTCGCCTGCGGCGGTCAGTTACCACCGAACGAACGAGGTGTCGATGGACGGCTACCAAGTCGGTTCAAATACAACGGGACTGATTCACAGCGAACGGATGGTGGAAATGGGCGGCGCGATTCAAATGACCGATAGTTCGGACGATATCCGAATTCACGTCACCAACGGAACCGACTTTCCGTTACAGCAGGCATTTCTATTTCGCCGCGGCAAGAACCGGGCCGGTGACGAATTTGCCTGGTTGGGCGACATCTCGTCCAAGAGTTCGGCCAGGGGCGTTTTTAAAGAGACAAACTACGACGAACTGATGAAGCGCCGAGGCGGCGAAAGCGCAACTGCCGGTCGGCTTGATATGACCGGCTTAATGCATTTGGCGATGGGCAGTCGGCAGGGGGCGACGGCGTTGTCCGATGGCGACATTCGGTTGATTGCCGTCAGCTACCGCGATGAAATGCCCGGCATGAAAATTTTTCCCGAGGCGACGCAGCGGCGATCCGCCATGCTGGTGGTCGCCAACTTGCGGTTCGGCCCGCTGGCCGATCCGCAACCCGACGAGAACGTTCGATGGGATTTCAGACAAGAGAAAAAGACGGTCAGCGAGGATGGTGTGGGCGGGCAACCCGATGATTGAACTTATCAATTTCACCAAGAGATACGGCGATTTTCTGGCCGTCGACAAGCTGAACCTCAAGATCGAGGCGGGTGAGATGTTCGGCTTTATCGGCCCCAACGGCGCGGGCAAGAGCACCAGCATCCGCTTCCTGACGACGTTGTTGAAAGCGACCCACGGCGAAGGCATCGTCAACGGCCACAGCGTCACCAAAGATCCGCTCTCGGTGCGACGCAGCATCGGTTACATGCCCGACAATTTTGGCGTCTACGACGGCATGCGGGTCTGGGAGTTCCTGGATTTTTTTGCGGTGGCCTATCAGATCGGAAAATCCAGGCGCAAACGGGTGATCGCCGACGTACTGGAATTGCTCGACCTGACGTACAAGCGGGATGATTTTGTCAACGGCCTGTCCCGCGGTATGAAGCAGCGTCTGTGCCTGGCCAAAACGCTGGTTCACGACCCGCCGGTGCTCATTCTCGACGAGCCGGCCAGCGGCCTTGATCCCCGCGCTCGTTTGGAAGTCAAAGCGCTGCTCAAAGAATTGAGACGGATGGGCAAGACGATTTTGATTTCCAGCCACATCCTCACCGAACTGGCCGACTGCTGCACGTCGATCGGCATCATCGAGCGAGGACAACTGTTGATGCACGGGCCGATCGACGACGTTTATCGCCGCATTCGCGGCAATCGCATTGTAGAGATTAAATGCGTGCGGGGAGTCGAAGCAGCGCTGTCCGTTATTCGTAGCCTGGAAGAGACGCGCGACGTGCAAGTCGAAAACGGGCAATTGACGGTCGAGTTTGCCGCGAATGACGAGCAAATGGCCGCCATCCTGCAGCGGCTGGTTTCCAGCGGCGTCGAGCTCCGCTCGTTTGCCGAAAAAGATCCGACGCTGGAAGACGTGTTCATGATGGTGACGAAAGGGTTGGTGGGCTGAGCGGCCAACCACCGACCGCTTAATTCACCAGCGGCCATTGGCCGCTTTCGTTGCGGCGTTCCCATTCGCGGCGGACTTCGCCCAAACCGTAGACGCACATTTCGAAACCGTGGCTCAACCGCCTCAGCACGGCGTTCTGCGAACCGTCCTCCGCCGGAATCGTGCTGGCGATGTAATACGAACGCTTCCCCTGTTCGCAATAGTCCACGAAGCTGTCGGTTTTCGGACTGGCCTGAAGTCGCTCCAGCGCTTCGGGATACAGGCCCGTCCAGAATAATGTGAAATCGCCGACGTGACGGTGAACTTCGCGGCGGGCCTCGCCGATCCGCTCTTCGGCCTCCATCATCATTCGCGCGACTTCCTCCAACCGCCGTCCGGCCAGGTCGCGGATGCGATACACCGCGTCGCAGCGGACAAACCGGACGAGCATATCGGCGACATAGTCGATCATGGGCGGGTCCGCGACCCCGAGACGCACCACAAAGGCGTGTTCGGTCACGCCCGCGAAGAAATGACGCATTGCTTCTTGCGGATTTGCCTTCATCGCACCCGGCCTCGGCGCCGCAGTTGATGGACGAGGAGGAAATTGGCGGCGCTCTTCTTCCTGTTAATTGTATCCGGAGCTGTTTTTGGAGGTCAAGGAAAGTTGCCTTTTGCGGTTTCCGATCCCTCGAAAAGCGCTGGCTTACAACGGCTTTATGTCGGTTCGCTCGTTTTTGTTACAGCACGCAGCGGCGGGCGAATTCGGCCAACTTCGCTCAACAGCAGGGTGGCAGAAAAGCGTCAAGAACGTTTGACATCGGCAGCGGCTAGGAGGCGTTCAGCGCCGACAACAGGCTTTCGCAATAATCGCCGACGTCCCGGATTACTTCTGCCCGCGGTCGATCCGCACAGTTGGCGATGCGGCGAACGACGGCGCTGCCCACAATCAGGCCGTCCGCCACCGGCGCCAGCCTGCAAACATGATCCGGTGTGTTGATACCAAAGCCGATGCAAATCGGTAAAGCTGTCTGCTCGCGCAGCCAACCAACATTGTCGATCAGGTCGGGCGGCAATTCTTGACGCTCGCCGGTGATGCCGACGACCGATACGTAATAGAGAAAGCCGGTTGAGGCTTCGGCGATCCTTAATGCCCGATCTCGCGGCGTGGCCGGCGTCACCAGTTGAATGAGACTGATGTCCTGCGCCTTGCAAATCTCCGCCAGATCGTGCGACTCTTCGACCGGAAGGTCCGGCACAATTAGGCCCCCGACGCCGGCGGACTTTGCCTGCTCGACATATCGCGCCGGCCCTTGTCTGAGCACAATGGCGTAGCTGACCATCGTCACGACCGGCGCGGTTATATTCGGTGTTGTCTGCCGAATCATCGAGAAGATTTCCGGCAGCGCGATGCCACGGTCCAATGCGCGGGTATACGATGCCTGAATCACGGGACCGTCCGCGATTGGATCGCTGTACGGAATTCCCAGCTCGATCAAATGGCTGCCCCGCGAGGCGATTTCCGAGAGGACGGCACCGGTAAACTCTAAATCGGGATCGCCCGCCGTGACGAACGGCATGAAGGCCTTTTTTCCGGCGGCTTTCAAATCTCGAAAAAGTTGATCAATAGACATTTTGTCGTGCACCAACCGCGTTCATCAGTCAGCCGGCTGAAACCTCTCCAGTCGCGGCAGCTCCGCTGCTGCCGCGCTGTCCCCGGGCCGATCGCTATTGCGTTTCATGTTGATCAATTTTAGTTCCGGTCAAATTCGATGTTGGCGGTTATAAGTCCGCATGTTTTTCGGGGGCCAGCCCGGCTAGCCGCGGAGGCGAGCGACTTCGGCACTATCCTTGTCGCCGCGGCCGGACAGGCAAATGACGACAACGTCGTCGGCACTGCGTTCGGCGGCCACTTGCATGGCGGTGCTGACGGCGTGGCTGCTTTCGATCGCGGCCAGGATGCCTTCCGATTTCGCCAGCTTATCGAACGCATCCAGAGCTTCGCTGTCCGAACACGAAGTGTACGAAACGCGGCCCGTCTCTTTCCAAAAACTGTGCTCGGGTCCGACCCCGGGGTAATCCAAGCCCGCAGAAATCGAATGTACATCGCACGTTTGCCCATCGCTGTCCTGCATGACGTAGCTAAAACTGCCGTGCAACACGCCGGCCTGTCCATACGAAAGCGGCGCGGCATGGTCGCCCGGTGCGGCCGATCGCCCGCCCGCTTCAACGCCGATCAGTTGCACACCCTCGTGTTCGACAAACGGATAAAACATGCCGGCCGCGTTACTTCCGCCACCGACGCAGGCGATCACGGCGTCGGGCAGGCGTCCAATTTGCGTTTCGCACTGTTCGATGGTCTCCCGACCGATCACCGATTGGAAATCGCGGACGATCATGGGAAAGGGGTGCGGACCGACAACCGATCCCAATATATAGTGTGTCGAGTCAACCGATGACATCCAGTCCCGCAGCGCTTCGTTGATCGCGTCACGCAAGGTGCGCGAGCCGCTATCGACCGGCCGCACTTCGGCGCCCAGCAGCTTCATGCTGAAGACATTAGGGGCCTGGCGACGGATATCTTCCGCGCCCATGTAGACGACACACGGCAAACCAAACCTTGCGCACGCCGTCGCCGTTGCCACGCCATGCTGTAACGGGTTAAACAAGGTATCGGCTAAGCCGAGTGGCTGATAAAACTGCTCACGTACAAAGCTATCTAACGGTTGCCCACTGATTTGTTCAATCAACATACCGAGCAACA
>JAYGDO010000063.1:0-13439 GCA_046582885.1 Pirellulales bacterium | reverse complement strand
CTCGTTGATGCCGTTATTCAGCGTTGCGACATAATCGGGCGGATAATTTGTGACGTCTCGCATGATCCAGTCGACGAGGCGTTTCAAACTGCGGCGCGACCAGTCGGCGAAGCGCGGCAGGAACCGATCCAGCGCGTGATGGATACCCCAGGTATCGTCGCCGACAAATGTGCCCGGGACTAGAAAGATCGTCTCGACGCCTGCCGATCGCAACTGGCGGCCCACCGCTCGCATGCGGTGTGCGAATTCCGGTGATCCCGCCGCGGGTGGAACAGGCGGTTGAGACAGTTCGTAATCCACCGTCGGTGGTGCGCTAGAATAAATTTGATGTCGGAAGTGGTTGGATGCGGGCATACTTTAACCGTGAGTACCGCTGCGAGAAAAAACACGTCCCCTCAGCGGTTCGACCAGTCGACGCCGGAAAGCGACGCCAGCGCGAGTTGCAGTGCGTGTGTCCCGTCGCGCGCGTGGCCTTGGGCGGCCAGCGCCACATATAACTGGTGAGCCAGTGCCAGGCCGGGCAGTGCGATGTTCATACGTTTCGCTTCGGCCAGGGCGATGCCCATGTCCTTAATGAAATGCTCGACGAAGAATCCGGGATCGAAGTTGCGGTCGATGATCCGCGGTCCCAGGTTGGAAAGTGACCAGCTGCCCGCCGCTCCCGAAGCAACGGACTCCATCACCGTCGGCAAATCCAAGCCGGACTTATAACCGTACAGGAGTGCTTCGCAGACGCCGACCATGTTGGAAGCGATCAACGTTTGATTGACCATTTTGGTGTGTTGCCCCGCGCCGGGGCCGCCCTGATGGACGATGGTCTTGCCCATCGCCTCCCAGCACGGTCGCAATGCCTCAACTGCGGCCGCGTCGCCGCCGATCATGATCGAAAGCCGCGCTTCGCGGGCACCCACGTCGCCGCCCGAAACGGGTGCGTCGATACTGGCCACGCCTTTGGCGGCTGCCGCTTCCGCAATTTCGATTGCCAGCGACGGTTCGCTTGTCGTCATGTCGACCAGGACACCGCCCGGCTTGCTGCCGGCAAGTGATCCGTTTGTGCCCAGCGTCACTTGCCGCACGTCGCTGGGAAATCCCACAATGCTGAACACCACATCGGAGGACTCGGCGACGCCGCGCGGGCTGTCGGCCCAAGTCGCGCCTTTGCCGACAAGCGATTCCGCCTTTGATTGCGTCCTGCTGAAAACGGTCATTGAGAATCCGGCGTCCATCAGGTGTCCACACATACTGGAACCCATGACGCCTGTGCCGATCCAGCCAAGCCGGGTTTCTCCCGGGGCAATCTTCATTGGAATGAACTCTCCATTCTCTACATTCCAGCGCGAGATGGTTACCAACGGTCGCCGGGTCGATTGATAATCTCACTCATGATGATGGCTTTGCGAACACCTCTAGCACCGGACAGTATGTCGCGGATGTCGCTCGCAGCCTTCGAAACCTCGGAACCGCTTTGAGCGGGAACAGCTTCTTCATCACCCGATTGTTTGTCCGTGCTGTGATGTAGCGTACCAATGTTGTGGTCGAAAACCTGGTGTACGTGCGAATCCATTTTGTCGTCCGCAAAGCCGACTTCCGCGCCCAGCTTTCCGAAACGCGCGTCGAAGCGTTCGTCGGTCGTGCCGATTAAGCGGCCGATGCCGTGCTGTTCTACCAGTTCGGCCTCCATCACGTGTTGTTCTATCGGTTCGGCCTCCATCGCCTGTGGTTGCGATTCGACATCCTTGTCATCGTCAATCTCTTGCGGCAGGCCCGCCCGTTCTTTAATTTGGCGGAGAAATGAGTCGATCTCGCCACGCACACCTCCATCGATTTTCGGCGGCGCCGCTTTGCCCTGCTGCTGCTTTGCCTTGTTTCTCCCCATCACCTGGCTAAGTACCCAGAAAATGATGACGATCACTGGAATCAGCCCCTGAAACCAATCCATGAAGTCTTGCTCGCTAGTGAGGGTTGTGATGTCTGACCATCTTCGATTGTCATTCTAGGTCACATTGACGACAGCGGAAAGCGGGACCTGGGTTCGAACTGGGTGGTATAATTCTCCGTCGGTCCTTGGCGGCGTAACAACAAAGGCGGACGGATCATGAAATGCGTGCTCATCGGTATTGTGGTTGGCATTTGTGTTTGTTTAGCCGGCACGGCCATGGCCGAAGCAACGGTGGAATTGACGTTGTTGATCCGCGAACGGGTTTCACCAACGGCGCCGCAGGAGTGGGGTCGTGTATTGGGGCGATCGGGTTTTAGTCGGCCGACGATCCGCAGCACGCGGGCCGGTGACGAGTTCGGCATCACCGAGAGAGGCAGCGATCTCCGGCCGATCTATCAGGTCACGGGGTATTTGTTGGCGGATGGTGCGATACTGTTGCCGCCAAAATCGAAGTTTGCCATGCGCGACGCGGGGCGGCTGTCGACGTGGGTTGTAAATTTGAAGAAAAACGGCCCCGATGCGGCAAGTGGTACCGCGTTGCCGTTTGGCCTGTCACCGCAGCGATTGAAACAGGTCGACACGGATTTACGGGTTGCTGTTCGTCAGCCGACTAAAGGTGTTGAAGCGACGGAAGTGGTTAAGCTGCTCGGCGCCGGTTTGCGATACCCGTTGCGCCTGGATGCGTCGGCGCCACGCGCATTGGCAATCGATGGAAAAGTCCGCGACCAGTTGCGAGGTCTTTCGACAGGCACGGCGCTGGCGGCGGTGTTGCGACCCGCCGGTTTAGTGTTGCGACCGCGATTTGTATCTGGGAAATTGGAGTATGCAATTGTCGATGCCCGCGTCCGCGGCGAGAATTGGCCGATCGGCTGGTCCAGTGAAAAAACGCCCGGCAATTTAATTCCGGCGCTGTTCGATACGGAAGAAACCGTTGACGTCGAGGTGCCGCTGGCCACCGCACTCAATGAGATATCCAGTCGAGTCAAAACCCCGTTTTTGCTCGACCATAACGGCATGGCGGTGGGTCGGATTGACCCGATGACAACGACCGTCACGCTCCGCGCCGGAAAATCGCATTTCGGCGGCATTCTCAACCACCTGCTGCGGCAACCGCAGCTCCGCTACGAGGTGCGGGTGGACGACAACCAGCAACCCTTTTTGTGGATCACGACGCTTAAGTAGTCCACACCGCGGGCTGCTGGCCCGATGCGGGCAAAGCTCGAGGAACTGAAGAGCGTTGCCCGCCGGAGTGGTTACCGTTCGTATGCAACCGGCTTAGGCAATCACCCCGTGAATCGGCTCTGACTCGATAACGCCTGTAAGCCGTTGATCGAGACCGCCGTAGAAATATGTCAGGTGTTCGTGCCGCAGGCCCATCAGGTGCAGGATCGTCGCGTGCAGGTCGCGGACATGGTGGCGATTAACGACGGCGGCATGGCCGACTTCATCGGTTTCGCCGTAGCTGGTTCCAGCCTTCACTCCGCCACCGGCCAGGAAATAGGTGAAGCCTTTCGGGTTATGGTCACGACCGCCGTTGCCCTGCGAAACGGGTTGACGCCCGAATTCACCGCCCCAAATGACGAGCGTCTCTTCGAGCAGTCCGCGGTCGGCCAAATCGGTGAGCAATCCGTCAATCGGCTTGTCGATTTCCGGCGCGTGGATGGCGAGATTCTCTTCCACGCCGTTGTGGGCGTCCCAGTTTTGCTGTTGGTGGCCACCACCGTGATAAATTTGCACGAACCTCACACCGCGTTCGATGAGTCGACGGGCGGTCAGGCACTGCCGCCCGAAGATGCCCGGCCCGACCGAAAGTTTGTGGCTGGGTTTGGGATCGAACATGCCGTACGCCTCTTGCGTTTTGCGAGATTCTTGCGAAACATCCAACGCTTCGGGTGCGGAGGCCTGCAGCTGAAACGCCAATTCATAGCTGGCGATTCGCGCTTGTAATTCGGAATAACCCGACCGGTTGTTCAGGTGTTTGTTGTTCAATGCGTGCAGCGCGTCGATTTGGTCCCGTTGCATTTTGACCGGCAAATCGATTTGCGGCGACAGATTCAAAATCGGCTGGCCTCCAGTGCGGAACACGGTTCCTTGATAAGCGGCCGGCATGTAACCGGCGCCCCAGTTCGGTGCGCCGGGAATTGGTCCGCCGCGTGGATCGAGCATGACGACAAAGCCGGGCAGGTTGCGATTGAGGCTGCCGAGGCCGTAACTGAGCCAGGCACCGAGAGACGGATGGCCTTGAATGATCCGTCCACAGTTCATCTGAAGATTTGCCGAACCGTGTGCAAACGAGTCCATATAAAGACTCTTGATTACCGCCAATTTGTCCATGTGCTTGGCGATGCTTGGAAACGCGTCGCTGCACCACAAACCGCTCTCGCCGTGTTGCTTAAACTTGCGGCGCGAAGCGAGCAGTTTTCCCTTCTTCACATCGCGCCGCCGGATTTCGATGTTGATTTCCTGCCCGTCTCGCTTTTGCAGTTCCGGCTTGTAGTCGAAGGTGTCCATTTGTGATGGACCGCCGTACATGTAAAGAAAGATGCACCGCTTGGCCTTGACGGGGAAATGGGGTGCCCGCGGCGCGAGCGGATCCTGTTGAATGGATGTCGTGTCGCGATTCGCCTCAGCCGCTGAGGCGCGGTCGGCAAAGAACCCGTCATCTTGGAGCATTGCCGACATTGCCAGTCCGGTGAATCCCGCGCCAGTTTCCCAGAGAAACTCGCGCCGAGTGCGACCGCAGAACTGGCTGGCATCTTTGTGATGGCTCATTTCCGCTTCTCCAATTTCGTCTGCCCCCGAAAGAGACTGCCTGTTTCGCGAGGAGGTGGACCCTTTCAGCCTGCGGTTAAACGGTGTCAGTCAGCATAAACAAACTCATTTAAGTTCAACACCACTTGGCACAACGCCTGCAGCCCGCGGTGGCGTGCTTGTTGTTCGTCGGTTGGCCGGACGGGTCGCTCGATGTGGGGAGGGCGAAAGTCGGCGGCTGTCCGTTCGCCGTCTTTGAGGATCGTCAGGTTTCGGTAAGCGATTTCAGAACCCCAAGTCCGCAGTCCGACCAAGCCACCGGCCAGGGGATTCGGATCGACATATTCGACTTGCGGCTCTTTCGCGCCGTCCACGAAAAGTTGAAACTTCGGTCCGTTCATGACCACACGCAGCTTGTGCCATCGACCGGGCCCGACTTTATATGCGGCCTCCGCGCGCTTGGTCCAATTGTTGCGATGATCGCCGATGAAAACAGTTTGTCGTGCGGCGTCGAGGCTGATCTCATATCCAAACCAGTTGTCCGCTCCGACTTTCGGTTCGCGCACCCTCAGAATCAATCCCCCGATGTTCGCGCGACTGGGCACCATCCGCATTTCGACGGATACTTCGCCGTTCTCCAGTGATTGTTCGTCCCAAACGACCTTCGCACCGCGGTCGTTGCCGACCGTCCAAATGCCATCTGCCGAGTTGGTCCACTGGCCGCCGTACCGCGACCAGCCTTTTACAACATCAGAACTCTTTGCAAACGTCGCCGGGAGGAATCGCGCCAGATCCCAGGTCGATCCCGATGCTGTGATTTGAACCTTATCCAACGAAAGCGCTGCACCCCAAGTGCTAACCCCAAAGCGGCCGGACGCGACGGATTGTCCGTCAACAACGTCGATAACGGGCGCCGCGACGTCGCCCAACCAAAATCGCAAACGATTGCCCGCCACTTCAACACGGAAGGTTTGCCAGGTATTCATGGGCACATGCGTTTCGACGGTGCGGAGTGTTTCGTTCTTGCCGCCGCGTCGGACCAGTGCGATCGTCTGTCTGCGCGGGTCGAGCTTGATTCCGTAGCCGTTCCATGTGGTGCCCTGCGGACTGGCGCGGAGCAGCAGCGTAGCCAGTTCGGCCGCATTGTGAAGCTTTAGCCGACCGCTGATCACGCCGTCGGAAAACTCGGTGCCTCGCCATAGCGAAAACGGGGCTTGATGAACATCAACCACGTCGATGCCTTCATATCCGCCGCCCCAAACTCCCGGGTAGTACGACCACGCTTCGCGTGGGCCAAGCAAATACTCCTCGGCCGCGAGCTTCGCGCGGTAATCCTTGAACAGGGATGTCGGCACGTTGGGGCGAAAAGTAATTTGGCTGGCAATCGCCTCGAACTGCTGTTGCTGACTGCGGAGGTAGTCACCGGCCGTTGCCAATTCTTCGGCGGTCGGCGCACGGCCAAGGGCCAGCCGAAACAGGTGTTGAATCTGTCGCTCGGGGTCGTCTCCCGCCTCACGGCGAATGCGTTCGGCCAGCCCGCTGGTCTGGTCGAACATGAATCGACTGTTCAGTAGGATCAGTGCTTGCGGCGCGACGGTCGTGATTGGCCGGATTCCCAGAGGCGCAGCGGTATTCACGTAATCGAACGCCTCCATCATCGGATCGCGAAGGCCGCGCTTGACGAACGTATAAACGCTGCGTCGTTGCCGCTGGGCTGGCGGCGACACGTCCCAGCCTCGGCCCGGCTTGGACTGGCCGGCGACGATTTCGCCGCTGAGCCGGGGAAATACGCCGCGGCCGCCCGCTTCGAAATTCAACCGACCAGACACGGCGAGGACTGAGTCGCGAATGGACTCAGCGTCGAGGCGCCTCATGTTCTGCCGCCAGAAAAAGTCGTTGCCGGGATCGCGATCGGCATTTTCTTTGTTTGTTGCCCGCGACGACATGCGGTATGTGCTGGTGAGCATGATCGTGCGGTGCAGCCTTTTGATCGACCACTCGCCCGCAATCAGTTCGGCGGCGAGCCAGTCGAGCAGTTCGGGGTGCGTTGGTTGGCTCCCGGCTTTGCCGAAATCGTTCGGCGTTTTCACAATGCCCCGACCGAAATGATGTTGCCAGATTCGGTTGGCGATCACCCGAGCGGTGAGTGGGTTTTCTGAACTGGCGATCCAGTTGGCCAGCGCGGTTCGGCGGCCGGTTGATGGCCGGCCTTCTGGAGTTGCGGGCACGGCGATGGTGGTCGCCTCCGCCGCCGCACTGAGCACCTGAAAAACGCCGGGCTGCACTTCCTGCGACGGCGTCCCGGCGTCGCCGCGAATCAGCAGATGCGTCGCCGGCGCGGCTCGGCCATGTTCGCGAACCGTCAACGCGCGGCCCGCGCCCGACGGCAAGTCTGTGAAGATCGTCGAACCGGCCGCCTTATCGTTCGGCTTGACATAGAACTTTACGTTTCGCACGAACGCCAGCATACGGTAGTAATCTTCATGCGGAATCGGATCGAACATGTGATTGTGACAGCGCGCGCAGCCGATAGTCTGACCGAGGAACACTTGCCCGATGGTCGAGAGCATGTCGTCCAGCCCATCGTATTCGGCGGCTCGCTTATCGTCCGGTTCATCGTCCCAAACGCCCAATCGGTAAAAACCGGTGGCCGTTAACGAATCGTCGGTCAGCTTTGCAAACTCGTCACCGGCCAGTTGTTCCACGACAAATTGATCGAAAGGCTTGTCTTCGTTGAAAGCTTTGATGACGTAATCGCGGTAGCGCCAGGCAAACGGTTTTTCGTCGTCGCGTTCGTATCCGTTCGTCTGCCCATAGCGGACCGTGTCGAGCCAGTGGCGTCCCCAACGCTCGCCGTACTGAGGCTGCGCGAGTAGTTTGTCGATCAGTTCGGCCCAAGCGGTCGGCGATTTGTCGGCCACAAACTGATCGACGTCTCCTGGCGCGGGCGGTATGCCGATCAAATCAAAGTAGGCACGGCGGATTAATTCGCGCCGGCCGGCCGGATCGTTGAGCGTCAAATCTCTTGATTGCGCGCGGGATAGAATGAACCGGTCGATCGCATTTGCGGCCCGGGCGTCATTTTCGACCGGTGGCTGTTTGGGCCGCCGGATCGGCTGATACGCCCAGTACTGCCTATCTTTTGCTGTGACTTTGAATTCGGCACGCCGTTGCGCACCGGGATCCTTGTTGCCAGCAGGAAACGGCGCGCCGATCTGAATCCACTTCACCAGTAGTTCGACATCTTTTTCGGGCAGTCGGCCGCGAGGCGGCATCTCGAGGTCGCCATAGCGTACCGCTTTGATTAGTAGACTTTCCTCGGGATTTCCGGGCACAACGGCTAACCCTGACTCCCCCCCTTTTAACAGATGATCGCGGGCGTCGAGCCGCAACTTACCCTTTAGTTTTTTTGCGCCGGCGCTGTGGCACTCGTAACAATGTTTCGCCAGTAGCGGCCGAATGTTGGTTTCGAAAAAACGAAGCTGCTCGGTAGTTGGCTCGTCTGCGAAAAGACCCGTTGGCCCGGCGAGCAACCAAAGCGATAACCCGCAGCATAAGCGGGTGAATGTTCGCCTTTGAACTTTCAGCCCACTGCTTACAGTTCGGACGGCGATTGATCGGTTAATCATGGCGACAAGTCGTGTATACTGTGCAGATTCGGGTGACCAGGGCTCCAATTTATCACAGGGCCGTTACAGCGGCAAATTCAGTTGTTCGGCCGATAAAAAATCATGACTGACGATCTTTCGAAGCAGCACAATCTCCTCGGCGATCTCTTCAACATTCCGCAGGGTACTCAGGATATAGAGCCGTTTCTGCTGACGGACGATCAGATTCAATTCTACCAAGAAAACGGATTTCTTCGCGGCATCCGCATTTTGAGCAATACGCAAATCGACGCCCTCCGCGGCGAGTTGGCGGCATTTTCCCAGCTGCAGCATCCTGGCGCAGAACTTTGGTACGAATACCACTCCAACGAGTCGGACGACCCAAACACGGTTCTGTTTCATGCGCTCGGCGCTTGGCGGATCGCGGCGGGGTTTCACGATTTGCTCTGGAATCCTGCATTCACCGTTCCCGCCAGCCAACTACTCGGCGGTGCGGTCCGGTTTTGGCACGATCAACTGTTTTGCAAACCGGCCACGCACGGCGGCGTAGTCGCCTGGCATCAGGATTATTCGTATTGGACGCGCACGGAGCCGTTGGCGCATTTGACTTGTTGGATTGGGCTGGACGAGAGTACCAAAGACAACGGTTGCGTTTGCTATGTGCCCGGCAGTCATCGTTGGGGTTTGCTGCCGATCACCGGATTGGCCGGCGACATGGAAGCAATTCGTGAAGTTCTCAACAACGAGCAGTGGGAACAATTCAAGAACCCGGTCGCTATCGAGTTGAAAGCGGGCGAAGCGTCGTTTCACCACCCGTTAATGATTCACGGCTCTTACGAGAACCGGACCGATCGCCCGCGGCGGGCCACCGTGATCAATGCTGTGAAAGACGGTGTGCGATCGGTGTCCGACGAACCGTTGCTGGAAGGGGTCTCCGTAATTCCCTCCGGCGAGCCGCTGGGAGGCCAGTTCTTTCCGTTGCTTTTCGATCCGCAAACATTGGATGGATCATGAAAGCGCTCGTAAAAAAGCGGTCCGAGAAAGGACTCTGGCTCGAAGATGTCCCCGAACCGGAGATTGGTATAAACGACGTGCTGATCAAGATCGATCGCACGGGAATCTGCGGTACGGATTTACATATCTACAGTTGGGACGCCTGGGCGAAAAAGACGATCCCCGTGCCGATGGTTGTCGGGCACGAATTTGTTGGCGAAATCGTGGAAATAGGCGGCAACGTCGTCGACTTTCAACCGGGCATGATCGTCAGCGGCGAAGGCCACGTCGTCTGCGGTCGCTGTCGCAACTGTCTGGCTGGCCGGCGGCACCTGTGCGCGGATACGAAGGGCGTCGGTGTCAACCGCGCGGGCGCCTTCGCTGAATATCTCGCCTTGCCGATGACCAATGTCTGGCATCATCACGACGAATCGATCGACCGCGACGTGGCGGCGATTTTCGATCCACTCGGCAACGCGGTGCACACGGCATTGTCGTTTCCGCTGCTCGGCGAAGACGTGCTCATTACCGGCGCGGGGCCAATCGGCATCATGGCCGCCGCCGTCGCGCGGCATGCCGCGGCTCGTTACGTCGTCGTCACCGACATCAATCCGTATCGGCTACAGCTAGCGAAAAAAATGGGTGCGACGTTGACCCTGGATACGCGCAGCCAGAGGATTGCCGACGCGCAAGAAGAACTCGGCATGCAAGAAGGCTTCGATGTCGGCCTAGAAATGTCCGGTCATTCGGATGCCTTTCGCGAGATGCTGGCCAACATGTGCCACGGCGGCAAGATTGCCATGCTCGGCATTCCCGAAGACGACATGTCGATTGACTGGAATACGGTCATCTTCAATATGCTCACGATCAAAGGCATCTACGGCCGGGAGATGTACGAAACGTGGTACAAGATGACGGTAATGTTGCAGAGCGGACTGGATATTTCGCCGGTGATCACGCATCGAATTCACTACACCGACTTTGAAAAAGGTTTCGAAGTGATGCAAAGTGGCGAGTGCGAAAAAGTGATTTTGAATTGGTAAACATTTTCTCTTTTTTAAAGGGGAGGGCTGAGAGGAAGGGAAGATTTCGCTCCCCTCCTCCTATGCCGATCAGCCAGCTGATTCGTTCCCGGTTGCACCCCTCTCTCGACCCTTCTTTATCAAAGGGAGGGAATTTCACGATGGAGTACAACGCATGTACGGCACAATCAAAGAGCATCTCGCTCAACAACTCGACGGTATTCGACAAAGCGGCCTCCATAAATCGGAACGCGTGATTACGACGCCGCAAGACGCCCGTGTTCGAGTTGGCGACGCCGCCGCGGTTCTCGGTATGTGCGCTAACAATTACCTGGGACTAGCCGATCATCCCGAAGTGATCCGCGCCGCACACGAAGCGCTCGACCGCTGGGGCTATGGCCTGGCATCGGTGCGATTTATCTGCGGCACACAGCAGATTCATACAGAACTGGAGGCGAAAATCAGCCAATTTCTCGGCACAGAAGACGCGGTTCTTTACACGTCTTGTTTCGACGCCAACGGCGGGTTGTTCGAAACACTGCTCAGCCGGGAGGACGCCGTCATTTCCGACGAACTAAACCACGCCAGTATCATCGATGGCATTCGACTCTGCAAAGCTGAACGGCTGCGCTACAAGAACAACGACATGGCCGATCTAGAAGCGAGACTTCAAGAGGCCGCTACCGCCCGCCACCGCCTGATCGCCACCGATGGCGTGTTTTCGATGGACGGCTATATCGCCAACCTGCCGGCTATCTGTGATCTGGCCGACCGCTACGACGCGTTGGTCATGGTGGACGACTCACATTCGGTGGGCGTGCTCGGTCCGCGCGGGAGGGGTACGCACGAACACCATGACGTCATGGACCGCATCGACATCATTACCGGTACGCTCGGTAAGGCATTGGGCGGCGCGAGCGGTGGCTATACGGCGGCGCGTCGGGAAATCGTTGATATGCTCCGCCAGCGATCTCGTCCCTACCTGTTTTCCAACTCGGTTGCCCCGCCAATCGTTGCCGCGTCGATCAAGGCGCTCGACCTGCTAACCGAGTCCACCGACCTGCGGGACCGACTCGAGGCCAACACGCGTTTCTTCCGCGGAGGCCTTAGGAAAATAGGTTTTGACGTGTTGCCCGGCGAGCATCCGATTGTCCCGATCATGCTCGGCGATGCCGCGTTGGCGACTCGAATGGCCGACAGGCTGCTGGAGAAAGGAGTCTATGTGATTGGCTTCTCGTACCCGGTCGTGCCAAAAGGTCAAGCGAGGATTCGGACCCAGGTTTCTGCGGTCCACTCGACGGAAGATTTACAATTCGCCCTCGAACAATTCTCGGCGGTTCAGGAGGAGTTGAAGGAGTAGGATTCAGCCCTCTTCGCTTACGCAATTCCGATCCGTTATCCGTCGGCACCGCGATCGAGACGCGCAACGTTTATTTCGGGGTGCTCGAGTTGGCCGCTGGCATTCCCAAACATGTTCTGTTTGCCGGTGTCCGTCATGCGGCCCGAGGCGAGTTACCGCGTCCACGCCAGCCATTTTTTGAAAAGCCATTTGATTCGCGGCGTTACGCGCGTTCGGTTGTAGGCATCGCCCAGTTTGCGGATCGCTTCAGCTTGCGTGGGGTAAGGATGAACCGTACGGCCAATTTTTTTCAGACCCAGGCCGTGCGTCATGGCCAGCGAGATTTCGGCAATCAGGTCACCCGCGTTTCGAGCCACGATCGTCGCGCCGACGAGCCGATCCGTTCCGCGGCGGACGTGGACTTTGACGAAGCCGTCCGTATCGCCCTCGAGTACGGCGCGGTCCACGCCGGCCATCTGCTGCACAAACGTGTCGATCTCAGTTCCCCGGTCCTTCGCCTCCCGCTCGGAAAGCCCGACGTGCGCGATTTCGGGCGATGTGTACGTGCACCAAGGTATCGTTAAATCGCTGGCCTTAGAGTAGCCGAAGAACAGGGCGTTTCGAATCACGATGCGCGCTTGAAAATCGGCGGCATGCGTGAATTTGTAATTCGAGCAAACATCGCCCGCCGCGTAGATTCGTTTGTTTGTTGTCTGTAGGCGGTCATTCACGGCGACGCCGTTGTGCGAGTCGTACTCCACGCCGACGGCTTCTAGATTCAGTCCCTCCACGTTCGCGACGCGGCCGGCCGCGACGAGCAACTTGTCCACCGTCACGTCATATTGTTGGCCGTGCGAGGTGAGCTGAATACGAACTCCGTTGGCCGCAGCGCGGATCGTGGTTTCCTCACCGCAACAAAGTAGCTCAACGCCGTCGCGCAGCAGCGACTTTTTGACGATCGCCGCCGCGTCTCGATCTTCGCGAGGCAGAATCCCGTGCGCCGCTTCGATCAGGTAAACTTCGGAGCCGAACCTGGCAAATGTTTGTGCTAACTCGCAACCGATCGGACCGGCACCGATCACGCCGAAGCGGCGTGGCAATTCTGTGAGCGAAAACACGGTTTCGTTCGTCATGTATTCGACGTCGTCGAGTCCGGAAATCGGCGGCGCGGCCGCCCTCGCGCCGGTGGCGATGACGGCCTTCTTGAATCGCAACTTTTGATCGCCGATCTCAACCGTGTTCTTCCCGCCAAATCGGGCCTCGCCCAGAAACACATCCACGCCCAGTTTCCGAAACCGTTCGGCGGAATCGTGCGGACTAATGTCGGCCCGCAGCCGCCGCATCCGCTCCATAACGGTTGCAAAATCGACACCGACACCGTCCGGCACCCGCACGCCAAACTCGCCTGCGTCACGAACTGCGGCCGCAATCCGCGCCGAAGCGATGATTCCCTTCGACGGCACACAACCCACATTTAAGCAGTCGCCCCCCATGAGCTTCCGTTCGACCACCGCCACCTTGGCTCCCAAACCGGCGGCTCCGGCCGCCGCGACCAGTCCCGCCGTACCCGCGCCGATCACCACTAGGTCATATCGTTTCAACGGTTCTGGGTTGACCCAGTTCGGCGGATGCACATTGGCTTCCAACCGCCGGTTGTGCTCGTCGGCTGGCTGTAACTGTGGAAGTTTGGGCATTGCTTGCTTCGAGTGTTTGATTATTAAATCTGAATGTCGAGAAGTACCCGGTACATTCTACCGAATATACGTGGGCCTTTCCGTGGTCCCGCT
>JAYGDO010000031.1:0-1855 GCA_046582885.1 Pirellulales bacterium | reverse complement strand
TCGAAGCCCAAAAGAAATACGGCGTCGTCATTCAGCACGGCACGCAGCAGCGCAGCGACGGCGGCGCAGCAGGGTTAACCGAAGCCGTGAAGGCGGGGAAATGGGGAAAGCTCAAGATCAGCTACGGCTATTGCTGCAAGCCCCGCGGCGGTATTGGCATCAAGTCGACGTCGGACGCTCCGTCAAATTTGGATTGGAATCTGTGGCGCGGCCCGGCGGAAATTGACGCCTACCACGGCAATTTTGTTCACTACAACTGGCACTGGTTCTGGAAGTCCGGCAACGGCGACCTGAACAATCAGGGCACGCATCAGTTGGACCGGGCCGTTTGGGCCATCGACGATGATCAGCTGCACCCCGTTCGCGCGATGGCGATCGGCGGGCGGTTCCAGTGGAATGACCAGGGCGAAACGCCTAATTCGATGTTCGGTATTGCCGAATATCCGAACGGTCAGTTCTGCTACTTCAACGTTCGCAACGTCAACTACAAGGGCTACCAGCGCCAGGTCGAAAATGAGTTCTACTTCGAGGATGGCGGCAAGATTATCCGTCGCCGTTACTATGCGCCGGGCAGCGACAAGGGAGAACCGATCTCCGTGCCCGGCGGCAAGATCACGCCCGGCGGTAACTGGGGCAGTTTCATCGCCGCCTGCCGCGCGGGTGATCCCAACATGGCCAACGGTAACGTAATGGACGCACATCGCGGTTGCGTCGTGGGGCACCTGATGAATAACTCGTATCGCCTCGGCAAGAAAGTGCCTTTCAATGCCAAGGCGGGAACCTTTGGCGACAACAAGGACGCGGCCGAACACTTCGGCAGACTGCATTCGGTACTCCAGGATGGCGTTGGGGTCAAAGACGGGGAATCGTACGTCGTTGGACCATGGCTCACGTTTGATCCAAAGACCGAAAGGAACATTGGCGAGTATGCCGACGAGGCCAACGCGTTGGTCAAGGACGCGAACCGCAGCGGGTTCGAGATTCCCGACGCGAACAAGGTCTAGCAGACGAAAGCAAGCGGCGAACCTATAGGAGAGCGCGGCGAACTTTTGGGAGGGCGAAGTTCCCCGCTGAGGCAGTCTCTCGAGATTGGCTCAGCGGGGGGCTGGCCCTCCTGTTTTTTCCGGCCGCAGATTAGGCTCGTTCAAATACGGGGCCGCGCCGCGCTTTGTTGTAAAGTGTCCGCCATGGCCCCGTGCCGTCGTCCGCCACCAGCCGGGTGGTGACGCCTCGCTTGAAGAACGGCATCTTGCCTTGGCGGGCGACGTCGAGCATGAAGTTCACTTTGCCATTGTTGGCGATCAACATCCGCTGTCCATTTGGCCAGCGGGTTTCGATCAACCTCGCCGGTTCCGGCCGTTGTTTCGGTTTTTCAACTCGGAAGCGTTCGATAGCCTCCCAGTCGATTTCTACGCCCAGGCCCGACCGGTTTGGCACTTGGGCGAACCCGCCACGGACCTGGATCGGCTTGGTAAGCAGTTGGTGTGTGTAAAGCTGGTGGCAGTTGACCGCGGGCCAGGTCGCATGGCTCAGTACGCCGCCGAAGTGCAGCGACCACGCGGCCGTGATTCCCGTGCCAACCAATTGTAACCAAAACGGCATGTCGGCCGCTGCCGATACCGCGGCCTGCCGCAGCACGCGACTCGCTCCGCCACCGATGATAAATCCGTCACAAATCTCGTGTTGGATAGCGGTGATGGCGTCCGGTTTTCCGTAGTGCATTGCCAGGGCGACGCGGGTTGCTTTGCGTATCGCTTGGTTGCCGGGAATATCGGTCTGAAATATCGGCGTCTCGTAAATGTCTATGTGTCGGTGCGCCGCGATCTCCTTCAGAATGGGAATAGCGCGGCGGGCG
>JAYGDO010000506.1:0-26472 GCA_046582885.1 Pirellulales bacterium | reverse complement strand
ACTTTCCTTCCGCGTTGCCCCAAGCCTGCATCAGCCAATGCCGACTGCGCTTGCTGGCGGCATCGGCCAACCCGGCGCGGCGATTGGCTTTTCCCGCGACGACGCTCCACGCCTGCGCGACGACAAATTGACCTTCCGCCCCGGTCGGCACCGACAACTCGGCAACCGCGGCCTTCCGCAGATCGTCATCTTCGGCGTGACGCAAATAGCCTGCTGCCCGCCCCCAATCGCTCCGCACGGTGCCATAAAAACGCCCTAGCGTAAGATTCGCAACGGCATCCGCGGGGTTTTCTGCCAAGGTCTGCCTCGCGAACCGGATTGCGTCGTAGTAGGACAATCCGGTTTGAACTTCCTTGCGATAGCTCGCAGCTAAGTTGCCGAAATTCTCATCACGCAGCCGCTTGGCAGCGGTCTTAATCGTCACGAGCAGCCTGTCCGCCTGGTCGTAACGCGTTTCTTCAATCGCTTCGTCAAGTGCTTCGACGATGGCTCGCTTTAAAGCGGCGGCGGCCTTTTCCTGATCACGCGGTAGCGTCCTTGCAAATTGATTCAACAAACCCGCCTGCATTTTGATGCGATCAACTTTGAAGCGGATCGAAGTTTCATCAGCCGCTGCTTGAGCCAGTTCCAGATCGAGAGTGTCGAGTGCCCATTCGCTGGCACTTTCCAGCAAAACGTATTGAACTGCCGCATTGTCTTCCGCGGCCTGCGCCCGCTCAATCAACTTGCGGGCCAACTCGCGGAGGGCGTCACTGTTGCGGGGTGGCTTGCCAAGTTCTTTCGTAACTTGCAGCCGCGCTTCGCGCAGCATGGCGACGGCCGGAACGGGCTGCTGCTTGACCGCCGGTTGCTCTTCCGGCTCACCTGGCGGATCGGCCGGCTTCTCGGTGGGCCGCGGCGACGGAACGTCTACCGCCTCTCGACCCGGCCGATCGATCCGATCGACCAAATCGTCCAGTGATTCAGCGGCGAGCGGGTCGATGCCGCCCGGGCGTTTGGCGGGCAACGGCCCGTCACCGCCGGGGTCACCGCCATCTAAGGGCGACTTTGGCGGTGTTGCTTTCTGGTCCCGATTGCCGCTCTCCGGCGGATCAACCGGTCGCGTGTCGGTGATCGGACCACCATCGTCCGCCGCGGTTTGTCTTCCACCGCCGTTGTTTTCAGCCGCAGTTGGCGGGTCTCGCTCCGGCGGTTGATCAACCCGCGCCGTGGCTGCGTCATCAGCGGCATCCGCTTCTTCACGACCCTCGGTCGCCGGATTGCCGCCGCCGAGCGAGGTTTCTTCACCGCCGATTAGCCGCGGTAAAAAGAGCCAAATCGCGATACCACCGCCAATCACCAGCAGCAACAGCCCGATAAACACCGAGAACTGCCAACCCAATTTTACTTTTCGCCTGGCCGTCGCACTCTTCGATGCGAGCGCAGCCATGGCCGGCAAGTTGGGCGGGCTCTCGCGCAGCGCGGGAGGTGATACCTTGGGTTTTGCCAACGGCGGCTTGGGGGGTGGCGGCTGGGGAGTCGTGTCAACCGGCGGCGGCTGCACCTCCGCACCACGATCAAGCGACGCCGCCACACGCAGTTTTCCGCCCGCGGCAAGTTTCTGTTTGAGTCTCTGGTCATATCCGGCCCGCTTCGTTGGATCAAGCAACGTGATCCGCGCCGCGGTGATCTCGTTCATGAGCTGTTGGGACTCGGCCACATATTCACCCGTCGCGCAGCCTTGTATGTAGGTCATTTGCCGGTTAGCGGCGGCCTCGATGACCTCCACATCGCCTTCAAACAGATCAATTCCCAACAGACGATAATGATGTGGCGGTTGGTCTTTCGGAGGAATGCCAAGCCACTTGTGATAAGGATCGAAAGGTGTGGGCATTGCAGCTAGGAAAGCTCTGAGTCGAGAGTCAAGCTAAGACGAGAATCAAGAGTCTATCCCGACCGACTACCGACTCGTGACTCTCACCTCATTATGAAACCTAAGGTGTGGATTTGCAATGGCTTGTTGCATTAGGCTATGGTAATGCAGAGGCGGGAAACGCTGGGCCCAGAAAGGATCGGATGAAGGTGGCAGAATCGACTGCGAACGGCATTCCGATCGGAATCGATCTAGGAACAACGTTTTCGGTGGTCTCTTCCTTGGACTCCCGCGGACGGCCGTACACCATCCAAAATTCAGAGGGCGATGTGACGACCCCCAGCGTCGTCATGTTCGACCGCGACAACGTGATTGTCGGCAAGGAGGCCGTCAAGCTAGCATCGCACGAACCCGATGCCGTCGCCGCCTATGCGAAGCGGGATATCGGTGCACGGCGGATCGGCAAGGCAGTAAAGGGAAACCACCTACCACCAGAAGTCGTCGAAGCGCTGGTGCTCTCCAAGTTGAAAAGCGACGCCGAGTTGAAACTGGGGCCGCTCGACAGCGCGGTCATTACCGTTCCGGCTTATTTCAACGAAACGAGGCGAAAGGCAACCCAAGACGCGGGCCGACTCGCCAAAATCAACGTGTTGGACATCATCAACGAACCGACGGCGGCTGCGATTGCGTTCGGCGTCGATCGCGGATTTTTATCCGACGAAGGCGGGGCGGATAGCCTCGAAACCATCCTCCTATATGACCTTGGTGGGGGGACATTTGACGTGACGTTAATGCGGTTGGAAGGCCACGATTATACGGCACTGGCGACGGCGGGCGATGTCTATTTGGGCGGCATCGACTGGGATCGTCGCATCGTCGATCATGTCGCCGAAGCGTTTTCCAAAGAGCACGGCTTCATCGATCCGAGGAAGGACGATTCGGCGCTGTTGCGGTTGTGCAAAGAAGCCGAGGACGCAAAACGCGCGCTATCCGCGCGCGAAGAAGTTAACATTGCGTTTGAGCATGATGGCCGTCTATCGCGGATACGACTAACGCGCGATCAGTTCGAGTCGCTGACAGTGGACCTTCTGGAAAGAACCAGGTTCACGGTCAAGAAACTCCTGCAGGACGCAAAGGTCGGTTGGGACGACGTCACCCGTCTGTTGTTGGTCGGCGGTTCAACGCGAATGCCGATGGTCATCAAGATGCTGGAAGACGAGAGCGGCATGACACCGGATCGGTCGCTGGCGGCCGACGAAGCGGTCGCGCACGGTGCGGCCATTTACGCTGGATACCTGATGGGAGGAAAAAAAGATGCCGTGCATCCCCAAAGTGTTGGGAAAATAACGAACGTCAACTCGCACGATCTGGGCGTGCTGGCAACCGAGGCCGCGACGGGCCGGCCACGTCGCAAAACGCTCATCGCACGAAACACCGCGCTACCCGCCCGACAGGCGGCCCGTTTCGCAACGCAAAAGGCCAATCAAGTCAGCGTCAACGTACACGTGATCGAGGGCGGCGACGACAGCGGTCATAATGCCACACCGGTCGGCGTCTGCCAGGTCACCGATCTACCACCGGGCCTTCCCAAAAAGACGGCGGTCTTTGTCGAATTCAAGTATGAGGAAAATGGCCGGTTGACGGTCAAAGCGGAACTGCCCGACGTTGGCACTTCGGCCTCAATGGAAATCCAGCGCGAAGCAAACCTGTCGGACGAAGAGCTGGAAACTTGGGCGAAGTTGATCGACAAAGGCAACATTATTCACGAAGTCACGTCACGGGAACAGACAGCGGCAAGCGGGTCGGAAGATTTTGCGTTCGCTTCTCAGGTTAGCACCGCATTCGAGGATGTCGAATTCGCGGAGCAACTCGACGAATTGGGCGCCGCCGCCGAGGAAGGCGGCGGCACTTCGGACGACTTGGCCGGAGGCAAAGTCGTCGAGCAACCGTCACCGTTGGAATTGCGCGAAGACGCTCGGGAAGTCGAGGCCGATGACGGCCACCAGCCGGAAGACGATGACGTCGACCCGGAACTTGAGGACTTCCTCAAAGGCCTGCCCTAGCGGAGCGGAGCGTTATTTCAGCGCGGCCCGGCACCGATCTCACAACCGAGCGGAGCTCGCGACCGCTGTCGTTGTTCCCGCCGCTCGACACTCTGCACGATAAGGATATTGAACAAGGAAACTGAACACGGTTTGCCTGCCCCTTGGCACAGCTCAACCGAAAGTTGCATCGCTGATCCGAAATTGGACGCCCACAGGCCCTGATAGTACACTGGGGGGCATGGCTGTCGTTTTCGACATTATCGGCGGGCCATTGGATGGTCAATTTGCGACGACTGGACTACCACCTTCCGGCGGCTCAGGCGATGAGAACCGCAGACTGGAAGAGATCATTGCGTGGTCCCTATGGTATTCGGTGCCTCCGTCGGAATTTGAAGTCGGCCACCGCTTCTTTTCGTTTTCACTCGCCGGCTGGTACCGAGTCCTGATCGAAAATAAGTTTCAAGATATCGCGCGGCGTCACGTGTACGAGGTTGTCGAGCGGTTCAAGAACGACCAGGACACGGTCATTCGCGGCGAATATGTCGGACCTGTACGAGCGATCACCGGGCCGGCGTAATTGCCGCCTAGAAAACACAACTCCGAGAGGACGTTAGCGACCCGTTGTGCATTGGTCGGCTTGCGGGCTCAACTTGCGTTGCGAAAGGCCGACACTTCGAATTCTTCGCGGGCTAGGCTGCGAACCAAACTTCGCCAATTTTCGGCCGCACCGGCACTTAATCGGCCGAGCAGTCGGGGCGATTGGGTGCCCGTGATCGCCGAGCGATTGGCCGGGACTCCGTCTACGTACAGCAGGCCCAAGACCGCGACACAAGCCGCATCGAGGATCGTGTCGTTCAGGCCATAACTTGAAAGCCGCAGCACCGGCCGCGGCGGCAAGCGTGACGTAACCTCCTTGACCAGCAGCCCATTCTGGCTGCCGCCGCCGGAAATAATGATTTCGTCGATCTCCGGCAGACTTGAAAGGTGCTGTTGAAATGAGAGCCTAGCGGACTCAGCAATCAGATGTGTCGCGGTACACAACAGGTCACGTATCGACCACCCCGTTTCGACAGCCATGCGTACGGTTTCATTTAACTCTTCATCAGGCTGAACCCCTATCGCGTACCAGCGCGGCAGGGGTTTGTCAAAATAGGGGTCCTCCAGCCAGTGTTCAATTAAACCCGGAATCCTTCGGCCCTGAACCGCCAGGTGACCTCCCGGGTCGTAGTTCGCTTGGCCTTCCGTGAAATGCTCGACCAGCGAATCGAGCAACATCGTTCCCGGACCAACGTCGAACGACAGAATCTCACCCTCGCCCCGAACAACGCCGCCGGCAGGCAGGTAAGTCATTCGCGTGGTTCGGCCCAAATCCAACAGCACACGGGTGCGGTGTTGATCACGCAATAATTGCCACTGTGGTAGTGCGGCAATGGGACCGCCCAGGCCGCCTCCGGCCAGATCGCCAGCCGGAAACGCATCCAGAACATTCAGCCCCGACTGTTCGGCGAGAAATGCGGCATCACAAAGACTAGAATAACAACTCGGCACGTCACGGCCGACTTGCCAAAAACCGGGATCATCGACGGCAATCATCAACGGACACGGCGTCGACGACGATTGCACGCCGATGAGCCGCTGGACAAGCCTTGATTGAACCTCGGCCAACCCTCGCGCCAACCGCGGTAGCTCATTCGCCGCATCCCCACCGTCCACCAGTCGGTCAAACCGCGCGCGATCCAACTTTGGAACGTCCTCCTCACCCCAATCCAAAAGCTCGAAGGCGGCTTGCAATCCGTATCCCCCGGCCCGCAGCAACACGGCCGTCACTTGCCGGCATGCGGCGCGGACGCGGACCCCGACGAATAACCTCGGGATACCTTCAATGCGTCCCCCGCGCTGACTGGATGGAAAAGCCACCGGCTCGCGGCACGATGTCGGAGTTGACTGATCTGACGACATCCAACTACACCCATCGGTTCGGGCGAAACACCCAGAGGTTCGCGTTTCGCCCGTAGTCCTCGGTTAACATCCCTGTCTAAGCGGCAAATCGTATCGCTACGCGACCATCTTCATAGGCTCCGCCGCGCGAACCCCCTCGATGAACTCGTCGAAAATCCGCTGATCCAGCGCCGATGCCGACCCGGCTTCGGGATGAAACTGCGTGCCGAACGCGAACCATTCTTCATCGATGCTTTCGATCGCCTCAACGACGCCGTCCGGCGCCGTCGCGGTCACGCGAAAACCGTTCGCAACTTCGTCGATCGCCATGTGGTGCATGCTGTTGACTCGCACTTCGCCATCGCCGAATACACGCTCCATCAACGAAACCGGCTGCACAATCAGACCGTGACGGTGCGATGTATCAATCGGATCCTTGTGCGGCAATGCACTCGGCAAATCCTCAGGAAGGTGCAAGAACAAATTCCCTCCCTGTTGAACGTTTAAGAGTTGCACCCCGACGCCGACTCCAAAAACGGGCATTTTGCGGTCGGCGATCAACCTCATCAACATACGATCAAAATCTTCACGACGCGCGTCTAATTCGCGGACGGTTGGGTGTGTCATGAACCCATCGTTGTTCGGATTTAGGTCCGATCCACCCACCAACAAGACGCCTTCGACCAAATCCAGCTGGCGACTCAAATCGGATTCGTCGCGAATTGGTGGCAAGACAATCGGAATCGCACCGGCATCGACAATCGCATCGTAATAGTCACTAGCGACAAACGTAAACGCCGGTGAATCTGGTTTGGCTGATCTTAGGTCAGCGTTCATTGCAATCAGTGGCTTATCCATCGGATTTTCTCCCTGGCCGCTCCGTGGCCTCGTTGCAAGGAATCACGCCGTCAAAGTTGGTCAATCTACCATCAGACAAATGCACAAACGGCCCTCGGACGCGATGAGGTCGGTTGCCCAGCAAGCGAAATTCAAGGGGCGCCGTTCTCCGGCGAACCACCACTTCCCCGCAGCAGCGCTACCGAACACGGGCGCGGCCCACCGTCGGTGGCCGGGGAGCAACAACTTGAATGGAACTCTTGCAGGCCTGTTCCGGCCTAACCGTCAATCGGTCGGACTCGGTTTTGACATCCGTTTCAAATGGCCTATTCACCTCCTTCTGGTGCGTGGCCGGTGCCACCGCAAGAATGCAAGTCGGAAGTAAATTTTGATTTTCGCGAGCATGTTGACAAGCAGTTTTCATACTATACGAAGATTTTGCGCATAAACACCGCGGCCCACACAACATATTGTAGATGCGCCAACGTTGATGTGTCGTGAGTCGCAATTAAATGTAGCCCAACCGACGTTGGCGTCCCGACACACCTGTCGCACGCTGTTGTCCGGCCGTGTGCGTAACGAGCGTGGCGATTGACGGAAAAAAGGCATTCTTCAGAACGTAAAGGCGAATCGCGTGGCACGCATGAATCACACCGGGAGATTCTCCGCCTCAAAACACCGGTTGCTCAAATGAATTGGCGCCGGCTGTTCGTTCGGGTTTAAAGCTTTTCACCCGCCCTGTCCGCAGTGTCGCGCCACCTTGTAGCGTACGATTGGCTAAAAATCATTTTGTTCGCTGAACTGGCAGACAAATGAATTGCACCAAATTTTCCGTTGTTGTGGTTGTGGTTGCCTTTCACACTCCGGCGATATGCGTGAAGTGAATTCCGGCGGACAGCTAGCACCGTTCTTCAGGGGGTCTGCGGTTTTCCCTCGTTAATCTATGCCCGTCTGCCCCAGTTTAACCGCACCCGCCCAGTTTAACCGCGACCGAAAGCGGGACCCTGTCCGATTTGAGCGACGCAAAGTTTCTGCCGATGAAAGGTAGTATCGCCACTTTGCGTTCGATTCTCCGCCGGCTGCACCAGCCGCAGTATTCCCCCGCGGTCCACACCACCCTCCCTGCCCTCGATCGAATGCATTGGCCGCCAGGCATATTTATTTGGGCGTGCATCGCCATGCTGCGCAGGCAGATCCGACCGCTAAAGCTACAGCTGTTTTTTCCCGCCCTGACCTGCCTAGCACTGATGGCAGTTTTCCCCCGTCACGGCACGACCGCGAGGGCGATTGCCTCGGGCCAGACCAAGCCGAACATTACAGGCATTCGCCGGCTGCCTGATCCGCGGTACCCAGCCGCATCGCCAACGACGGGCCTGGCGACGGCCGCAACGGACTACCTGCTCTCACCACAATCACTTCCGGCCCAACAGCCAATCGACACCATTGATCTGCCGCACAGAAGAGTTTGGCGCAAGCAAATTTTACCACAGGGCCTCATCTACAGGCCCTATCTCGCCAGCCCGCTGTCGCCGAGGCTGGGCGCGGTGTTCAATTACGAACGAGGCCGCGAAAGATGGGTTTGGGATTTGATGGCCGGTGGACAAATCGGACTGTTTCGATATGGCACGAACGATCCGATCGAGCCTCAAGGCTGGCAGTTGGATATCGAGGCCGCTGCGTTTCCGCGACTCACACCCTATGACCTTCCCCCGGTTCTCGAAGCAACCGACTACCGGTTTGGCATCCCGCTGACTTACGGATGCGGAAATCATCAATTCAAATTGGCATATTACCATCTCAGCTCGCACCTCGGCGACGAATTCGCACAGCTAAACGGTGGGTTGGGCCAGCGGATTAACTACGCTACGGATTCAATTGTGTTGGGATGCTCGGTCTATCCTTCCGATCAGCTGCGTTTGTATGGTGAAGCGAGTTACGCGTTCATTTATGACTTCGCCAAGCCTTGGCAGTTTCAATTCGGCGCGGAGTACAGTCGGCGCGCGCCGGCAGGCAACCATGCCGTGCCGTTCGTCGCGACGAACGTCCTTTTGCGCGAAGAAATCAACTTCAGCGGCAACTTTGTGCTGCAAGCTGGTTGGCAATGGATCGCAGATGACGGACGACGGCTTCGCGTCGGTGCCCAGTATTACAACGGCGCGCACGAAAAGTATCAATTCTTCGATCGGACCGAACAGAAACTCGGCATCGGAATCTGGCACGATTTTTAGCCGGCTTTCGGTCCGCACGGTAAGCGGTCTGTGTTCGTCTAACGAGTGGCGTCACACAGCCCGTAGTCGAGCGCCGCGATCTGCCGTAGAATGACGCGATTGCTATTCGTTTGCCACGGGTTAAGTCATGATTCACTACGAGAACGTCTGTTTGGAGTCGATTTCCTACACACTTCCCGAGGAAATCGTCACTTCAGCTGAAATCGAAACGCGGCTGGCACCGCTTTACGAGCGGTTGCGGATGCCGGAAGGACGGCTCGAGTTGATCACCGGCGTCCGCAGCCGGCGATTCTGGTCGCTCGGCTCGCGGCCGAGCGACATCAGCGTCGAGTCGGCGGAGAAGGCAATTCTCGCAGCTAAAATCGATCGGCAGGATATCGGCGTTTTAATCCATGCATCGGTTTGCCGCGATTTTCTCGAACCGGCAACGGCCTGCAGTGTGCATCACCGCCTGGGACTTTCGCGGGCGTGCCAGATTTTCGATTTATCGAACGCCTGCCTCGGCATGCTCAACGGCATCGTACAGGTAGCCAACATGATCGAGCTTGGTCAGGCCCGTGCAGGACTCGTTGTCGGCACGGAAAGTGCCCGACCGCTGGTCGAAACCACGATCGCCGAACTAAATAAAAACACGTCGCTGTCGCGCGATGACATCAAACTGGCCGTCGCTTCGCTCACGATTGGCTCGGGCAGCAGCGCCGTACTCGTCACGCATCGCGAATTGTCGCAGTCCGGCAACCGGCTCATCGGCGGCGCCGCGAGGGCAAATACGGACTTTCACGGTCTCTGCCACAGCAGCCGCGACGAAGCCGGCGGCGACCGGATGCGTCCGCTAATGACGACCGACTCAGAGCGACTAATGCGCGAAGGAATCGCTGCGGGCACGGAAACCCTGGAGGAGTTTCTCCGAGAGATGAACTGGTCGCGGGAAGACATCGACAAGACGTTTTGCCACCAAGTTGGCACAATGCATCGGCGCAAGATGTTCGAAGCCATGCAGCTCGACCTGCAAATCGATTACCCGACGATCGAGTACCTGGGGAACACCGGTTCTGTTGCGCTGCCGACGGCGATGGCGATTGGAATTGAAACTGACCACGTCCAATCAGGGGATCGGATTGCGCTGCTCGGCATCGGCTCGGGAATCAACTGCCTGATGCTCGGCGTCGACTGGCAACAAGCACCGCTGCGGCCGCGGCCGTCCACCGCAAAACGTTCGATGGCGAGTCAGCCCTAGGCGAAGTTGCCGAACCGAGATGGCCGCCTGCGCGGCAGAGCAAGTCGGCTTGCCGAATAACCGCGGAATGGAAAGAAACTGCGTAAAAATGCGGCGGCCGTAGCCGCCACGATTACAGTTCCTTTAGCTCGATATCGCGATACCAGCACTCACTCGCCTCGCCCGAGTGGATTTGCAGACCAAATCGCCCCCGCAATGGAATGTCCTGATCCTGCTCGGTGTAATCCGACGTCAAGAAACCATTCACCCAAATTTGTATGTGGCGGCCCTTGGCGCGGACAATCATCTCGTTCCAGCCGTTCATGTTGACGTGTTTGAGCAGTTCCTTTTGATCTACGCTGGTCAGCATCTTACGCCGCCGTGATTCGTCGTAAATCAACCCCCAAATATAGCCCTTGCTCCAGCGGCCGATGTCGCACTGGTAACCGATCATTTCATGGTTGTTCTCGATCCGCTGGCTGCGGAACTGCACTCCGGCATTGTTGCCCTTACCTATTAATTTCGATTTGAAACGCAACTCGAAATCGCCGTACTGCTTGAGCGACGCCAGAAACTCGTTTCGCGGAATGCGGTTTTTCAACGAACCGGCCACAATCGCACCTTTTTCGATCCGAAAAAAGTCGAGATTTCCTTCCCACCCCTCAAATGAGTTGCCGTCGAAAATCCGCACGTATTCCCCTTCCCGCTTTGGCGGCCCGGCCAGCAGCGACGAGCCCATCGACGCCACGACGATCCAGCATACGATTCTGCAGATGAGCATGACAAAGTCCTCAATTTCGCGCATTCTTTTTGACGACCCGGCGATCGGGTAGATTATAAACCGGTGACGCTGAGCGCTCAAATCAGTTCATACCGCACCCCCATTGCTGATGTATAATGAGAGCCTGCACGACTTCCCCAACCTACCAAGCATCCGATCTAGCAGGAGGCGACATGCGATCGCTGACGTTGTTTTTTTTGATTGTTCTTTCGGCCCGTTCCGCCCGTGGGCAAGAAAACTGGCCGGAATTTCGTGGCCCAACGGGCGACGGCCAGGCGGCCGCTGCCGACTTGCCGGTCGAAATCGACGAAAAGACCCACGTCCGCTGGAAGACACCGATCCACGGTAAAGGCTGGTCGTCCCCCGTGGTTTGGGGCAAGCAAATATGGCTCACCACAGCCACCGTGGACGGCAAAGTCCAATCGGCGTTGTGCGTCGATCTCGACTCCGGAAAAATTCTTCGCGACATGGTGATCTATGAAAACGCGAAGCCGGATTTTTGCCACCCGATGAACAGCTACGCGTCGTGTACGCCGGTGATCGAGAAGGGCCGCATCTATATTCACTTCGGCAGATACGGAACCGTTTGTCTTGACACGGCGACCGGTGAGCGAATCTGGGAACGTCGTGATTTGCTCTGCAACCACTTTCGCGGTCCCGCTTCCTCACCAATTCTCTACAACGGTCTGCTGATGGTCGCCTTTGACGGCTTCGATTATCAATACGTCATCGCATTTGACACGAAAACGGGCAAAACGGTTTGGAAGAAAGATCGCAATATCAAGTACGGCACGAACAACGGTGATTTGAAAAAAGCATACTGTACGGCCACGGTGATCGAAGTCGCCGGTCAGCCACAGGTCATCTGCCCGAGTGCAAAAGCGACCATTGCCTATGCACCAAAGACGGGCGAACAACTGTGGACGGCTTACCACGGCGGTATGAACGCCTCGGCGCGGCCGCTGTTTGGCCAAGGCCTCGTTTTCATTACCAACGGTATGGGCGGCATGGTTGCGGTGCGGCCAGACGGCCGCGGTGATGTGACCAAAACCCATACGGCTTGGAACATCAAAAAAAGCGTTGCGAAGAAGTCGTCACAGATTCTTGTTGACGGACTGCTCTACATGGTCAGCGACAACGGCATCATTTCCTGTCTTGAGCCGAAGACCGCCGAGACCGTCTGGCAGGAGCGGTATGGGGGCGAATTCGCCGCGTCGCCAATCCATGCGGGCGGCAAGATTTACTTTTTTGGCCGCACTGGCAAAGTTCCCGTAATCAAGCCGGGCCGCAAGTTCCAGTTGCTCGCCGACAACGAACTGGGCGACGGCTACATGGCGTCGCCTGCGATCGTCGAAAACAAAATGATCCTCCGCAGCAAAACCCATTTGTATTGCCTGTCGAAATAACAGCCTTGCCGCTTGCAACTCGACGCCGCACGGCACACAATGGCGGCAACTTTAGCTTCTTCAAAACCAACTGAACCGGACGAAATAGGAGCACACCCATGACGCGGCGCTACTTGATTCTTTTGTTGACATTCGGGTTATTCACAACCACCGCCCGCGGCGAAGACCCGAAAGTTGACGCCGACTTCGCCATTCAAGGCGAATACACCGGCACCGTCGATGGCGAAAACGGCAAAAAGAAACTTGGCGTCCAAGTGATCGCACTGGGCGGCGGCAAATTTCGTGCGGTCGGCTACAGCGGCGGGCTACCGGGGGACGGCTGGGACGGCAAAAGCAAAGAGCAGGTCGAGGCGGCCACGGCGGACGGCGCAGTAAAGTTCAGTGGCGAACACGCCGACGGAACCATCAAAGATGGTGTCATGAAGGTTGTCGATAAAGACGGCAAACACATCGGCGACCTCAAGCGGGTCGTTCGCAAAAGCTCCACACTCGGCGCCAAGCCGCCCAAAGGCGCCGCGGTGCTGTTCGACGGCAGTTCGGCCGATAATTTCACCTCGGCCCGCAATGCCAGCCAACCGGCCCGCATGACGGAAGACGGCTTGCTGGTGCAGGGCGCAAATAGCAAACAGCGGTTTGGCGACCACACGCTGCATTTCGAATTCCGTACGCCTTATAAGCCGGCGGCTCGCGGACAAGGACGCGGCAATAGCGGCTGTTATCTGCAAGGACGTTACGAGGTACAGGTTCTCGACTCGTTTGGGTTGGCCGGAAAACACAACGAATGCGGCGGCGTCTATAGCATCAAAGACCCCGACGTCAACATGTGCTTCCCGCCGTTGTCGTGGCAGACGTACGATGTCGTCTTCACCGCCGCGAAATTCGACGGTGGCAAGAAAACCGCCGATGCGCGAATGACCGTCCGCCATAATGGCGTTGTCATTCACGACAATATCAAACTCCCCAAACGCACCACGGCGTCGCCGTTAGCCGAAGGTCCGGATCCCGGGTTTCTGCATTTGCAAGATCACGGCAACCCGGTCCGCTTCCGAAACATTTGGGCCGTTGAAAAGAAATAACCGGCCGATTTTTCGAATCAACCGGGTTCCAGTTTCACGTAAACCGGGACGTCGACGAGGGCCGCAACCGGCGACAGCGCCGCCAGACCGGTCGGCCTCGGCGGTTCACCGGGGAGGGTTCTAAAAGATCGCCCGGCCACCGGCTCTCGGTCGTTGGCAGGCGGAACTCCCGTTATACCACGCTATACCTGCACGTTTTCGTCGATCTGTTTGCCCGCAAATTTCAAATCCATCCACGCTACGTGGAGCATGGCCGATAGGCGGCCCGCAGGAAATTTCAGCGTAACCGGATTCGTCTTTTCAACGACAACCGCAACGCCCAAGCCAAGACCGAATGATATATTCTGTCCCGGTTTGCTAGACGTGAATGTCTTCTCCAGTTCAACGGTCTGCAGGCTCGGCTTTTCCGGATCGATCAACACCGGCTTGAATTCGAGTGACGCGACGACTTTGTGATGCCGCGGGCTCTTCGCCGCGTCCGTGAATTCGAACAGCAGCAATCGGCAAGTAAAGTGTTTGCGAAACAGTTCGTTGAAAACATCGTCCGATGAAGCCCTGGCTCCGAGCTGAGCTCGGAGCACGAACGTGCCGGCGAATGGGCTGCGAACTTCCTGAGCTAACATGGTGGCCGCGCCTTGTTCGATTCTTTTCGTCGCAGGCTCGCGGGCCGTAATGCCTAGCGCTACGTGTCGCACGTTCGGGGTGGCGACCGAATCCTCCCGCACGATTTGCACTTCCAGCCCCCTCCCGCCCAGCGACCCCGCCCGCCAGCCTTTGGGACGCGAGGGACCATCGAAAGATCGGACTTCGACCCCAGCCGTAAAGTCGCTGTGGGCCAACAAGCGGTCTTGGTATGGCGGAACGCGAAAGGGGCTGCCTCCGGGCTCAGTCCGCTCGGCGGTCGCCGGTTTGCTGCCGAACAGTTTTAGGATCGGTTTTCCGTGCGTAATCGGCAGGGCGCGGCCGTCGCGCGCGGACAGAACTTGGCCAGGATCGATGCCGAGCAGATGATAAATCGTCGCCGTTAGATCGCCCGGTTGCACGCGGTCTTCGGTCGGATGGCCTCCCAGTTTGTCGCTCGCGCCAATTACCTGCCCGCCGCTGATCCCGGCACCGGCAATGGCGAAACTAAACACCGCGCCCCAGTGGTCGCGGCCGGCCTTGGCGTTGATCTTGGGCGTACGGCCAAACTCGCCGATGGCCACGACCAGAGTTTCATCGAGCAATCCACGTTGGTCCAGATCCTCAATCAGAGCGGAAAAGCCCACGTCAAAAACCGGGCACAGCACATCTTCCAATCTATCGAAATTCTGCGCGTGCGTGTCCCACAGCGGGTTGTCCACCGCATTGTCGCCCGGCATCCGCGGCCACTGTACATGAACCAGCCTCACGCCCGCTTCGATCAGCCGTCGCGCCAGCAGTACCGACTGCCCCCAACTGTTGCGGCCATAACGCTCGCGCAGCTTGTCTGCTTCCTTATCAATCCGAAAAGCATCGAACGCTTTGCCCGAAGTCAGCAAGTCGAAAGCCTGCTGCTGGAACAAGTCAAGGCTGCGGAAGTTGCGGTCGCTATACCCTACTTGCCGATCGAGCCTTTCAAGCAGCGACCTGCGCGACTGCAAACGCGCCAGCCCCTCACCGGTCAATTGCAGCCCTTCGACTCGATAATCGTTTGCGGCAGGGTCGCCAAATATTCGCTCCGGATCCCAGTCGCTGCCCAGCATCCCGCCGGTTTGCCCGGCTGGTTTTACGTTCTCGTTCAGCCGCATCCAGTCGGGAATCCAAATCGTCGAAAGCGGCGGCAGTGATTCGCTGGGCTTGAGCTTCTTGACAATCGAGCCAAAGTACGGCCAGTCGCCCGGATGAATCGTCCGCGCGTTCGTGCCGGCGTACTTGTGCCCCGTCAGCACCCACGCACTGCTGGATGAGTGTATGTCGTCGTCGGTCGCCATCGACCGCACGACGGCCATTTTGTCGGCCACCCGCGCGATTCGTGGTAACAGTTCGCAGAACTGGATACCGGGAATGTTCGTGGCAATCGGCTTGAACTCGCCGCGAATCTCAGCCGGGGCATCCGGCTTGGGATCAAATGTCTCATGCTGCGGCGGACCGCCGGCCAAATACAAAAAAATTACATTCTTGGCACGGCCGAAAGTGGGGGATCGCGGCGGACCGCCCCCCGACGTTTCCCTGGCCTCAATCAGTTGCGGCAGCGACAGACCCAGTATGGACAGCGCGCCGGCACCAAGAATCTCCCGACGTGAAATCGGACCGCTACAAGGTGTCGCTGCCGATTTCGACTGCCGTGATTCGTCCATCTCGGCTCTCCGGCCAGTTGGTGCGGACCATTCGCCGCCACAGAGCGGCCCACAGTATAAACAACACGACACGGTTGTGTCAGCCTTTTGCGATTCAAACCCCTTACGACAGCCAGCGGGCGGGCGTCATTTTTTGCCCTGAGGAAGCTTTGCCAATCGCTGTTTCTACTCTGCGAGCTGTTTCTGCACCAACCAACCCATCGGCCTCGGTCGACCGGATGAGCGGTTGGTCAAAATCCTCTCGTAAATTTCTACGCGCCGTATTGGGAGCAGATCAAGTCGCCCAAAGCGTCCCACACTAGGCAGCAGTGCGGTCAGAATAGACAGTTGTAGTCAATAAACACCGAAACAAACGTGTCGGCATCAACCATACCGAGGTCATTGGGGTCTGCTATCACGAATACACCGCCGAGTTGTTGTCCCCGCCCCAAAAAAACGAACGAAATATTTTGCTGTCTCGTCAAGCGTACATCGTTGTGCAAGCACTGCGTTCTGCGAGTTCTCGCCTCCGACTCACACCGCCGTAGACACATGACATTGACGGCTGGGCAACTTCCACTAAAATGTTGCCGCATTTGTGTTTAAACCCGCTGACTTTGTGCGCCCACAGCATGCCAACCGCTTCGATGACCGACGACCAGAATACCCCCAGCGCCGACATAGGAATGCACGAAGCTTCCCGGCGCGAGAAACTCGGGAAGATTCAGCAGCTCGGCCACGACCCGTGGGGTAGCCGATTTGACGGCCACCACCGCATCAGCGACATCCGCGCGAGGGAAAACGAAATTGTCGTTGAAGAGCCGCCGGCGGACAGCGAAAACAGCCGTGTCGAACAGCATGGCCCCAAGGTCCGCGCCGCCGGTCGCGTCATGCTGCAGCGAAAGAAGGGCAAACTGATCTTCGCCGACATTCAGGATTGGAGCGGAAAAATACAACTGTTCATCGGCAAGAACCAAGTCGGCGAGGAAAACTGGGAATTGGCGCAGTTGTTCGACTTGGGCGATATTGTCGGCGTCGATGGCGAATTGAAACGAACCAAAACCGGCGAGCTGACGATTTTCGCCGAGCAGCTTCATTTCCTGACCAAGTCAATATTGCCGCCGCCCGAAAAGCACCACGGCCTCAGCGATCCAGAACTTCGCCAGCGGATGCGGTACCTCGATTTGGCATATACCGACGGTGTATTGGATCGGTTTCTAAAACGGACCGAGATCGTCAGCTCGATCCGTGGCACGCTTAAATCACAGGACTTTGTCGAAATCGAAGGCCCGACGCTGCACTCGGTCGCAGGCGGCGCGGCCGCCAGACCCTTCACCACGCATCACAATGCGCTCGACATTCCACTGTTCATGCGGATCGCGCTCGAATTGCATTTAAAGCGGCTGATGGTCGGCGGCATGGAGCGGGTCTACGAATTGGGCCGCGTCTACCGCAACGAAGGAATTAGTCCCAAGCACAATCCCGAGTTCACGATGCTCGAGGTCTACCAGGCGTACGGCAACTACGAAACCATGATGGACCTGACCGAAAAAGTCATCCTCGACGCGCTGTCGGCGACGGGCCAGCCGGCTGAGATTCCTTGGGGAGAGTCGAACATCGACTTTTCGCCGCCTTTCGCCCGCACCACTTACGACGAACTATTCGGAAAGCACACCGGCGTCGATCCCCACGACCACGAAGCGGTCCGAGCGCTGGCCGGCGAAATTGGTTTCGACACGGCGGACAAACATCCTGACGTCATCAAAAACGAAGTATTCGAAGAGCGGGTCGAAGACAACCTGACGGGGCCGGTGTTTGTCATCGATTATCCGGCCAGTATTTGCCCACTGACCAAGCGGAAAAAAGACAACCCGCAGATCGCCGAGCGATTTGAATTATTTATCCAGGGCATGGAGATCGCCAACGCCTACACCGAGTTAAACGACCCGGATCTGCAGGACGAGCTGTTTCGCACGCAGCTTGGGGGTCAAAAAGAGGAAGACTCGATGGCCAAAATGGACCACGACTTTATCCGCGCGCTGAGGCATGGGATGCCACCGGCGGGCGGTTTGGGGATCGGCATCGATCGGCTGGTCATGCTGTTGACCGATGCGCAATCGATTCGCGAAGTGATTTTATTTCCACTGCTCCGACCCGAAGGAATGTAGTCGCGTCAATCCGTGAACCAGGATCGGTCATGGAGTGACCGGATTCTGAAAAGAGCCAAAGGAATGGCTATGTATAAACTCCTTCTCTGCTGGCGGTACCTCTGCACTCGCTATATAGCGATGGTTTCGATCATCAGCGTGACGCTCGGTGTGGCCACGTTGATTGTCGTCAACAGTGTCATGTCGGGTTTTACGCACGAAATGGAAGACCGCATGCACGGAATTATCTCCGATGTCGTGGTCGAAAGCCGGGGCATGATTGGATTCGTCAACGCCGATGCGCACATGGCGAGAATCCGCGAGATCGTGGGCGACGACATCGATGCCATGACGCCCACGGTGCACGTGCCTGCCATGCTTAATTTCCGCGTGAACGGAAGTTGGATGATGCGGCAGGTCAATTTCATCGGCATTGATCCGAAATCTTACCATTTGGTGAGTGATTCAAGCGGTTACCTGCAGCATCCGCAGAATCGACAACAACTCAGTTTTAATCTGCGCGACGGCGGCTACGACATTCGAGACTACACCGGCGGAACGGACGCGCCGACGCGGTTCGGAATGGAATGGGCCGGCTGGCCATACCGCCGAAAAGTCGCGGAACAAGAAAAGGCGTGGCTAGAGATGCAGCAGGCCTCAATGAACGCCCAGGTCGCAGCTGCGGTGGCGGAAGCGCGACGGGCAGATCCTTTCGCAGGAATCGAAACGCCAAAATTGGCCGCTGCGGGTGACGAAGGCGTTGACCAGCAGTGGGAGCCGATCAGCGGCCAAGGCCGCGATTTCGACCGCGCGACGGAACAGTACACCGGAATCGTGTTGGGAATCGCCCTCTCGCGATTTCGCACCGACGACGGCGACCATTTCTTGACGCTGCCCGGCGACGATGTGACCCTGACCTTTCCGACAACGGATACGCCTCCTCAAGCCGTCAACGCGACATTTACGATCGTCGATTTCTACGAGAGTAAGATGAGCGAATACGATTCGGCATTCGTCTTTGCCCCCCTCGACGAAATCCAGCGGCTGCGAAACATGGTTGATCCGACAACCGGCGCAACGAGCGTCACGGCAATCCAGATCAAACTAAAGGAAGGCGTTTCACTGAACGCGGTGCGAGACACTCTTCGCCGGACTTTCCCGCCAGAGTACTACGCAATTTCTACCTGGCGCGACAAACAGGGACCGCTGTTGGCTGCCGTGCAAATGGAGACCGTAATCCTCAACATTCTACTGTTCCTGATCATCGCGGTCGCCGGATTCGGTATCCTGGCGATCTTCTTTATGATCGTCGTCGAAAAGACGAAGGACATCGGCGTACTCAAGTCACTCGGCGCAAGCGGCTCGGGCATCATGAGCATTTTTCTGTCGTACGGATTATCACTGGGCGTCGTCGGATCGGGAGTGGGCTTGGCCCTAGGCCTGCTGTTCGTACACAACATCGACAGGGTTCGACATGCGATCGAGCATGTCACAGGCCAGCAAGTTTTCGATCCCGATATTTATTACTTTCAGGAAATCCCAACCATTGTCGAGCCGTTGACCATCGCTTGGATTATCAGCGGTGCGATCGGCATCGCCGTACTGTTCAGCATCTTACCGGCCCTGCGCGCAGCGCGGCTACATCCCGTGGAGGCCTTGCGCTATGAGTAGCCTGCAAACCGAGTCAACCCGGAGTCCGCGTCATCAGACCGGCCCCGCCAAGGACAGCGGCGGTACATCTTCCCCAGCGAGGTCCGATCCGCTAACGGATATTGAAAAGCTGCTGGAGCAATCGGTGGCGGAATCCACCCCAGTCCACTTGTCAGCGAAGAATATAGCCAAAAACTACTTCCGTGGCCGCCACGAAGTGCCCGTGCTGAAAGGTGTCGACTTAACGATCCGAAAAGGCGAGTTCCTGTCGATCATCGGCCAAAGCGGATCGGGAAAAAGCACCTTGCTACATTTGCTGGGAACGCTCGACGCTCCAAGCAGCGGCGAAATCTGGCTCGAAAATGAACGCATCGATGACGTGTCGAACAGACGGCGCGATGCGCTGCGGAATCGGTTGTTTGGCATGATCTTCCAGTTTTATCATTTACTCCCGGAACTGTCCGTAATGGGAAATGTCCTCGCGCCGCTGATGATTGCCAATACGACGTTCGGCTACCTTCGCCAACGGCGCGAGTTCCGCCGTCGCGGGCAGGAATTACTCGAACTCGTCGGGCTTGGGCACCGAGTGAAACACAAGCCTAGACAACTTTCAGGCGGCGAAATGCAAAGAACTGCCATCGCCAGGGCACTCATCAACCAACCCGAAATCTTGCTCGCCGACGAGCCCACTGGAAATCTCGACCATGAAACGGGCACGGAAATTCTCGAAATCCTCCGAACCTTGAACGCCCGTCAAAACCTCACTATAGTCATGGTGACGCACGACCATGCCATCGCGGGTCAGGCGGATCGCACCGTCCGACTCGAAGCCGGCACGGTCGTGAATGTCTAGGGTGGGCCGTGCCCGCCAGCGTTTCGTTTGAACCACATATGGGCGCAGCCCATCTTGCGTATGGCGCTCCGAGTTTTCATCAACGGCGAGTTTTTCGATAAGGAAGACGCAAAGATCAGCGTCTACGATCACGGCTTGCTGTATGGTGACGGAGTTTTCGAAGGTATCCGCAGCTACGGCGGAAAGATTTTCCGGCTCGATCATCATCTGGAACGGCTTTGGTCGTCGGCCAAGGCGATTTGCCTGGATATTCCGCTGGATCACGCCACTCTAGCGCGGTCTTGTTACGAAACTTTGGAAGTTAACGACATCAAAGACGGTTACATTCGGCTCATCGTGACTCGTGGCGAGGGAACGCTGGGACTCGATCCCGACAAATGCAGTAACCCGCAAGTCATCGTGATCGCCGACTACGTCGCGCTTTATCCCGACGAGTTTTATACAAACGGATTGGAAATCGTGACGGTCAGCACAATCCGCAATCACCCGGCCGCGCTGAATCCGCGGATCAAGTCGTTGAATTACCTGAACAACATTCTCGCAAAAATCGAAGGCAAGCAAGCTGGCTGCATCGAGGCGCTGATGCTGAACCACAAAGGTGAAGTCGCCGAATGCACCAGCGATAATATCTTTCTGGTGCGGGAAGGAAAACTACTGACGCCGCACTGCGACGCAGGGGTGCTCGAAGGCGTCACGCGGCAGGCGGTTATCGAATTGGCGGTGGAAGCCGGAATATCGGTAATGCACGTCGCGCTGACTCCCCATGATGTTTATTTCGCCGATGAGTGCTTCTTGACCGGAACCGCGGCGGAAGTCATACCCGTGGTTAAAGTCGACAGCCGTACGATCGGATCGGGAAAGCCGGGCCCGCTTACCGTCGACCTCCAACAACGGTTTCGAGAATTGACGCGGGGATAGGCGTTAGTTGCCATCCGTCGGATTCGACGACCGCGATCTGCCTCGCGACCACCTGTCCAGCACAAAGACCGAAGCCATTGCGATCGCCGCGATGAACAGGACCATCGCAAACTGCAGGTTAAATTCTGCAGGCCATTCGTTCTCGAAGACCTTCAGTTTGAATTCAACTTCACCCGAGGTTGTTTCGATTTGGAACGGCCAGATCTTGCGCAGGCTGCCGAGCATAAAACCGCACAGCACAGCCATGGTCAACGACTCGTGTCGGGACAACAGCCAGCGCAAAAGTTTGCTGAAGATTAGCAGACCTACGGCGCAACCGGCGGAAAAGACGATTATCGAAAAGAAATGATCGCCCGTGAAACCGCCGCTGGGAATTTTGTAGATCGCCTTGATCGCGCCGGTTATGTGGATGTACATTCCCAGCAATAATAGAATGAACGCGCCGCTAATTCCGGGCAAAATCATAGCGCAAATGCCGATCATGCCGCACATGAAAATATAAGGGGCCCCGGGGTCGCTCGGCGAGAGATTGCTCAATCCGGTGATGAAAAACGCGAAGGCTGCACCAGCCACCAATAGTGCGAACGGTGCTGCGGTCCACCGTGCGACTTTTTTTCCAACAAAGACGCCCGAGGCGAGAATCAAGCCGAAAAAGGCGGCTAAGGTCAGCGGGCGAGCCTCCGCTGTCGTCAGCAGGTAGTGCATCACACTTGCTAGTCCGACGATACCCGTCAAAATTCCGATTGCCAGCGTGATCAGAAATCGTAGCTCGACGTGCACGGCCGCCTGCGAGAATTCCTTGCGGCGGATGAAACCGAGAAACTCGACATCAAACCGGCTGATCGCCGTTACCAAGCGGGCGTAAATTCCCAAAATTAGCGCGACCGTCCCCCCGGACACGCCGGGAATGATGTCCGCACCACCCATCAAAAGGCCGCGGCCGGCATTTGCACAATCATCCAAAAATCGAGATTTCGGCATTTCCGTCGCCCTATCGCTTTTGAGTAAAGCACTTTATATCGTCACATAAACCCACATTAAATCGAACACCAGTAAGGAAGATTCGCGACATATAGCAACATTAGCACCGGGTTCCACGTCGGAATCGACAACTTTGAAACTTGACGCAAATTCCGGGAAGCCTACAATCTGCGGTTATCGCCTCCAGAAATTCGGCCAACGGAATGGCCTACTCTAAATAGATTATCCAGTCGACTTTCGGCCTTTGATGCGGGGATCGTTGGATGTTGGCGCAGCGGTCGGGTGCGGGCGTCAGAGTCTGTGCGCCGGCCAAGCTAAATCTGTTTTTCGAAGTGCGGTCGAAGCGAAACGACGGTTATCACGAGATTGAGACTCTCATGGTACCGGTCAGTCTCTTCGATTCGCTCTATCTCGGCGACCTCGCGCCGCCACCAAGCGGCGTGGCGGCTCCGGTGCGCCTCACCTGCAATCCGGCATTTGAGCCTCACTGCGGGATGCCCGCGGACGCCGTGCCCAATGGTCGGGATAATTTGATCGTCCGGGCGTTGGAACTCCTGCAGATTCGCGCCGGTACACGGCATGGCGCCGTCGTCCGCTTGGTGAAGAATATTCCGACACTAGCCGGCTTGGGTGGCGGATCAAGCGACGCGGCCGCTGCTCTGTTGGCAGCCAATAAGTTATGGAAACTCGGTTGGAGCATCGATCAACTCGCCGCCGTCGGCGCCGAGCTAGGTAGTGACATACCGTTTTTCTTTGCGGCCGGCCCGGCAATCTGTCGAGGCCGGGGAGAACTCGTGGAACCGATCTGCGGCCTCGGGGATGTACACGCGGTTGTTGTACGTCCACCACAAGGATTATCGACCGCCTCGGTTTTCGCCGCTTGCCAGGTTCCCGATCAATGTCGTTCAGTCGACCGCTTGGCGGCTGCTCTGCGTGGCCGAAAACCTAAAGAAATCGGCCGTTCGCTATACAATCGATTACAACCGGCCGCCGAGACCCTTTCGCCGTGGATCGGTCGAATTCGGCGAGAATTCGATAAACTGGATTGCATCGCCCACCAGATGACGGGGAGCGGAACCGGGTATTTTGGAATTTGTCACCATGCGCGACATGCGGCGAGAGTTGCCGCGCTGTTAAGAGCGAGATCGTTTGGTCGAATACATGTTGTTCGACGAGCCTCTTAATCCGAAGGATTCGTGACCAAGGAGGAGTGCCATGGAGATCACCGAGGTACGCATCAAGTTGATGAATGACGGCAGCGACCGTTTAAAGGCATTTTGCTCAATCACTTTCGACGACTGTTTCGTCATCCGAGATTTAAAAATCATCGACGGCAGCAACGGCCCATTTGTGGCCATGCCGAGTCGCAAGTTAACGTCACATTGTCTTAAGTGTGGATGCAAAAACCACCTACGCGCGGAATATTGCAACCAGTGTGGGCACCGCCAGCGCAAAGACCAAACTGCTAAGGACGACGACGGACGCGTGAAGTTGTACGCCGACATCGCGCATCCAATCAATTCCGAGTGCCGGGAAATGATCCAGGCCCGCGTGATCGAGGAATTGGAGTTTGAACTGGACCGCGCCCAACGGCCCGGCTACACGTCGCGTTACGACGACTTTGATTACGACACGGCCGAGCCGCACTTTGAGGGCGGCGTGCAGAACGCCGGCGACCGCAGCGACAAAAACGAACCTCGCATTGAGCAGCCCGCACCGCAACAGCAGCGGGGGGCGCACAGCGAGAAAAAACAGGCCAACCACCCACAACCACGCGACCGCACGTCAGGTGGCTTTGGGGAAGGAATTTTTTGAACCGCCTTACAGCTACTGAAAGTAATTCACGGCATTTTCAAAAATCCGTAGCCCGTCACCAGGCTGGCTACCCTCGCCGCGCGTCCACCGCGGATGTTGTGTGCGGTCGATATACCGCTCCGGATGAGGCATGAGACCCAGTACACGGCCTGTGGCATCAATCATCCCAGCCACGTCCCGTTCGGATCCGTTGGGATTCTCGGGATAAGAAACTGTCCCGCCATTTTTTTCCGCCCTGGCCGACACGTACCGTAAAACGAGTTGCCCGTCGTCGTCGAGCCGCTGCAACGTACCGCTGTCGCGGGCAACGAATCTGCCTTCGGCGTGGGCAACGGGCAAGTACATCGACCGAATCCCCCGCAGAAAAACAGACCGGTCGCTCACCACAGCAAGCTGCACCCAACGGTCTTCGAACCGGCCGGAGTCATTCCAGGCAAGCGTCGCCTCGGCCCGCGGCTGTCCATTCCCGGAAGCGGTGCTGAGCGGCCTGCTGTTCTCATCGCGAAAGAGCCCCGATTTGGCCAGCACTTGAAAGCCATTGCAAATGCCGAGAATCAGTTTTCCGTCTTCGCGAAACTTTTTAATCGGATCGACTAAATGGTGACAAATCTGGCTTCCCAGAATTCGGCCGGCCGCGATGTCGTCGCCATAACTGAATCCGCCTGGAATACAGAGGACTTGAAAATCGTCCAATATCCTCGGCGATTCAAGCACTCGATTGATGTGTTGAATCTCTGCCCGCGCACCGGACGCATTGAAGGCATACGCGGTCTCCTCATCACAGTTTGTGCCGGGTGCTCGCAAGACTAAAACACGAGGGGTCATTGGGTGTTTTCGGTATTCGGATTGCGGATTGAAAGTTACTTTTTCGATCACCAGTTAAATGGTGCTTGCCATGCGGCTTTTAATTTATGCACCGACAGATCAAGGTCGGTACCGATCGTCAGCCGACCGCTATCGGTGACGGCGCCGATTCGCCCGCAGGGGATGCCGCTCAACGTTTGTTCAAATTCCTCGGCAGACTTGGGCGGGACCTCGCACAAGAACCGTGTGTTCGATTCGCTGAACAGCAGGGTCGCTTCCGCCAGGCCTTCGGCCTGCAGCTCGTGGGGTACCAGCTGCGGGTCAATTTCCGCGCTTAAGTCGCCTGCAAAGGCCATTTCTGCAGCCGCGACCGCCAGTCCGCCTTCGCTCAAGTCGTGACAGGCGGCGATTAGCCCTGCATCCATCGCACGGTGCAACGCCGTAAAAGTTCGTTTTGCTAATGGCACATCGACTTTCGGCACGGCGCCGCCGGCCAACGATTCCACCAGCGCCAGATGCGACCCGCCCAATTCGTTTTTCGTCGATCCGACCTGGTAGAGAACATTGCCGGCCCGCTTAAAGTCCATCGTCACGCAGCGGCGGACGTCCTCGACCTGGCCCATCGCGCTTATCAACAGCGTCGGCGGAATGGCGATCGTTTGCTTGTTCCCCTCCGCATCCGTGTAGCTGAATTCGTTGTTCAAGCTATCCTTGCCGCTAATGAACGGCGTGCCAAGCCCAACCGCCGAGTCGTAACAGGCGATCGCCGCACGGACCAGCGAGCCCAGCGTTTCCGGGTTTTCGCAATCGCCCCAACAGAAATTATCCAGTATCGCAATCCGCGAGGGATCCGCGCCGACCGCCACACAATTGCGGATTGCTTCATCGATTGCGCTGGCCACCATGTGATAGGTATCAAAATCGGCGTACCGGGGATTCATTCCGCATGCCAGCACGATGCCGCGGCGCGATGAAAGCACCGGCCGGACGACAGCCGCGTCGCTCGGTCCGTCATTATGGACGCCAACTAGCGGCTTGATCACGCTGGTGCCCTGCACTTCATGATCATACTGGCGAACCACCCACTCCTTGCTGGCCACATTCGGCGAACCAAGAATTCGCAGCAGCGCGGATTCCGCGTCGATTCTCGGCAACGCGACCTCGGTCTCGGCAGTCACGGCGAAAGTCGCTTCGCGCACGACCGGTGGACGACCGCCATGCAAAAACTTCATAGGCAGGTCGGCCACGTCATGGTCGTGGAATTTCAATTGCAGCCGCCCGGTCGGTTTGAATTCACCGATCACCGTGGATTCAACATCCTCCGATGAACACAATGCGGCCAGTTCATCCCAACACTCGGGAGGCACGGCCAATACCATCCGCTCTTGCGCTTCGGAAATCCAAATCTCGGTGTACGACAGCCCGTCATATTTCAGCGGCGCGCGGTCCAGCCAGACTTCGGCGCCGATCTCTTCGCCCATTTCTCCTACCGCACTGGAAAAACCGCCGGCGCCACAATCCGTAATCGCACTGTAAAGGCCGCGATCACGTGCGGCGAGCACGACGTCGAGCACCATCTTTTCGGTGATCGCATTACCGATTTGTACCGCGCCACCAGAGAGCGTTTC
>JAYGDO010000476.1:0-3041 GCA_046582885.1 Pirellulales bacterium | reverse complement strand
GAGTTCGTTTCCTATCAAGTAGCGGGCCGGGATTTCGACAACCGTTCGCCCCTCGCGCGCGATCTGGCCCAGTTCGTCGAATTGGGTACACGTTTGCAAAGGAACTCCCACCCGAACGACAGCAAATTCCATATTTTGGACGATATGGTTTCGGCGACGGGCAGCGCTTTTCTGGGGATCACGATCGGCTGCGCACGTTGCCACGACCACAAACTTGATCCGATAACTTCCGAAGAATACTACCGCCTGACGGCGGTCTTTTTCGATCTGGCCAACGTTACCAACAAAGTTGGTGTGAATACGATTCCAATTCTCCGCGAACCTCACCTGTTGGCGGGCGGCAATTGGCAACGCCCCGTGAAAAAGGTCAAACCCGGCTTCGTCCAAGTGCTGATGCGGGGAAAATACCGCTCGGACAGTTGGCTTTCCGGCGAAGCGGCGGACGGCATTGCCGCAAACTCCGGTCCGGTTAGTCCCCGGCAAGCGCTGGCCCGGTGGCTGACGGACGTCGACCGCGGTGCCGGCGGTTTGTTGGCCCGCGTGATTGTGAACCGCGTGTGGCAGCACCACTTCGGCCGCGGCATCGTCAGCACACCGAACGACTTCGGCCGCCTCGGCGAGCCGCCGAGTCATCCAAAACTGTTGGATTGGCTCGCCGGTGAATTGATTCGCGGCGGGTGGCGGCTGAAACCACTGCATCGCCTGATCATGGTCAGCGCGGCCTATCGGCAAGCTGGCGGCGACAGGTGGGCAAAAGTCGATCGCGACAGCAAGTGGATCTGGCACTATCGCACGCGGCGCCTCGAGGCCGAGGCCATTCGCGACAATATTTTAAGCGTTTCCGGCGCGCTGAAGACCGACATGTTTGGTCCGAGCATCGCCATCGGATCCAGCAAGAAACCGTACCAGGAAAAGCCGGCTCATTGGCGGCGATCGGTGTACTTGATGACGCCTCGCTTTCAAACCCATCCCGTCCTCCGCATGTTCGATCCTGCCGGCACGTTTCAGAGTCTGGGCACCCGCTCGGTCAGCACCACGCCGCGGGGGGCGTTATTCATGTTGAATGCACCGTTTCTTTGGAAGCAGGCCGATTTATTGGCGGACCGCGTGGAGCAGGAGGCCGGAGCGGAGCCTGCCGCACAAGTCGACTTCCTTTACGAGCTCGCCCTCTCGCGCGCGGCCACCACCGAGGAGCGGTCGCTGGGCGTTGCATTTCTAGAGCACACGGGCAACACGGAGGAAAAAGGCGGCGAGCGGCAGCTCGTCCACTATTGTCACGCCATCATGGGTTTGAATGAATTCATCTACATTCGATAAAATTGACGGATGCCGCAATTGAATATGAACCTGCCGTTAAAGATGAACCGTCGCGAGTGTCTCGGCGGGCTGGGACTGGGCAGTATCGCCCTGGCCAGCTTGCTGGCGGAGCAGAACGCGTTGGCGGACCCAGCCGGGTCCGGGGCGGATTCTCCTCTCGCGCCTCGACCGCCGCACTTCAAGGCCCGAGCCAAAAATGTCATCTTTTTATTTATGGTCGGTGGCGCGAGCCATCTGGAGACGTTCGACTACAAACCGGCTTTGAAAAAGTTCGCCGGCAAGTCGGCTCAAGAACTTTTCTCCGAAGAAGAACTGAGCGGTTTCAACCCCGAAAAGGACTTCTCCAAATCGGCGATCCTGCCGCCGGTGTTCGAGTTCAAGCAGCGGGGGCAGTGTGGCCATTGGGTTAGTGAAATCTATCCGCACGTGTGCCAGGTGGTGGACGAGATCGCCATGATCAAATCCATGCACACCGCGTCCCCGATCCACTCCGTCGGCCAGCTGCTGATGAACACCGGCTACAATCGACCCGGATTTCCCAGCCTGGGATCCTGGCTGAGTTACGGCCTGGGGAGCGAGAACCGGAGCATGCCGAGTTTTGTCGTGATGAGGGACGGACCTTCCACCAACTCCTCCGGCGGCACAGCGATGTATCATTCCGGGTTTCTGCCGAGCACGCATCAGGCCACGCTTGTCGAGACGAAAAAAAAATCAGCCGCCGATTCAGCATCTGTCGCGAATAGCGGAACTAACTGCCGATGCGCAGCGCCGACAATTGGAGTTGATGACGAAGCTGAACCGGTTGCACCGGAAAAAGCATGCGACTCAACCCGAGTTGGATGCCCGCATTGACGCCTTCGAAACCGCATTCCGCATGCAGTCGGCCGCACCCGAGTTATTCGACCTGAGCCGCGAACCGGCCCGCGTTCGCAAATTATACGGTGATACGGAATTCGGCGACCAATGTCTCACCGCGCGGCGGCTGGTTGAAAACGGTGTACGCTTTGTCGAAATCTTTGACGGCGCCGTCGGGCGGCGCTGGGACGCCCACGGGAATCGCGGCGGTCTGATCGGTAATCATCGCTCCAACGCGGCGCGTACTGATCAAGCCATTGCCGGTTTGATCAAGGACCTGAAGTCCAGAGGGTTACTCGACGACACACTGGTCGTTTGGGCCACGGAGTTCGGACGCACACCGTTTGAAGAGGAAAGGAACACCAAGCAGAAGATCGGGCGGGGTCATCACCACTACGGATTTACCATGTGGATGGCCGGCGGCGGCGTGAAAGGCGGTTTCAGTTATGGTGCAACCGACGAATTAGGCATGCACGCCGTCGAAAATCCCGTTTCCCATCACGATTTGCATGCCACGATCCTGCATCTGTTGGGCCTCGACCACAAGCAACTCACCTACCTGCACAACGGTCGCGATTTTCGGCTGACCGACGTTCACGGCCGCGTTGTCCACGACCTGTTCGCTTGAAGCGAATCGCCAGGTTTTCGCGACGACGGGGCCGGCGAAAGGAGAATCTCCCGGCAGCACCGCCGTAGATTTTCCGGGCTGTGCCGGCCGCCCTACTGCTTCGACGCGTGTAAACAGGAAGCGTATCGAGAACGCAAAAACGACCGCGGACGAATCGTTTATAGTTGCTTTGCCCGTTCTGCCTTGATTGCCACCCAGACCTTCTCTTCCATCTCCTCCTTGTTCCCCCGGCAACCGGTCA
>JAYGDO010000425.1:0-5114 GCA_046582885.1 Pirellulales bacterium | reverse complement strand
CCGCTAAAAACAGTTTACGAAGCGCTCTGCTCGTTGGAGGTCGATGCGCTGATTTCGATCGGCGGAGATGACACACTGAAGACAGCAAACAAACTCAAATTGTACCAGGATCGCCTACCCCGCAACGCGCACCGTATCCCGGTCGTCCATCTGCCAAAGACCATCGACAACGACTACGAAGGAATCGACTTTACGTTCGGTTACTTCACAGCGGTCGACACATTGGCCACCGAAATCCGCGCTTTACTCGCGGACGCGGAAGCAAATCGGGCGTATTTTCTGTGCGAGACAATGGGCCGCAGTGCCGGTTGGCTGGCTTATGGCGCCGCGATCGCCGGAGAGGCGAGCTTGGTGATAAGTGTCGAGGACATCACGGGCAAATACCTGATCCAAGAAACCGTCGCGGATCCTGTGACCGGAGAGGCGAAGAAGCGACAGATCATGGATGTGGATCAAGTGATCAAACGTATTGTGGCAACTATGCGCACGCGAGAGGAAGAGGATGGAAAACAATTCGGCGTGATTGTGCTCGCCGAAGGCCTCGCCGAGATGCTGCCACAGGAGATGCTCGAAGGTGTACCTCGCGACGAACACGGCCATATTACGATTTCGCAAGTCGACCTGAGACGCAGATTTGCTTATTTGGTCGCCAAGGAGTACGAACGGCAGACCGGCCGCTCCCGAAAAATTACCGGAATCACATTGGGCTACGAATCGAGGTGCGCCAAGCCGCATGCTTTCGATGTGATGCTAGGCAGCCAATTGGGGGTTGGCGCCTATTTGGCACTGGTTGAAGAGGGGCTAAATGGTGTGATGGTTTCGGTCGAGGGTCAGTTGGCATTGCGGTATGTGCCGTTTGAGGAACTCGTCGATCCCGAAACGCTCGTCACGGTCGTCCGCTACGTTGATACCAACTCTGACTTCCACCGACTAGCGCGATTTCTGGAGGTCTATGTTCCGGAGCGGCATGATGATGATGCCGAGTAACGAGGGTCCATTTCACTCCACATCTTAACGACCGGCCCACCACTACGAATTTAGCGTGCCTTTCGTACTGGGAACCCCGGTCATCCGCTCATCCGACTCGACCGCCATCCGCAGGGCGCGGGCCATCGCCTTGAAAATCGCTTCACTGACGTGATGTCCGTTTCTTCCGTAATGCACATTCACGTGTAGATTGCACAAGGCGTTTGCAGCCAGAGCCTGACAGAAATCCTCGACAAGTTCGCTATCGAAATCGCCGATCTTGGCGGACGGAAACTCCCCGTGAAAAGCAAACGCGTAGCGGCCGCTCAGGTCGATTGCGACCGTGGCCAGCGTCTCTTCCATCGGCAAGGTAAAGTGCCCATAGCGTCGAATTCCGGACTTATCCCCCAATGCGTCCTTAATCGCCTGCCCCAGGCAAATGCCGACATCCTCCACCGTATGATGTTGATCGACGTGCAAGTCGCCTTTGGCGGCGACCTCCAGATCGATGCATCCGTGCCTTGAGAGCAGTGTCAGCATATGATCAAAAAAGCCGACCCCCGTGTCGATGTTCGACACACCCTGGCCATCCAAATCGACCGATACGGTGATGTCCGTTTCATTCGTTTTCCGAAAAAGAGAAGCCTGACGCGACATAGGACTTCGCCTCTCGTAGTTGGACACGGGGGAATCTGGTCGATTGCTGAAGACCTACAGCCTCAGCGACTTTCTAATCCAATACCGTTCTAGTCTATTTGATCGGTCGCAACTTAAACGCGGCTCAATTATAATGACGCGCCGCGGCCTCAAATCCTATCCAGCCTAACGATCGCAAGCATCCTACGGTGCGATACGCCTCTGCCAGCGGGACGCCCTTGATCGATTTAAGTATAATATGTTGTCTAACGGGCAAAACTTGCTTGATTTGCGCGGGACACGAGTTAAGACCACGAACGGTACGTTTGAGTTCGCGCCGGGGGTGCCAGCCAGCCAACCATGTCGATCCGCTTGCTGATCGCTGACGACCACGAAATGGTGCGCAGCGGTTTAAAAAGTCTTGTGGAGGGAACCGACATCGCGGTGGTCGCAGAAGCGGCCACTGGCGACTCGGCCCTCCGCATGTCGTTGAAGCACGACGTTGATGTCGTCTTACTTGATGTGCGGATGCCCGATGGCGATGGTCTGAAGTTATTGACCAAGATCAAAGACGATCGGCCAGAACTGCCCGTCCTGATGTTTTCAGCGTACGATAACTCCACGTACATCGCGCGCAGCGTGGCACTAGGCGCGAGCGGTTATCTCTTAAAAGGCATCGGCCGCAACGATTTGCTTGATGCGATTCGTCAAGTCGCAGCAGGCAAGTCCATTTGGCGCAGAGATGAATTGCGCCGAATTACCGGCGGGCTAGCGGCGCCGCGGTTGCCGGTCGAAATCGAGGCTCCGCTGACGCCGCGCGAGAACGAAGTGCTCCACCAACTCGCGCATGGTCTGACGAACAAGGAAATCGCGCAGACGTTGCACATCAGTTACGAGACGGTCAAAGAGCACGTCCAGCACATCCTCCGCAAAGTCGGTGTTACCGACCGCACACAGGCCGCCGTCTGGGCAGTGCGAAACGGAATCGTCTAATTGCGATCTTATCGCAACTTCGGTTCTCGGCTTCCCACCTCGAACGAGTAATGCGGATACGTCCAAACGTAGCCGTTGTGCATCCACGGCGAAAAATAGGTGTAAAATGGCGTGTCATAAGCGGCCGGTCGCTGCTTGGAAACACCAAACGCCTTTCTCGCGGCAATCCGCTGATGCCGCTGTTGACCGCGAATCTCCGCGTTTCGACGAACTGCGACACTTGGATCTTCGTAGCGTCTCAGCTCTTGCGAGTACAACCACATTTCGGGCGTCGGCGCGACATCGGCCAGCGATATCTCGGGTAACGTGAGCCCGCTCACGACTCGCTGTGGCCGGACAATAACGCGGTCGTCGACCTCCTGGCCGCTAGCCGCGCCAGCCAAGCCGACCATGACCACGCAGGTAAGTTGAATTCGTCTCATCACGGCCTCCTAATTCGTCCTGACCGAAAATCAGACCTATCTCGATTTGACAGGTGAGGGAACGGACCCAATGCCGTCCTACTTTGCGAATTCGGCAACGGCGGCATCGAAAGATCAACCGGCCAGCAAAAAAACCGCTACTATCCACCAATCAGGTGACGATCCGGCAAACGGGGAAGATTGGGGCAAGCAGCTATCCGAGCTGTCTCAGCGGTTTCAGATACGACTGTTCGGGCCTCTGTACATTGGATCCCCCCCGCACGACGAGGACATAGACCAGATGACCCTCTTTCCAAACTGAAGCCCAATGGCCACTCGACAAAACGTCCTTACGTGGGCTGATTGCCGCATTCGGCATTTCGGTGGCGATCACATACAACGTGGCCCGATTCAAGCCCGGACCTCGAAACTCGTAGGCCACCCCGGAGTACCCGAGAAAACCGGACACCTTCCGCCATTCCGGTTTCCAGCCCGGCTTAATCTCCAAGCTCAGCGGATAGTCCGCTAGCACTTTAAACGGCTGAGTCGCTTGTCCCGCCTCGTTTCGATAAAATAGGATAGCCTCGGCGAGCAATTCGTCGCCAACACGCAAGTCGGGCGTGGCAGTCCACGGTCCAAAGGCCATAACAAACACCGCAGCGGCTGTGGCCAACACAGCGGCCGACACCGCCCACCGCCGCCATCGGCGGTTCGGTTCCGCCGCGCCAGTTTCCTCCCCCGCCAGCCGACCGGCAGGGATTAGTTGCGGCTGTCGGTCGTTCAGCTTATCCAAGAGCCTGTTTTCAAACTCCGGTGGAGCTTCAACATCGCGCACCGCCGCAGCCAGCTTCGTATCCCAATTCTGCAGCCGCTCGTACAACGCGCGAGCGGTCGCGTCGCGCTCCACGAGCTGGCGGACCGACCCGTCGGCCAAGCGATCTAGATCGTCACTGGCGGGACGTAAAACATCCAATTTTTCAATCAATTCTCGATCGGTCATCGATCCGGCTTACTCGGGTTTAGCCCCTCAAATGCGTTAGGTACTCTCTTCCTTTTCGACACTCCGTTCGGCGGTCAGCAAGGCGGTTCGCAAGTGCCCCTTGGCCCGCGATAACCGACTCATCACCGTTCCGATCGGCAACTCTAGTTTTTCCGCAATTTCGCGGTAGGAGATGTCTTCAAAATAAAACATTAACAACACGGTTTTGAATTGTGGCGGTAGTTGGTCGAGCGCGGCCTGCAGTTTCTCGGGGTCAAACCAATCGTCCGCCGCATCGACATCGGCAAACCCATTCAAGTCCAGGTTTAGGTTTTCAGCCAACTCCGGCCCGCGGCGCCGAAATTCCTTCAGGTAGCCATTTCTCAATACTGTGTACAGCCAACTACGTGCGGCCTCCGGATCGCGAATCTGGTGCCCTTTTTGTTGCGCGACCAGAAACGCCTGCTGCACGAGGTCTTCTGCATCCTGCCCGTTGCCGGACAAACGAAAGGCGTACGCATAGAGAGCCCGGTGATGCTCGGCCACTAATGCAGCCAAGTCCAGACTCCCGCCACCAATCGGTGTCGGCGCCCCCTTCTGTCGCATGCCCGACCTCTTCCGCTAACAAGATAGATAAACTGTGACCGACTTTTATTCCCGGCCATCGGATACAAAATCTTTTAAACACTGCCCCCTGCTAGCACATCCCCCTACGGATTGCTATGATTCTAGATCATCAGTGTCCGGGTGGCCTAATGGGTATGCGGGAGCCTGGCTAATTCTTTCGTGCCGGGGAATAAACAGCAAGCCGCATGGATCGAATTAATTAAACCTACTCGGTTTTCGACATTTTTGTGTTTTGGACGTCCATTTTTTACAGGAGAGGGAAGCAAATGAGGAAACTAACTACATTTCTGTTGATGCTCAGCCTTGCCGTCTTTATTGGCTGTAGCGATGCAAACACCGATGGCGGCGGCGAAGCTCCGGCTGACGACGCTGCGGCTGACGATGCCCCGGCTGACGACGCTGCGGCTGACGATGCCCCGGCTGACGACGCTGCGGCTGACGATGCCCCGGCTGACGATGCCCCGGCTGACGATGCCCCGGCTGACGATGCCCCGGCTGACGATGCCCCGGCT
>JAYGDO010000214.1:0-3526 GCA_046582885.1 Pirellulales bacterium | reverse complement strand
CGCCCTTCAGCGCGAGCGCCTTGGTGTCGAGCCGCAAATCGGATTCCGACTTTAAGGGTCCGTGGCAGCGAAAACAATGCGTCTTCAAGATCGGTTTGACCTGCCGCACGTAATCAACGTCGCCTGCAACCGCAATTGGTGCCGATATCGACCATGCAACCAACAAGACGATCGCGCGTTTCAGGATATTTTCCGTTGAATCGTTCAAGAATCACTCCGAAATAAGGCGACGAGTTCGGTCACAACGCCCGCGCCCCTGACGTCCGGATCGGTAAGGGTGTCCTCGCGTCCATTGTATGCAAAGGTGTGTTCGGCGCTGCGCCGCGAAAATTAATTTCCGCGGTCATCAATGCTCTCCGCCGAAATCTGGTCATAAGCCTTGCGGGCGAATTCGTAGGCGGTCGCCGCCGCCTCGCGGTCGGCTTTGTGCCCTTCGTCGGCGCCGATTCGTGGATGTTTGGATTTCCAGCAAACATCCACTGCCTTGCGGCACCATTCGGCACTGCGGCGGCTGGCGCGAATCGGTTGACCGCCGACTTTGACGAAAACCGGATTTGTGTGGACCGACGGTAAAATGCGGACGGCAATCCAACTGGACTGTTTCAACTCGATGTCAAATTCTAACGACTGCGTCGAACCGTCGGCGACGATGTTTCGTTTCGTGGTTGGGTAGCCGTTGACGATGATCTCGACGGGAACTTGGCGGGTATCGCCAAGGCGACAGCGCTCGATGTGCCAATACGGTTTTTGGTCCAGGCGGCGGTTGCGGATTGCTTCGGTCTCCGCCGAGGGCTTGGTGGCCAACAGGGCGGCGACGTCGAACGAAGCCTTCACTTTGCCGGGCTTGGCCAGATCGAGTTGACTGATCTCGCCACCGCTTCCCGGTTCGCCGACGGCAACGTCATTGATTTTGAAATCGAAAATGTGGCTGAGCCCGTCGCCGCAATAGCTGCGTCCGTCTTTAACGCCCCCTACCCAGTTGTCGAACGTCAGTTTCTGCTCGGTCGGCAACTTGACGTAGATGCGTCCCAGCCCGACTTTGTCGCCGTAGATACAGGGGAAGTCGGTTTCGCCGCTGATCCGCGTCCGAAAGCCGCAGTTGAGCGTGTGATACCAGATGTTCAGTTCCCAAATTGAGGGTGTATCGACGGTCGAGATGAAATCGCAAACATCGTGGGCGACCGTGACGATATATTCGTTCGCTCCGATACCGTCGAAACGCGGCATCGCGTAATCGGGGAGCGTTTTCGGTTCGGTACCCTTCCATCCCGCATTGGCTCCGCCCCAGCTTCCCTTCGGAAACTTACGTGAGCCGTCCGGCATGTGGTCCGGAAGCTGCAATCCCCAGCCGCTGTGGCTATAGCCGACCACGCCGCCTTGGCGCTTGCCCCAGGCCAGTACGGGTAGCGTCCAACTCGGCCACTGTTCGAGAATCTTTGTGCCGGGATAGTCGTCTTCGGTCAGACGAAGCAGGCACAAATGACCGGCGTGCGAGGAGGGGAAGCCACTGACTTCGACATCGTAACGCATCAGATACTGCCCGCGCGACAGCGCCGATGTCTTGCCTTCGAAGTATTGTTTCTGCGTATACCAGCACGGTCCCCAGCTGAGTACGCAGCCCACGTTCAAATCCTCGCCGAGAATGTGCCGCATCATGTCCACCGGCGCGACGCCTTCAGTCGGGCTGTCGTAGTGAGCACAGCCGGCGGCGTGGATGTGATGATCGCCGGAAAACCAGCCGCGCGCGGCCGGGTGCGTCCAGCGGCGAAGTTGAAATGATAATCGCTGACTTACGATGCCCGCCTTGACCGTGAACTTCTGCGTCTGCACCAGATACTCCGGCCCGCGCGAAACGATCGCTGTGAATTCGCCGGGCGGCAACAGGACCGATTCTTCATTGCTGCGATAGATCTGGTTATGAAAAAAGAAATCGGGCGCCAGCCGTCTCGCGGGGTTCGGGTAGATGCGACCGAGTGAGTCGCGAATCACGAAGCCGGCCGTCGTTGGTTTGCCGTCGAAATCTTTAATGTCCAACACCACGTCCACGGCCGGCACGCAGTCGAACAGTATGGGCACGTTATTGCGGAAGCCGATATCCTGTGTGCCTTGCCCCACGTTAAATGCCAGTTTCGCTTCTCGGCGACCGACGTCGCGGCTGTAAAGTTGAATGATGCGATATTCCAGCGCGAGGCCCGAGAGCTGCGGCTTGAGGGGCTGGCGGTCGAACATGGCGATGTCGAGAAATCTTTGGGCAAGTTCGCTGGGCGGCACCAGTTTGTCGCTGGTTTGCGGCCGCTGCCGAGAACCGCGGCCTCGCATGTACAGCGGCAGCGCGTTGGGGCTTTCAGCTTTCAACACGGGATTGATTCCAGCCTCGTTGTGAACTTTCACCAGAAAGCTGCGCCAGCCCTGCTGGACGAGCTGTTTTGCCGCTGCGCCTTCGGCGACTTTGACACGGCTTTCCGGGTTGATGTGCACACCGGCCACACAATACCTGTCAAGCACACGCTGTATCGCCTTGATGGATTCGGCGGCTTTCGTGTTTTTTAGTGCGGCCCGCACCGCCTGGTTGTCGTCTGCCGGCAGCGGAGCACCGACGTAATCGAGCGCTTCGAGCAATCGGCCCGTGGCGGCGACCAGCGGCTGATGTTCGACTTTGGTAACAATCGTCAGTTCGTCTAATTCGGCGGCGGCGGCAGTAGCGGCGAGCCAGAAGATGACGGAAACAAATTTGACCGAACCGCGTAATGCGGTTCGGTTGGCGTATTTTTGTATTTCGCGCATGTCGGTTCCCTTTACGAGAGTCGCAGTGACGTTGTTGTATTTGCCGGTATACGGCGTTTATTGTGGGGCTGCTGGGCAAAAAGTGCAAGCATTCCGGAAGGTTAGAAAAGTAAGCCGGAATAAGTTTTGCGCCGCTCCGGCAGAGAAGATTCTGACGCAATGCTCCGGACGTGATTGCGGTCTGCGACAGTTAAGCCAGCAACGTGCTGTTTCCGAATCATTTCACTCGGCAAAGCATCGTGCCGATTAAGAGATAAGTCGTCGCGACGCTTACCCGAAGCCTGGCGGGACGCGGTTACCACTGGGCCACGGTTTTTGATCCGCAGTGGCTTTCGCCCGCTTCAATTAAGGTCCAACGTTCGGCCGAACTCCGTACATCCGCCTCATTGGGCGCAATTTGACTTGAAGAGGAACCGCTGGTCGATTACCCTCAATACCGCCGGACCAGTGATACAACCAGGAATTTGAAACACGGATGATGATGGATCTTTGCTACTCTCGAAGAGATATTTTACGGTCGAGTGTCGGGCTCGCTGGCCTGACGATTCCCACGTTCCTGCGGGCCCCCTCGGCAGGTGCCGCCGCGACGCGGCCCGCCAAATCGTGCATCATGATCTATCTGTGGGGTGGTATCGGTCACCAAGAATCTTGGGATCCCAAGCCCCGGGCGCTTTCGGATCTGCGCGGCGAGTTTTCGGCGATTTCCACCGCGACTGCGGGAACCCAATTCTGCGAACATATT
>JAYGDO010000198.1:0-12810 GCA_046582885.1 Pirellulales bacterium | reverse complement strand
CTGCAGCAAGCCGGTGGCGGCTTCGGCATCATCGGCCTCGCCGGAACGCTCGGCGCGGCCACAACCGCGCCGACACATTTCGTACCGCGCGCCAAGCGTGTGATTTTTCTTTTTATGAACGGCGCGCCATCTCATGTGGATACGTTCGATCCCAAGCCCGCACTGACCAAGCACGAAGGCGAAAAGCCGGACGCCAACAAATTTCGAAAAGTCAGCGGCGGCTACATGCCATCTCCGTTCAGGTTCCAGCCGCACGGCGAAAGTGGCTTGGTGATGAGCGAACTGCTTCCAAATATGGCCACGCACGCCGACGATCTTTGTGTGATCCGTTCGATGCACACCAGCCAGCCGAATCACGAACCCGGCCTGCTGATGATGCACTCGGGGAACCAGCAGCCGATCCGTCCATCTCTCGGCTCGTGGATTTCCTACGGCTTGGGTACCGAGAACGACAATTTGCCTTCGTTTGTGGCCATTAGTCCCGGCCTGCCGGTCGTCGGTCCGCAACTTTGGGCCAACTCTTTCCTGCCCGGCGAGCACCAAGGCACGTCGGTCGACACAAATAACCTCAGCGTTGAAAAACTGGTCGCGAACCTGCGACATCCAAAGTTCTCCCGCAACCAACAACAGCGGCAGCTAAAACTGTTACAGCGACTCAATCGAATCCACCTCGATGCCCGTCCCGGCGACGACAAACTCGAGGCCCAGATTCGCGCGATGGAGCTGGCTTTTGCCATGCAGCGAGAGGCGTCCGAGGTATTCGATGTGAGTCGCGAAACGAAAGAAACACGCGACCGCTACGGCCGGTCGGTCTTTGGCCAATCTTGCCTACTCGCGCGTCGTTTATGCGAACGCGGCGTGCGGTTTATTCAGGTCTACTACGTTACCAAAGGCGATAAACAGCCCTGGGATACGCACAATGACAACGACGGCCGACACCGCAAGCTTTGCGCCGATTCCGACCGCGCCACGGCAGCCTTGCTGTCCGACCTGAAGGCCCGCGGCATGCTTGACGACACGCTCGTGATCTGGGGCGGCGAATTCGGCCGCACGCCGCACGCACAAATCGACAAGAAAAACAAAAACAAACCGGGCCGCGACCACCATGCGACAGGCTTTTCGATGCTGCTGGCCGGCGGCGGAGTACGCGGCGGCCTGGCCTACGGCGCTACCGACGAATTCGGCATGCATGCCGTCGAAAACCGCGTTCACGTCCACGACCTGCACGCAACGGTTTTACATCTATTGGGGATCGATCACGAGCGGCTGACTTATCGCTACTCGGGCCGCGACTTCCGGCTGACCGACGTGCACGGAAAAGTAGTTAAAGATATCGTAGCCTAACATCTCGCAGAATGAAGAGATTCCCGGCGGTCGCGATCGTATCTCGCGTTAAGTCATGTTGCCGTTGATGGCCGACCTTCTTCAAGCCTCGCGCCCATCGTGCCGAAATCTGCGCGTCTCGGGGCCGCGAGGCCAGGCTTAGCACGGGTTCCGTCCGATGTGCTCGATTTATGCCAGGATGTCCTTGACCACCTTCCCGTGCACGTCGGTCAGCCGGAAATCGCGGCCGCGATATTTGAACGTAAGCCGTTTGTGATCGACTCCTAACAACCGCATCATGGTTGCGTGCAGGTCGTGGACGTGGACGATGTTTTCGGACGCGTTGTATCCCAGTTCGTCCGTCGAGCCATGGGTGACGCCACCCTTGACGCCGCCACCAGCCATCCACGCCGAAAAGCCTTTCATATGATGGTCGCGACCGTCGCCTTGGGCCATCGGCGTGCGACCAAATTCTCCGCACCAGATCACCAATGTCTCATCAAGCATCCCGCGGCGTTTGAGATCCTTGATCAGCGCCATCGACCCGCGATCGACATGGTTGACGGTTTGCGCAATGCCTTTCTTGATACCGCCGTGGTGGTCCCAGCCCCGATGATAAACCTGGATGAACCGCACGCCTCGTTCGGCCAGCCGGCGGGCCACCAGGCAATTGCCGGCGAACGTTCCATCCGCTCCTTTGCTGCCATACAGATCCAGGGTCTCTTGTGTTTCGTCGGACAGGTCCATCAATTTCGGCACGCTCATCTGCATGCGGAACGCCAATTCGTATTGGCTGACCCGCGTGGCGATTTCGGGATCGTCGATCGCCTCAGCGCGGATGCGGTTGATCTTTTGCACGGCATCGACCACGTTGCGCTGGTCTTCGGCATCAACCCCAGCGGGATTTCTCACATACAGAACCGGGTCGCCACTCGAATGAAAATGGGCGCCCTGAAACTGCCCCGGAAGGAATCCGCTGTGCCACTGCCTCGATGCGATCGGCTGATTCTGACCTCCTCCGGATGACGTAAAAACAACGAATCCCGGCAGTTCATCCGTCTCGCAACCGAGACCATACAACAGCCACGAACCGATGGCAGGCCGGCCGCTGATCGCCGTTCCCGTGTTCATGAACGTGTGCGCGGGATCATGGTTGATCGCTTCGGTCTTGAGAGACCGGATAACGCACATTTCATCGGCAACCTGGGGCAGATGTTCAAACACGGTGCTGATCTCCAGCCCCGATTGGCCGAAACGTTTGAAGGGAAATTGAGGTGCCATACACGTAAGTTTCTTGCCCTGCAACTGTGCGATCGGCTGCCCGTTTGTAAAGGACTCGGGCATGGGCTGGCCGCCCATTTCAGCCAGCTTGGGGCGGTAATCAAACGTTTCCAAATGCGACGGCCCGCCGGCCATGTAGAGAAAAATGACGCGCTTCGCCCGCGGCGCGAAGTGTAGCGGATTGACGATGCCACGCTTAATTTTCCGGCTATTAGCATCGCCGCCCTGAACCCGCCTTGCATTCAGCAGCGAACCGAGCGCGGCGAGGCCCAGGCCGCCACCCGCGCCGCTCAGAAAAGTGCGGCGCGCCAGTTTCGTCGTCAAAGCGGCCGAAGGGCTCAGGGGCAAATCGCCGGGGGTTAAATTGTTCATTGCGATCTCGGTTAACATGTTCGGCAAAGGCATTCTCAAGAGTGCGACTCCGGGGCGAGGTTCTGCTGAACCTCGATGACGCGTCCCGCTCGACAGGGCCGGCGGCTCGCTCGCCGGTGTGGAAACGACCTCTTATTTATCTCTCACCGGATTGTCCCCATAACTGTTTTCTTCTCCGCCATTCAATTCCGCGTGATCGTCTCGTGTAAATTCAGAATGACTCGCGCCACCGCAGTCCAGGCTGCCAATTCTGTCACGTCGACGTTGTCGGGCAGTTCGGCCTCTCCAATCTCCAACAGCTTTGCCGCCGCATCGGCATCTTCGTCGTACTTCTTCAAGTGCCTTTCGAAAACTGCCTTGAGGATCGCGAGTTCGTCCTCGCTGGGGTTGCGGGCCAACGCCCGGCGGTAGACCCAGGCGTTGCGCTGGTCGACAGTTCCACCGCCTTCGAGCATCATTTTTGCGCCCAGTGCGCGGGCCGCTTCGACGTACGTCGGATCGTTCAGCAGCACCAGCGCCTGTTGTGGCGTGTTCGACCGCGGGCGGGCGGCGACGCATTCCTCGCGGGCCGGCGCATCGAACGCTTGTAAACTGGGGTGCCAAAAACTGCGCCGCCAGTACGTGTAAAGGCCGCGGCGATAAAGATCGTCGCCGTGATCCTGGTTGTACTTGCCGTCCTTGTAGAGCCGATACCAGTAATTCGCCGGCTGATACGGTTTGACGCTGCGGCCTCCAATTTTTGTCGAAAGCAGCCCGCTCGTCGCCAACGCGTTATCGCGGACGATTTCCGCATCGAGCCTAAAACTCGCTTGCCGCGCGAAGTGGCGGTTTTCAAGATCGTCCGCCCGCGCGGCGCGATCGACGGCGGAACTGCGCTGATAGGCATCCGTCGTCACCAGCAGTTTAACCATGTTCTTAACGTCCCAACCGCTTTCTATGAATTCGACGGCCAGCCAATCCAGCAATTCCGGGTGCGTCGGCCATTCTCCCTGCGATCCCAGATCATCCAGCGACCGGGCGATCCCTTCACCGAACAGCAGTTTCCACAATCGATTGACGAACACGCGGGCGGTAAGCGGATTATCACGACTGACAACCCACCGGGCCAAATCGAGCCGCGTCGCGCGACCGTCAACCGCATCGAGTGAACCGAGAAATGTAGGAATCGCCGGCTCGACCACCGGCCCGGAATCGTCTAGCCAATTGCCCCGCGGCAAGATTCGAATCGCGCGCGGCTTTCCCGAGACGGTAATCAGCGTCTTCGCCCACGATTTGGAATTCGAGACCTGGCCGATTTCTTTTTCCAATCCCTTGATCTGCGCCGCCACTTTACCCGCCTCGTTCTGGCCTGCCGGTTCGCCGAGCGATCCCGCCGCCTCGCGCAGCCGATGCAGTTCGGCCTCCGCCCCCCGCCAGCGTTGCACCTGGGCTCGCGACGGCATCGGCATCTCCGTGGGAAATCCGACACCTCGTTCCTGCAGGTCGGCGAAAAAGGCCGCGAAACTATAGAAGTCTCTCGTCGTAATTGGGTCGTACTTGTGATCGTGGCATTCAGCACAGCCCATCGTTACGCCGAGAAAGATCGCGGCCGTATTTCGAACGCGGTCGGCCGAATATTTGGCGAGATATTCTTTTGCTTGCGCGCCGCCTTCGCTGGTCGTTTGGTTCATGCGATTGAATCCGGACGCCGTCTTCCACTGAAACTGTTCGAATTTGTCGCCTGGCAACAAGTCTCCGGCAAGCTGCTCGGTTGCGAACTGATCGAACGGCTTGTTGCCATTGAAGGCGTCAATCACGTAATCACGATAGAGCCAACAATTACGATGCGAGTCTTTGTGGTAGCCGACCGAATCCGCATACCGCACGAGGTCGAGCCAGTAGATGGCCATCCGTTCGCCGAAGTGCGGCGACTCCAGCAGGCGATCGGTTAAATTAAGGAATGCAGATTTCGGATCTCGCATCGATTCGCCTTCAAACTTTGCGACTTCTTCGGGAGTCGGCGAAAGGCCGATCAGGTCGAGCGACAATCGCCGAATCAACGTCGCGCGATCGGCCCGTGGAGCGAGTGTTAGACCCTTGGCGCGAATCTTGGCAAGCAGATACCGGTCGATCGGGACCGCATCTGCCGCGTCCTCGAATTGCGGTGGTTGTGTGCGAGTCGGTTTGATGTACGCCCAATGCCCGCGCCACTGCGCACCTTGCTCAATCCAACGACTGAGAATCTTTTGCTGGCGAGACGAGAGTGTCTTGCCGGATTTTGGTGGCGGCATCTGCTCGTCGGGATCGTCGGACGCAATTCGTCCGACCAAATCGCTACCGCTGGGCTTGCCCGACCGAATTGCACCAGATTTTCTCGCATCGGCGATCCCCATTTTGGTGTCGAGTCGTAGGTCGGCTTTGCGCTGTCCTTTGTCCGGACCGTGGCAGGCGTAACACTTGTCCGAAAAGATCGGCCGCACATCCCGATTGAACTGAATCACATCGGGAACCGGAGCATCGGCCCCGATGGCAGGAGACGAAAAACAATAAACGGCGCCAAGAATCAAAGTACGGGCTGGCATGTTCTTGCTGGCGGATGGTGTGAAGAGTACGGGATCGGACTACGCTTCAATCGCACATTGTAATCGCAATTCGTATTTTTTGCGAAGCGGCTCGCAAAAGGATCCGTCGTCGATTGGCTAACGGCCACCACACCCAGAATTCGGCTGCATTCCGCGGACGACTCGCGGCGTACTTTTCGGCAGGTCATGATCGAATACAGGAAACCACAGGTTATACTGTTGCCCAGTAATACTGTTGCCCAGTGGCCGCTGATCCATCTTCGACGGACCATACCATGAATCCCACTCGATTTATCTTTGCCTGGCTTTACACCTCGGTCCTCGCGACTACGGTCTGGGGCAATCCTCCCCCTATCAAAAAGATCGACACCGCCCGCGGCGATCAGATGCTTGCCGCATACTTCAAAGCCCAAACCGAACGGCTCCGCGAAGATTGCCTCGCCGACATCGACACGCTCGAAGACTGGCAAAGCAAACGCGGCGAATACCGACGGCAGCTGTTGGAGATGCTGGGCCTCGACCCCCTGCCGCCGCGGACGGAGTTAAATGCGTCAATTACCAACAAAACAGAACGCGAAGATTTTATTGTCGAGCAAATACATTACCAATCCCGGCCGGGACTGTTTGTGACCGCAAATCTGTATCGGCCGAAGAAGGTCGAAAAGCCACTGCCTGCTATCTTGTACGTCTGCGGTCACGGCGGTGTTAAAAAAGACGGCGTCAGCTACGGCAATAAAGTGCATTACCACCACCATGGAAGCTGGTTCGCGAGGAACGGCTATGTTTGCCTGACGATCGATTCACTACAGCTCGGCGAAATCGAGGCGATTCACCACGGCACATATCGACACGATATGTGGTGGTGGCACAACCGCGGCTACACCCCCGCCGGCGTTGAGGCCTGGAATTGCATTCGAGCGCTGGATTACTTGCAGACCCGGGAGGAAGTTGACGCTGAGCGAATCGGTGTGACCGGTCGAAGTGGCGGCGGGGCGTACAGTTGGTGGATTTCGGCAATTGACGAACGGATCAAATGCGCGGTTCCGGTAGCGGGCATCACCGATTTACAGAATCACGTCGTCGATGGCACGGTGGAAGGGCATTGCGATTGCATGTTTATGGTCAACACATATCGATGGGACTATCCGCTGGTCGCCGCGCTGGTTGCACCGCGACCACTGTTGATCAGCAATACCGACAACGACGGCATTTTTCCACTGGAAGGCGTCATCCGGACGCACGCCAGGGTCCGCAAGGTTTACGATCTGTACGACGCGAAATCCAAACTCGCACTACACATCACCGCCGGGCCGCACAAGGACACGCAAGAATTGAGGGTGCACGCCTTCCGCTGGTTCAATCATTATCTAAAAGGCGACAACTCCCTGATTGAAAAAGTCGCTGACAAGTTCTTCGAACCGTCGCAGTTAAAGGTCTTCGAAAAACTGCCTGACGACGAAACAAATACCACGATCCACGAGTCGTTTGTCGCTGCCGCCACGCCGAAGCAACCGGAGTCCGAATCGCATTGGAAGTCGCTCCGCAACGATTGGCTGCAGGCACTAAAAGAAAAGTCGTTCCGGGGCTGGCCGGATCGATCGGACAATCCAGGGGCTACAGAGGCCTGGTCCGTTCAACGGCACGGGCTGCGTTTTGGGGCATACGACTTTGAGAGCCAATCGCATATCCGATTGCGGTTGTACCTCGTACACCGCGAGGACGTTGAAAACAATGCGCTGGTAGTGGTCAACGTGCTGAACCAAAAGAGTTGGGATCAGTTTCTTGCGGCGATGCGAGTGGGATTCGAGGCGGAACTGAAAGGAGAGTCCCTGCCCGAGGCGGACAAGGAATCGTTTGAATCTGAACGCCGCATGCATCAGGCCTTCAAATGGGCGATGGCCTACGTCCCGCCGCGCGGCATTGGTCCGACGGCTTGGAACCAGGACAACTTCAAACAAACGCAGCACCGGCGGCGGTTTGCGTTGCTCGGCCAAACGCTGGACGGCATGCGGGTGTGGGATGTGCGGCGCTCGATCCAGACACTACGATCGCTCAAAGGTTTCAAGGAGACACCGTTGTGGCTACAAGGCCACAATCGCATGGCCGGCGTGGCGCTGTATGCCTCCTTGTTTGAGCCGAATGTCAAGCGACTCGATTTGCACGGGTTGCCCAAGACCCACCGCGCGGGGCCATTCTTCCTGAACGTTCGCAAGACACTCGACTTGCCACAGGCGGTGGCGATGGCGGTCGAGCGTTCGCGGGTTATCATCTATCAACAAGGCAAAGAAGGCTGGGAATACCCGGCAGCCATCGCGAGGCAGTTAGGTTGGGAAGAAAAACAATTGCAGCTTCGCCCGCCGGTCACAGCGGAAAATTAAAGTCCGTGGCCAGACCTTCTTATCACCTTCTGTTCCGAGAAAACAACACGGCAGTTTCGGCGGGAAATACGACATCGCCGATACAGGAGGTTTCGCCTTCAGTCCCCCGGCAGATAACGGGCAAGTCGACGACGCGGAGAGAAATAAACCGCAACCCGCGACAGCAGGAAGACGTAAGCCCCGGATCCGACCTACCGCCCACCGTCATGAACGACCGGGTGCGATACCGAATGAACCTGCGGTTGCCGGTCGACCCGACTGTCGAGTTGATCGGCCCACTTGCGAGCCGCAGCGAACGAGGGGGAAATCGCCGCCGCCCGCGCAAAGTGCTCGGCGGCAATTCGCGGTTGACCGCGGCGTTGCAGCAAGAAACCAACGTTGTAGTGGCTGATCGCCTCGCCGTGCACGGCGAGCATGTGTTCCAACGCCTCATCGACGCGTCCCAATTCGACCAAGACCGTGCCAATGTTATTGCGATATAGCTTTCGTTGCGGATCTAATGCCACTGCTTGACTCAAAGGCCCCACCGCTTGCTCAAGTTGATTCATGCGTGCGAGGCACAGTCCCAGATCATTGAACACGGCTGGAACTTGCGGATGATCGCGGGTTGCGATCTCATAGTAGTGGACGGCGCGTTGAAATTGGCCCTGCCGGTCCATCAGATGTGCTATACCCAACAGCGCATCCAGGTTTTTCGGTTCCAAAGCGAGCACTTTTTTAAAATGTGCGGAACCGCCTTGGGCGTCACCCGCACGCTCCAGTTGCCTACCCCATTCGATGTGTAACTGCGGCGACGGAGGGCCGGACTCGTTCACCTGGTACGGCGAATCGCTCGGCGGAGCTTGCGCTGTTCGTGCGGTCGATGGATTGACTGCGACTGAGTCCTGGTTCGTCGCCGGCACCCGCTGCCGACCGGACCGGCTTTCGGTGCTGCCAAACCAATGACTACGACCGCGTTGCTGCTCGGCGTAACGCTGGAGGTCGGAAGCATGAACGCCGTCGTCTGACTTTTGCGCCGATTCAAACTTCGCCGCACAGCCTGACAGGCATACGGCAAGCACCGCGACAAACGCAAACAGCGATTCCTTTCGCAATGGAAACCCCTTCGGCTCTTGTTATTCCTGGCCACCACTACCCGCGGCATTTTCCAGCCGTGGATCGGGCGTTGATTCTTTAAACTTGGTGTTGATTTTGTTGACGTAATCCGCCGAAACGCCGCGAGCGACGATGTGCGTCTCCTGCACCGGCGGCGGATGTCCCGGAGCGACAAACTGCTGTGCGACCTTCAACACGTCGCGCATCCGGGCGGCCGTCTCCTCGGGTGTGAATCCACGCTCAACAAATACGACACGGCGGTGCGGAGGCGGTTGCGTTAACACCCAGTGAATGTGTCGGCGCCCGGCCTCGTTCAGAATCGTTTGATTCGTTTCAAAATGATGGGTCCCGATGATATTTTGCAGTCGCCAGCCGTTATCGATCATCAAAGCAACCGGCTGGCGGGCGGCGAAATTGTCAAATTCGGCAAAAGGGTGTGGCCAGCAACGATTGCGTTGGTAGCTCCTACTGAAATCCCTCCAGAACGCGGCCAGCGGATTGGCAGATGCGGACGAGGCTGTGGCGATCATAACGGTGAAAACCGTGGCTAGCCTCAGCAATCGCATAAGTCATTCCTCCTCCGTCCACTACACGGCACCGTAGCCCACGTACACCCACTCGGCGGACGGCTGACGAGAGGGACTTGCAGTTCGAGTATCGACCTCCGAGTGACGTAAACTCCGCGCCGAATAGCCGAAAACCTTAAGCCAACAACACAAACACCGTTAAGATGTGCTGCGGCGGGGAAGATGGGATAACCGGGCGCAATACGGGCGTCTCAGATTGGTCATCCGCCCAGATGTTTTGCCATTTCGTACGTCATTTGCACCGCGGCGGGCCCTACCAGCACAACGAAGATGCCGGGGAAAATGAACAATACAAGCGGAAAGACCAGCTTGACGGCCGTTTTCGCAGCCTTTTCCTCGGCTAACTGACGACGCCGCGTCCGCATCGCATCACTTTGCGTTCGCAAAGCGTCTGCGATGCTCGAACCGAATTTGTCCGCTTGAATCAGAACCGTGGCCAGCGCTCGCAAGTCATCTACTCCCGTACGATGCCCGAGATCCTGCAGCACTTCAGATCGGGGCCGCCCCATTTGAAGCTGGAAATTGCAGAGTCCAAACTCGTCTGAAATAACTGCGGACGTTTTCTTCATCTCCTCGGTAACCTTGCGCATGGCCTGATCCAGCGCAAGTCCCGCCTCGACGCAGACGACCATCAGGTCTAGTGCGTCCGGCAGACCATAAAAAATTTGGTCTTTTCGACGTTTGGTCAAGAACATCAGGACGAACGTCGCCAGGTAAAAACCGAGGCCGCCACCAATAATGACGCGGATCAGCGAGTCTTGACTCACGCCGGTCGTCAGTAAGGCCACTCCCCCAGCAATCGCCAACCCAACGGCCAACCCCGCAACTTTGCAACCCAAATAAACTGTCGCTGCGGTTTCGCTGCGAAAACCAGCGGCAACCAGTTCCATTTTCAGCTTGCCCCGTTTTTCTTCCGACTTTGGCTGCAGCGGCTTGCCAAGCGGTTTCGCCTTTTCCAATAGTTTGCGAAACCCACTTTCCTTCTTGACCACGTTTGCTTCCCGGATGCGGCGACGGCGTGGATCGTTGTAGTCCTCCAGCCGCTGTTCGGCTTTTAGTTTTGCCATCGAGAGAGATTCCAACAACCACCAGGCGGCAGCCGTAAACAGGCCGAAGATCGCAAACGGCAAGATCTTTTTGAAAGAAACCAGACTTTCGGCGATGAGCAATTCCACGGATCAAACCTTGATGCTGACAATTTTCTTTATGAAGAACGCACCGATGATTTGCATCACGGCAGCGGTGAACAACATTATTTGCCCCATCTCGTACTTAAACAGGATCTTGATGTATTCGGGGTTTAAATAATAAACGACGGCCATTAACAACGGCGGCAGCGCAAGCAATACAACGCCCGACAATCGGCCTTCGCCGGTCAGTGCGTTGATCTGCCCGCGAATTTGAAAACGTTCGCGAACCAGGCGGCCGATCTTGTCGAGAATCTCCGCCAAGTCACCGCCCGTTTGCCGCTGCAGGATAACCGCCGTGCAAAAGAACTTAAGATCAACCAGCGGAACTCGGTCGACAATCGCCTGCAACGACTCATCCAGTGACAGGCCAAAATTTTGCTCTTCAAAGACCTGTGCGAATTCTTTTCCAAGCGGTTGGCTCATCTCCTGGCCGACCAACTGAAATCCTGCAGCCAAACTGTGGCCGGAGCGCAGCGCCCGCGCCACCAGTTCCATGGCATCGGGCAACTGCGACTCGAATTTCGATAGCCGCCTCTTTCGCCGCCAGACCAGCCACAGCAACGGCAGCAGTCCCGCACAAATGGCGGCTGGAAAAATGAACGCGGGATGCAGTTTCGCAAAGGCGACGGTAGCACCACCAACAACAGCCAATCCGCCACAGATCACCACAAATTTCCCGGCGTCGAGCGATGTATCGGCCTGCTGAAAAACCAAATTGAACCGACTGAGTTTCTCGCTAACTTGTTCCATCAAGCTATGGGTGTTCTTGGACTCGTCCAGGACACCGTCTTTTAGCAGCTGCCATTTCTCCGGAGCCTCCCTTTCAGAAGCCAGTTGTGAAAGGCGGTTCTCCAGTTTTTCGTCACCATCACCCCACAATAGCATGGCCACGCCACCGACCAATGCGGTAACGCCGACGAATGCTGCGATCGTGACTAGTAAGGGACTCATTTTTTTGTTGCCGAAAAAATTGTCGAATGCGATGGGAACCGGACGGCTGTCGCGCTGCGGTATTGGCTTTCGTCAGGACATTAATCTTCCAGCATGACCCGTTGTTGAAACGCACTGTTTGGCAATTTGAACCCGCACGACTCCAAACGATCCATAAATGTCGGTCGGATGCCGCTGGCTACAAAGTTGCCCCGGGCGCGGCCGCTTTCGTCAATGCCTGTCTGCCGGTAGTTGTATATATCCTGCATGACGATTGTGTCCTGCTCCATGCCGACCACCTCCGTGATGTGCGTGACCCGGCGGACGCCGCCCTGGAGTCTGTTTGTCTGTATCAACAAGTCCACCGCGCTAGAAATCTGTTGCCGCATCGCTTTGATCGGCAACTCCACACCGGTCATCATTATCATCGTCTCCATTCGAGCAATCGCGTCGCGGGGCGTATTGGCATGCAACGTCGTCAGCGAGCCCTCGTGCCCGGTGTTCATGGCCTGCAACATGTCCAACGTTTCCGGACCACGGCATTCGCCGATGATAATGCGTTCGGGCCGCATCCGCAGTGCATTTCTTACCAGGTCTGTTGAGGAGATGCGGCCCTTGCCTTCAATATTGGCCGGGCGAGACTCCAATCGGACAACGTGCTCCTGCTGCAATTGCAATTCGGCCGCGTCCTCAATAGTGACGATTCGATCTTCGTTTGAAATGAAACTCGACAAGGTGTTAAGCAGCGTCGTCTTGCCGGACCCCGTGCCACCGGAAATGACGCAATTCAACCTCGCCTTGATCACGCCCTCCAGCAGCATCACCATCTCAGGCGTAAAGGCTTTGAACTCCAGGAGGTCTTCTAACTTCAATGGATTCGAACCAAACCGACGTATCGAAACACTTGCGCCGTCCAAGGCCAGAGGCGGAATAATGGCGTTGACACGAGATCCATCGGAGAGCCGCGCGTCGACCATCGGACATGTCTCATCAACGCGGCGTCCAACCTTTGAGACGATTCGGTCTATGATCTGCATTAGATGGTTATTGTCGCGAAACACAACACTTGTTTTTTCCATCTTTCCGCGGCGTT
>JAYGDO010000101.1:0-4953 GCA_046582885.1 Pirellulales bacterium | reverse complement strand
CGAGCGGGAAGATCGACGCCGATCCGTTAATCACCGCGCGGAGTTCCTTGGACGAAGCGGCCGGTTGGTTTGATCGGTTATACGGCCAGGAATCCGGTTTAATGAAAGTCATTGTCCAACCGTAACATCCGCGATCATCTTAACGTTTCGCTTGTTGATCGGCAGCGAATCAACTAGACTTCAAGTAGGGACTATTGTTCCTAGGCTTCCACCCGGGGCGACCTAAAACAGGCTCCGCTTGCATCGTGCTTGGCGGTGGAGCCGCGGCGGCGGTTCGTTCCCAGGCAAACCCCGGGAACGAACATCCCACCAACGATCGTCCCCCTAGCCGGCGTAAGAGAATGAGGCACTTCCGCGGTTTACTGCTGACCGGCAACGCCTGCGCGACCGCCGTATTTGTGCTCGGCGTTGTCATGTTGACGCAATCCAAATCGCCGCTGCCGGCCGCCGCCCAACCGCCGGATGCCGCAGAAACAAAAAAAACTTCAACGGCTGCGGATGCTGAGTTTTTTGACGGGCAGTTTCTTCCTTTTCTGAAGCAACACTGCTTTAAGTGTCACGAAGGCGAAGAGCCGGAAAGTGAATTGCGGCTCGACCAGCAGAAGTCGCTCGCCGCGTTGCGCGGCGACCGCAAGCGGTGGACGAAAGTCATTCGCATGCTCAAAACCCGGCAGATGCCGCCCGAAGACGAGAAGCAACCGGCGACGGCACTCGCCGATTCGATCGCCGGCTGGCTCGATCATTCACTCAACTACGTCGATTGCGACGCGACCCGCGACCCGGGATACGTCACCATTCGGCGGCTCAACAGCACCGAATACCGAAATACGGTGCGCGATTTGATCGGCGTCGATTTTCAGTTGCCCGACGACTTTCCAGCAGACGATGTCGGCTACGGTTTTGACAATATCGGCGACGTACTGACACTGCCGCCGATTCTGATGGAAAAGTATCTAGCCGCAGCCGAGCAAGTCACCGACCAGATGCTCGCCGAACTCTCGCCCGAGGCCGGCCCGAGCGTCGCGCTGGGCGGCGGCCGGTTGCGGATCGTTGGCAATGGCCGGCGCCGCGGCGGCGCATCATGGCTGTACAGCCGCGGCGACGTGCTGACGCAGCACGCCTTCGCATCCAGCGGAGAATACCTGATCCGAGTGCACGCCGAGGCTGATCAGGCCGGTGCTGAGCGGGTCAAGATGGCGCTGTCGATTGACGGCCGGCGTGTGCAGGTGTTCGAAATCAAAAGCCACGGAAAAATCGAGCAGCACGAACATTCGCTGCGGCTCGAAAAAGGCGATCATCGCATCGCAATCAGCTTTATCAACGACTTCTATCGCCCCGAAGCCGACGATCCTGCCGAACGCGACCGCAATATGGCGGTGCATCAGTTTGAAGTTGTCGGCCCCAAACGCGAACGGCCGGCCGGCGAATCGAAAGTCGCCAAACGTGTCTTCTTTGTACAGCCTGGAGAAAATGCCCAACCGCAACAAGCGGCTGAACAGATACTTCGCCGCGTTGCCTCGCGGGCGTTCCGGCGACCGGCGACCGACGAAGAAGTCGCGCGGCTGGTTGAGTTAGGCAAGGCCATCTTTCAGCGGAAAGGCGATTTTCAACAATCGCTGGCCGTGACCTTGCGGGCAATCCTGGTTTCACCCAATTTTCTGTTCAAAGTCGAACTTGATCCCGCGGCGGATAAGGGGCCGCGACTGCTCAGTGAGTACGAACTGGCCACACGGATGTCGTATTTCCTCTGGAGCAGCATGCCGGACGACGACCTGTTGCGCGAGGCCCGCGAGGGAACCCTGCGGAAGAATCTGGACTCTCAACTCTCCCGGATGCTGGCCGACCCGCGGTCGCGCGGTTTGGGTGAAAACTTTGCCACGCAGTGGCTCGGCCTGCGCAATCTTCAGATGGCGCAGCCCGACGAGGAACGATTTCCAACTTACTCGGACGAATTGCGGGATTCGATGTATCGCGAAGCGGTACTGTTTTTTGACGCGATCGTGCGTGAGGACCGCAATATTTTGGAACTGCTCGCCGCGGATTTCACTTTCGCCGACGAGCGGCTGGCGAAACACTATGGAATCGGTCCGGTAAATGGCAACGGCTTTCGCCGCGTGTCGCTGGGCAACAACCATCCCCGCGGCGGCGTTATGACTCAGGCTGGTGTGCTGACAGTGACATCGAACCCGACGCGGACTTCACCCGTCAAACGCGGCAAGTGGATTTTGGAGAACATCCTGGGCACGCCGCCGCCCGATCCGCCAGCGGATGTGCCCGAACTCAATGAAACCGAACAAGCGCGCAGTTCCGCGTCCCTCCGCGAACGACTCGAGGTACATCGCCAGAGTCCGAAGTGCTCAGTTTGCCACGCGCAGATGGATGCTCTCGGGTTCGCCATGGAACATTTTGATGCGGTTGGCTCCTGGCGCGAAAAAGATGGAAAATTCGAGATTGACGCTTCCGGAAAATTGCCCGCAGGCGAATCGTTTAGGGGTGCGAACGACCTAAAAAAACTACTGCAAACGAAATTCCGCGAGCAATTTGTGCGGTGCTTTGCCGAAAAAATGTTGACCTATGCCGTTGGTCGAGGGGTAGAATACTATGATCGCTGTGTAATTGACGATATTTGTAGCGCAGCGGCAAAAAACGACCACAGATTTTCATCCCTGGTGATCGAAATTATCAACAGCGACGCGTTTCAACGCCGTCGTGCAAAGTAGATGCGGACAGGATTTTTCAAAAAACGGGGTGCCGGGCTCGTACCGGACAAATCGACAGGCTGACAATGAGTAAAAATTTAACCGTTTCACGACGTACGGTGCTCCGCGGACTCGGTGTCGCAGTGGGATTGCCGTGGCTCGAGGCGATGATGCCGAACCGCGGGTTGGCCGCGCCGGCCGATTCGGCCAAGCCGCCGCGGCGGGCCGCTTTCTTTTTCGTGCCCAACGGCAAGAACATGGACCTGTGGAGGCCCGGTTCTACCGGCGAACTGAAAGAGTTGCCCGCGACACTCAAGCCGCTGGCCGAATATCGCCAACAAATCCTGATGTTCAGCGGCCTGACGCTTAACGGTGGCCGGTCGCTCGGCGACGGACCGGGCGATCACGCTCGCTGTCTCGCGTCGTTCCTCACCGGCGCTCATCCGCACAAAACTGGCGGCAAAGACATTCGCAACGGCACATCAATCGATCAGCTGATCGCACAGGCAATCGGCAACCAGACGCGACTGCCTTCGTTGGAGCTTGGAATCGAGCCGAGCCGCCAAGCAGGCTCGTGCGACAGCGGTTATAGCTGTGTTTATTCGTCGGCCATGTCGTGGCGAAACAAAACATCGCCGATCATGAAAGAAATCAATCCTCGCGCGGTCTTCGACCGGCTGTTCGGCGGTGGTGACTCGGTAGCGCAAAAGAAACAGCTGGCCGAGCGCAACGAGGATCGCAAGAGCATCCTCGACTTTGTGCTCGACGACGCCAAGTCGCTGCACCGCAAGCTTGGCTCCACCGACCGGCAAAAGTTGGACGAGTACCTGCACGCCATTCGACAGATTGAACGACAGCTGGCCGAGACCCAAAAACTCGAACCGGGTGAAATCGAAGCGGCCGACTATCCGCGCCCGGAAGGTGTGCCGCGCGAGTTCGAACAGCATGTAAAGGTGCTGTTGGACATGATGGTGCTGGCTATGCAAACCGATTCGACGCGGGCGCTGTCGTTCATGTACGGTAATGCGGGCAGCAATCGCAGCTATGCCAATATCGGTGTCCGCCAGGGCCATCACAGCCTATCGCATCATGGCAACGATAAAAGCAAACTGGATTCGCTGGCCAAAATCAATCTCCTGCACGTGTCGCTGTTGAAATACTTTCTCGACAAGCTCGCCAATATCAACGAGGGGGACGGCACGCTGTTGGACAATTCGATGGTCTTTTACGGCAGCGGTATCGCCGATCCAAATCGCCATCGCCACGAGGATTTGCCGATCCTCTTAGCGGGCGGGGGTGGCGGCACGCTTCGCGGCGGCCGGCATATCAAATATCCACACGATACGCCGCTGACAAATCTTTATTTGTCGCTCGCCCATCGCATGGGAGTTCGCGCTGACAAGTTTGCAGACAGCACCGGCATACTGAAGGATTTGGGCTAGGACCCAATAGGAACGCAAAACACAAGTCCTCGCTGATATGCCATGAGCCGCGTAATGTGTCCAATCTGCGGCAGTGCCTTCGAATCGAACCTGTCGTCGGCCATGCCGTTCTGCTCCGAGCGCTGCCGCCAAGTTGACCTCGGTCGCTGGTTAAACGAGGAATACAGCTTGCCCCACACGGCGATGGATGAGGGGGAAGAGCTGTACCGCGAAGAGGCGAATTAAGGCGGGCGGCTCCTCCACGATTATCGAAAGTCCGCCACCGAAGCGGCTTTCCGGTTGTTTCTCGCCGCATGGCGGTCTTATAATGCTGGCGCTTTGTTTGGCCATTTCGGCGGTTTGAAACGTCGTTTTGTCCCGTCACTTCCGCCATCCAGGATCGCCTCTATGGAAGACGCCACTAACCGCCCCGACTCGCTCCAACCCGTCCGCACATTCGATTGGCAAGACTACTTACCGTGGTTAATCATCGTCAAAGCGCTGCGTCCGGCAACCGGTTTTCGCCTGCTGATTCTGGCAGCTGCCGGATTGGTTGCCATGACGGCCGGCTGGCGAATTAGCTGGGATTTGTTGGCCGAATCAGAAGAGACAGCGAGCGGCTTCCTTGCTGTTGGCGAGCCTGCGGACACCGTCGCGGCGGCACAAGATCCGGATCCGCAGGCCAAAAAAAAGGCGGTCGTCGATCGTCACACTAAGCCCGCATGGCCGTGGATTGAGCAATCCGAATTGCGGCCACCCGCTCCCACTACCCACGAGCTGCGGCAAAACCTTGGAAAAGTTGAACGGCGCGTTTTGCAGCCCCTAGTCCCATT
>JAYGDO010000100.1:0-3601 GCA_046582885.1 Pirellulales bacterium | reverse complement strand
AAAGGCAACACACCGCTAACCGACTCCTTAAGACCATCACCTGCCCGCGAAAACGCAAATTGTGTGGGCGGCGCAAAGAAATCGCCGAACATACTCGGCACCCTCGCTAGCCGAATGCGAGACGAACGTGTCGGCAGCCGTGGGGTTACAACTGGTTGTTCGGCAGGCGGCTGCAGCGCCGTTAGCCGAACCTCGGCCTCAAGGTCATCTTGCTGCTTTTCGTCTTGCTCATCGTCGCCAGCTTCGGCAACCTTCAAAGGCTCGGCAAGATCGACAGAGGGTTGCGGCCCCTCGTCGCTCTGCGCAGTCGCCGGTGCAGCAGACACCAGCATGGTGCAGCAGAACAGGCAAACGACGGAGAAACTTAGTCGGATTCCGAAAACATTAACCGGAGGCATGACGGGTGGCCCTTCTGACCGCGGATACACTTGCAGACGATACAACAGCATCACAACTCTAGTCGTCACTATCGGTTGCGGCTGATAGGACGATTTAGCCCAATCGACTGCTATCACATATTTGGCGGGGAAACATCCAATCCGCCGGCGATCAAATACACGCGAAAGAATAGGCCGCCTAGCTGCCAGAATTGGCATCATCGGTAGAATCAGCACCCAGTTTGGTTTCGAGACTCTTAATCTCGGCGAGTACCGTCTGCAGGTTGTATTCATAGTCTGGTAGAGGAAACTTCTCTACGAGTGGCTCCAGAATTTCGTGCGCCTTCTTAAATACTCGCAGTGCATCTGCAGCGTGTTTGCATTCCGAATAGAGATAGCCTTGGTTGATTAGTGCACCGGCGAGCATTCCCTGATACTTGTGGACGTCCGGGTTTTCCTCGGCAAGTTGCGCAAACCTCCGCTGAGCGTCTAGATAGCTATTTTGCGCCACCTGTGGTTTTACTGTATCCCAAGTCGCATCGCCTAACCGCCAGCTGCACAGCGCTCGAAGATATAGGCATTCCAGGTTATCCGGCTCTTGCTCAAGAATAATATCAAACTGCTCGACCGCGCTATTTAGATTCTTCAAAGCAACGTCGACCCGTTCAATGTGTGTGGCAATGTTGCCGACGTTAAAAAATCCCCTCGCCAAATCACGGCGCATTTTTTGGTCGCTTGGCCAAATATTCACTAACGTAAGGCGTCGCTCTTGGGCCTTTTCAACTCGTGTCAGCGCGCCTTCGTATCGTTCTTGTTTTGCGTCTGCATCCTCTAAGTTTTCTGCAATCTTCCTTTCGATGAGGCCGCTGTTCATATAGACATTGATCAGCTTGCGGGCATATCCCACGTTTTTCGGCGCGTGCTTGACCACCGACTCGCGGATCCGAATCGCCTCGTCGTAGAGACCTAACGCCTCGGTCAACCGGTTCTGCCCTTCCATGACTTCGCCGATGAGATTCAGTGTGTCTCCCAATTCGGCGAGCCGCTCGGCAGTCCGATTGGCTTCGACCAGCTGCCGCTGCATTTCGCGCGCGGTCTCGAGCGTTTCGAGCGCGGAATCGGGATCGTCCAGATCCCTCATAATGCGGCCCAGACGAAAGTGCGACAGCGCCAGTTCGCGACGGATCGTTGGATTGTCCCCCTGCTGCTTCAGCGTCTCCTGATACAAGTTGCGGGCTTCGGACAGCAGTTGTTTCCGGAACGACTGCATTCCCGGTTCGTTGAGCAACTCGGTTTCGCTTACCAGCGTGTAGAGCCGGTCGATGGCGATCCGTAACTGGTTCAAACTTTGTTCGGCCCGCGTCAGTGCACGGGAAGCCGTCACGTATCCGATCGTCGTCGCGGCAAACGCCGTGGCGAAACCCAACACCGCCAGCGCGGCCAGCGAGGCGATCTTTGGATTGCGGCGGCACCAGCGCCAGGCCCGCGAGGGCAAACCGATCGGCCGCGCCAGAATCGGTTCGCCCGCCAGAAAACGCCCCAACTCGTCCGCCAATTCTTCCGCCGTTGCATAACGGGCCGCCCGTTCCTTTTGCAGGCACTTCAAACAAATCGTTTCCAAATCCGCCGGCACAGCCGGATTCAACATCCGCGGGGCAACCGGTTCGGTATCGAGCACCTGCTTCAACGTCTCGATTTCGTTCGCCGCGCGAAACGGCGGCCGGCCGGTTAACATTTCGTACAAAATCGCGCCGATCGAATAGACGTCGCTGACGACCGTGACTTTTTCCAGTTGACCGGATGCTTGTTCCGGCGGCATGTAGCTGGGCGTGCCGAGAATGGTTCCGGACATCGTCAATTGCGATTGCCCTTCGACTTGCTTTGCCAACCCGAAGTCCGTGATCATCGGCTCGTCATCGCCGTCGAGCAAAACATTTGACGGCTTCAGGTCGCGGTGCAATATTTTTTCCGAATGCGCGTGGTGCATCGCGGCGGCGATTTTCTTGGCCATTTCCGCGGCCTTGGCAGGTGCAAGCGCATTCGCGCGAACCAACTCCGCGAGACTGTCGCCCTCGATGTAGTCCATCGAAAAGAAATGCTGACCGGCGGCTTCGCCAAATTCGTGAACGGCAACGATATTCGGATGCCGCAGCTTGGCGGCCGCCTCTGCTTCGGCATAAAACCGTTTGACCTCATCGGTGTCGGCAAACCGCCCGGCGAGGATCATTTTCAGGGCGACGGTACGGTTGAGTTTCGTGTCGCGCGCCTTGTGCACGATACCCATACCGCCTTTGCCGATAACCTCGATCAACTCGTACTGGCCAAAGTTTTTCGAAATCGCCTGCTGATACTGTCGAGCGACCGGATCGAGCGGCCCCAGGGTCTCAGAAAGCTGCGGATTCGGATCGTCATTCGGCGGCGCGAGCCTCGTACTGCAGCGCGTGTCGTCTTTGTCCTCACCGTGCCCTGCCGGCATGTTCAGCGTGGCGTCCTCCCGAGTGGGGGAGAACCGATCGTTACCGGCAGCTGGCCGCAGCGTGGCTTGGTCACCTAGTGCCACTTCCTCCGCCGTATCATCCGACACCTTCGGTCCCACGGACTTACCGGGAGCCGTGGCCAGTTGGTCGAGGCCGAGGCCGGGAAATGCCTCTCGATAGTCGTCCGCCGAAGGAGAGTCGCCCGCCTGTTCACGACAGTGGTATTCCTGGCGGAGCAGTCGCGACAGCACGGCGTCGTCGCCCAGGACGGGAAACTCCTCCAGCAGTGCTTCGACGGCCACCGGACGCGGCCCGGTGCCCACTGTATGGATCCTCCAGGCAAACTCGAGTTGAATGTGTACCAGTTCCTCAAGCGTCGGCAGGAACTCGGCTGCGTTGGCCCCGGAAAGGCACTCAGAAATTGGCTCGGGCGTTCCCACCACCCATGACGCCTCGTAACGCTGCCGCAGTGACTCGTTGACCAACATCAGGTGGTCTGGTGACGGGTTTGCCATCGGCATCTCGCGCGAGGTCCGGGTGTCTGTTGCAGGCCCGTGGCGAACCCGCGTAAACAGCCTGCATTCTCATCCTTGCAAGCGCCGATTTCCACCCTTGCCAAATCCGAACCTCGTCCCGGCGTATCTCAACTGCTATCAAAACCGTCTCAATCGACCCGGGTCGCCCGTGGCACCAGCTCTGTTCGAATTGCTGTCGAGCGGTTTCATTAAAGCCTCTCTCGGCCTGCGG
>JAYGDO010000098.1:0-10636 GCA_046582885.1 Pirellulales bacterium | reverse complement strand
GCCGACCGCGGCCAACTAGCGGGCTGTGGCTTGGGCACGGATTCGTTGCGGGGCCATCTTGTCCGCCAGATCGCGTCGCGGGCGACGCCCTGGGCCCGAACTTTCCAGGCTGCGGAAGTGCCCGCATTGATGAACAACGCCATGACGAACAGCATCAGCGGCAGCGCCAGCACCAATTCAAGCGGTGCGAGTCCGCGACGTCGAGGTCGCCTTCCGCAATTCATAAACTGCCTTTCCCAATCCATGCCCGTCCCGGCGGCGCATAGCATACCATGTATTTTAACCGCTCAATTGTCCAGAGGTTCCGCAATTCTTGCCGAATTGCCTCGCGGGATTTACACTAATGCTTTGCCGAAGACCGTCGGCCACTCTGTGCCTGATAGTCTGGCGCAGCAACAACCGACCGCGACGACCGGAAAGGCCGACCCTTTAGGTTTGGCGTCAAACGAAAACTGCCCTCAAAAGCATAATTCACACCGGAGAGATATTCTCATGCTCAACGACAGCAACAACCCAAAGACCCACCAACATCGCAGAGAGTTTCTCAGCACCGGCGCAGCGGCCTCCGCGGCGCTGGCGGTCGGGATTGGCGCAACGCCATCGTTCGCCGAAAAAGCGGACAGTAAGTCGGCTAGCGAAATGGTCAACATCGCGGTCATCGGGTCCGGCGGACGCGGCGGCGGGGCGATCAACGACAATTTGTCGATCAACTCCAACGTGCGGCTGATTGGCATGGCCGACCTCTATCGCAACAATTGCACCTCCAAACTGTCGGGGCTCACGCAACGGCATAGCGACAAGGTTTCCGTCAAAGACGCCAAGATCCACACGGGACTGGACGCCTACAAGCGAATCCTCGACGATCCCGATGTCGATCTTGTGCTGCTGACGACCTCGCCCGGATTCCGCCCGTACCATATTGCCGAGGCCGTGAAAGCCGGCAAGCACGTCTTCGCCGAAAAACCGAGTTGCGTTGATCCGGCCGGATACCGAGTCTGTCTCACGGCGCACGACGCGGCCGTTAAAAACAAAACGGCCATCGTGACGGGAACGCAGTATCGCCGGCAAGTGAACTACGTCGGCGCGGTGCAGCAAATTCGAGACGGCGCCATCGGCGACATCATCAGCGCGACGACCCGGTATTGTTCCGGCGGCATTTGGTACCGCAATCGGCGGCCCGGAATGAGCGACATGGAATACCAACTCAACAACTGGATGCACTTCATTTGGCTCTCGGGCGATCAAATCACCGAACAAGCCGTGCACAACATTGACGCGATGAACTGGGTGATGGGCGGGCCGCCCGAGAGCGTCTACGGTTCGGGAGGCCGCTTCACACGTCCCGCTGACAGCGAAATGTGGGACAGTGTCAGTCTTGATTACGTTTACCCCGGCAACAAAGTGCTGTCGTTCATGTGCCGCCAGATTCCCGGCACACGCGGTGACAATGGGAATGTTATCTACGGCAGCAAGGCGATTTGCTATATCGGGGCGGGGAACGGCGGATCGAAAATCGTCGATTATGACGGCAAACAAGTCTGGTCGATGGCCGGCAAGATCAGCGATGCTTACCGGCAGGAACACAAGGATTTGGTCGATTCGATCCGCGCGGGCAAGCCGATCGTCGAATTGAAGGATACGGCTGCTAGCTCGCTGACGGCGGCGATGGGCCGCATGGCCGCTTACACCGGCCAGCGGGTGACCTGGGACTTCGCAACCAACAAGTCAAAGCTCGACTTGTTCCCGAAAGACCTAAGCTGGGATGGCGGCCGGCCACCATCCAAACACGCCATACCGGGCCAGACCAAATTAGTTTGACCGCCGCATTTTCTTGCCGGTGATTAAACTAATCCGATTGCGCAAAGTTTTCCGATACTGCAGACATCCGCCGTTAGGTTGCGCGGTGTGCGGCTGATTGCTAGCGTGCCAGCTTAATTGCTGAATTCGCGGGAATTCAGACGGGCAACACAATGGGCTGAATTCTTGCGAATTCAGCTGAGGAAACTTTTGGCCGATTGCTGATGCGAATTATTTTGGCAATATTTGTCGCCACTTTGACGGGTTGTGCGATCCAGCCCCCGGCGCCGCCGGTGCCAACGTCGAATTGGAACGCAGGACGCGGGCCGGTCGCCGGAATACCGGGTCGCATGTGGCCGGGACAAGCCGTGCCACAGATCGATAAATCTGTGCTGGCGACCGCGCAGCCGGCCGACTTCGAAGCACCGCAGCCACCCGAGGAACTCTCTCGCCCGCCGACAGCATTGCCAGCAGAGCTAAACCTCGAGGAGCTCGAACGAATCGCGATCCGCAGCAATCCCTCGCTGGGCGTAGCCCGCGCGAAGATTGACGCTGCGCGCGGCGATTGGCTGCAGGCCGGCCTTCACCCTAATCCGACCGCGGGCTATGTCGCCGACGATATCGGCCACGCAGGCAGTTTAGGATTGCAGGGCCTGTATGTTGCCCAGACGTTTGTCACCGCGGGCAAACTCCAACTTTCGCAGGCCGCCGCGGAAAGCGAGATCGTTCGCCTCCAACAGGTATGGGAGGCGCAAAGGCTCCGCGTTTTGACCGACGTACGGACTCAATTCTATCGCGCCCTGATCGCACAACGGCGATTTGAGTCCGCCGAGAAACTCGTCGGGATCGCCGAGGAGGCCGCCGAGGTTGCCGAAAAATTACTACAAGCGAAAGAAGGACGACGGATCGACGTGCTACAGGCCCGCGTCGAAGCCGCTCGTGCAGAGCTCGCCCTGCGAAAAACTAAAAACCGGCACATCGCAGCATGGCGGGCGCTGGCCGCGGTCGTCGGCAACGCGGACCTCCCGCGAGGACCTCTCGAGGGCGATATCGACTCAGCGTTGCCGACACTCGACTGGCAATCTTCACTCGAATACGTGCTCAACGACAGCCCCGAACTGGCAGCAGCCACTGTCGACATTGAGCGCGCCCAACGGACATTGCAGCGTGAATTGGCCAAGGCCAGCCCCAACTGGGATGCCGAACTTAGAGTCCAATACGACACGGAAGCCGATGACATGGTCGCGGGAATATCCGTGGGACTGCCGATTCCATCTCGGAACCGCAACCAGGGCGCCATTCACCGCGCGGAAGCGGAAATTGTCGCCACGGAGCAAGAACTGCATCGCCTCGAATTTCTCTTGCAACAGCGGCTCGCCAGCGCATTTCAAAATTATGCCGATGCCCGATTGACGGTCGCAAAGCACGCCGATGATATACTGCCAAACGCTAAGCAAACGATTGACCTAGTAACGCAAGGCTTTGAGGCCGGTGAAGTACCGTACGTCGACCTGCTGACAGCCCAGCGGACATTGTTTCAAGCCAATTTGGAATATATGGATTCGCTCGAACAGCTGTGGTCAGCCGTGAAATACATCGAAGGCTTCACGTTGCATAAAAGCCTCTCTCAAATGAAGAAGTGACGGCGCCCAAATTTCGCCGCTTTTTAGTTCCCGGCGATGTGCCGGAGTGCTATCAAACCAAATGGTTCCGTTCTACGTGGCCGACGCTATCCGTAGATTTGTGGCCGATTTAAAAGAATGATCGAAGGAAACAAGCTAGACTTCAGAAGCGGTTGCACGCCGACGATTATCCTAGAGTTCGTCAGGGTTGCCACGACCGCAACCGTACGACAGAATGAGAAATATAGCCGACGAGCGGACGGCTGTTGAACTTCACGAGTATTTAACCGGCGCAAGGCGGGGGCTTACTGCTTTCTCTAAAGAACGCCAACGAGAAATAGTTCTCTGATCCGATGTACCGTTTATTCACTATTCTCCTGACAACGCTTGTGCTGTTGCACGCTGCCTTTGGTTGCTGCATTCATCACGCGCACTCGGGCGAATATAACGATGAAGACACCAAGGCGACCGCCCGTAATTGTCCGTGCAGTTCACATCGCCACGATGCGGATCAAGACAATCGGACACCTGAAAAACCCCACGACAAACCGCAAGTATGCGAAGAGGGAAAGTGTACATTCGCTCGTATCGAATCGTCGCCGGACGATACCGTGGCGGTTGGCGATCAATTTAACTTACTTTGTCTTCCTGGCTGTTGTGTGGTTGTTCCGACATCTGAAGTATCGAATACGAGCGCGTCTCCACTCTCGGGCGTCGCTGCTTGGCCACCACATCTGTACCTTGCGCTGCGCGCTTTGCTGCTCTAAATTCAAATCTTTTGAGCCAAATGCCCGGGCTCATCGGCGGCTAATCAGCGCGATTCTGCACATGCGTCGTCCCTAAGCCGACCATGCGCCGCGATTTGCCTTTCGATGCACTCGCGCCCAGTCTTAGATTCTCTCATTAGCGGAAGACAACCTATGACCACCAAAACAACGAAACTCAGATTTCTGACGATTAGCTGGCCCTTCTTGAAATGGGCCCTCCTTATCGGAGCAATCACTGCGGCTATCGCGCTCGTTGTTGTCTTTCGCAACCAATGGTTGCCCTGGGCAGACGAACTGTTGGCGCTGGCAGATTCGTCCGCCAACGAAAACGATGGCGGTCCCGATGACAGTCACGACGACCACGCTGCGCAAGCGCATGCCGGCCACGATGAGGCTAGTTCGCTTGAACTTAGCCCGCAAGCGCGCAAGAACATCGGGCTACAAACCGCCGCTATTAAACTGCAACTCTTTGTACGGACGGTTGCTTTTCCCGCGATTGTAATTGGGCGACCGGGGCGCTCAGAAGTTGAAGTCACTGCGCCGCTGGGCGGTCGCGTGACACGCGTTTATCCGATTGAGGGCGAAGCGGTCGAACCAGGCCAGCCGCTTTTTGACTTGCGGCTGACACACGAGGAGTTGGTTCAGGCTCAAAGCGAGTTCTTACGCTCCGTGGAAGAATTGGACGTTGAACTGCGCGAGATCAAAAGAATCGAAGCGATCGTTGAATCCGGGTTGATCGCCGGTAAGCGAATGACTGAACGTCAGTACGAAAAGCAAAAGATCGAGGCCGTGCTCAACGCACGAGAGCAAAGCCTATTACTGCACGGACTAACGCCCGATCAGGTGGCGTACATCCGCAAACAGAAAAAATTAGTGGCGGCTGTGACTGTTGTTGCTCCGGAGTATCCAAAAAACGCTAATGCGGCCGAGGCGATGGAGAAGCGTGATCCTTTTACCGTCCGAAAACTGAGCGTTAAGTCGGGCCAGTACGTGGAGGCTGGCGGATCGCTTTGCCGGCTGATGGACTACAGCGAATTGTACGTCCAGGGCCGTGCATTTGAGCACGACGACGACGAACTGCAAAGGGCTACTCGTGAGGAGTGGGAGCTGACGGCATCACGCGAAGATAACAGCGAGCAGCCGAAAATGATCAAGGGACTAAAAACTGTTTACGTCGAAAACGAAGTCGAGCCGGAATCGCGTGCGCTGAATTTCTACGTGAGGCTGCACAACGAGGTTGTGCATTCCGGCAAAACGACCGACGGACACCGATTTCTCACTTGGCGGTACAAACCGGGCCAGCGGATGCAGCTGCACGTTCCCGTCGAGCGATGGGAAAAACGAATCGTGCTGCCGGTCGATGCCGTGGCCAAGGAAGGAGTGGAGTTCTACGTCTTTCAGCAAAACGGTGACCACTTCGACCGCGTGCCCGTGCGCGTGGAATACCAAGACCAGTTCTGGACGGTGATCGCCAACGACGGATCGGTTTATCCGGGCGACATCGTGGCAACGAGCGCGGCACATCAACTGCAGATGGCATTGAAGAACAAAGCGGGCGGCGGTGTTGACCCGCATGCAGGACACAGTCATTAGCGAGCGGGTCGGCAGGCAAAAGCCAAACGGGAATCAGCGTCATGCTAAATACCATTATTCGATTCTCCCTGCGTCAGCGGGTGCTCGTCGTCGCCCTTTCCTTGTTCTTAATTGGCTACGGTACGTGGACCGCGCTGAACATGGACATCGACGTCTTTCCAAACCTTAACCGGCCGCGGGTCGTGGTGATGACCGAAGCTCCCGGTATGGCGCCGGAAGAAGTCGAAGCGCTGATCACGTTTCCATTAGAAACGGCCATCAACGGAGCGAACGGTGTCGAAGCCGTCCGTAGTTCGTCCGGTGTCGGCATCTCAGTGATCTATGTGGAATTCGACTGGGGCACAGACATCTACAACGACCGGCAGATCGTCACGGAGCGGCTACAGCTAGTTCAGGGGGGGCTGCCCGAAGGCGTCAAGCCGCAGCTTGCGCCGATCTCGTCGATTATGGGCCAGATCATCATGATCGGCATGTGGAGCGAAGGCGAAAAAACATCACCGCTGGAGGTCCGCACCCTGGCCGACTGGGTCGTAAGGCAGCGGTTGCTCACCATCCCGGGCGTCTCGCAAGTCTTCACGATGGGCGGCGGCCGCATGCAATATCAGGTGCTGGTCAATCCTGATTTGCTTCTGCGATACGGTGTTACCCTACACGACGTAAAGAGGGCCTGCGCCGAAAGCAACCAGAATGCCACGGGCGGCTATCTCGACGAGCAAGGTCCCAACGAATTTCTGGTCCGTGCGCTAGGACGCGTGCAATCGATCGAGGATCTCAAGAAAGTTGTTGTGACCATCCGGGACGGCCGCCCCGTGTCGTTGTCGCAGGTGGCCCGCGTGATCGAGGGGCCGCAAGTGAAGCGGGGCGACAGTTCGGCTTTTGTAACCGTCGAAGAATTGGAGTCTAAATCCGATCGCGGCAAGCGGCGGCCTGAGGATGGAAACTCCGCCTCCCCGCCCCTCGCATTTTTCGAGGGAGGGCCCGCGGTCGTGCTGACCGTCAACAAACAGCCCAACGCCGATACGCGCGAGGTAACCGACGAAATTCTGAAGGCCTTAGAAGACCTCGAAGAGTCATTGCCCGAAGACATTCGCATCCGGCCCGAGTTATATTCGCAAAAGTCTTTCATCAATCGAGCGATTGAAAATGTGATCGAAGCTCTCCGCGACGGTGGCATTCTTGTCGTAATCATCCTTTTCCTCTTTCTGATGAACTTCCGTACGACGTTCATCACTCTGACCGCCATCCCGCTGTCGATCGGCATCACCGCCATCGTCTTTACGGCGTTTGGCTTGTCTATCAACACCATGACACTCGGCGGATTGGCCGTGGCGATCGGCGAACTGGTGGACGACGCGATTGTCGACGTAGAGAACATATTCCGGCGATTGAAAGAGAACAGGCACGCGCAGAATCCCAAGAATCCTTTGCTGGTGGTGTTTCAGGCCAGTTGCGAAATACGCAACTCGATCGTCTTCGGCACGATGATCGTAGTACTGGTATTCATCCCGCTTTTCGCTCTGTCGGGAATGGAAGGACGCCTGTTCGTTCCACTGGGCATGGCCTACATCGTTTCGATCCTCGCGTCGCTGCTGGTCTCGCTGACGCTGACGCCGGTGCTTTCGTATTGGCTGTTGTCCAGGGCCCAGTTCATGGAACGGGAAAAAGATAGTCCGCTGCTGCGTTTGCTGAAATGGCTCGCGGGCGGCGCGATCAGCCTGAGCCTGAAGTTTTCGAGAACTATGCTGCTGCTTGGTTGTGTCGCCGTCGGAATCGCATTTCTCTTTCTGATACGACTGGAACGAGACTTTCTACCGCCGTTTAACGAAGGTGTAGTGCAGTTGAACGTGGTGCTACCACCGGGTACGTCGCTGCGCAAATCGAATGCGATTGCCGAGACCGCGATGGACCGGTTGAAAGACATTGAAGGCGTAGAAGCCTTTTCACGCCGCACCGGCCGCGCGGAACTGGACGAACACGCTGAAGGCGTCAACATCACCGAACTGATCATCAGTTTCGATGCCCATGTCGATCGCAGCCGAGAAGAAGTACTGGAAGAAATCCGGCAGGCGATGGAAGACATCCCCGGCATTGTCACCTCGGTTGAACAGCCGTTGGCTCACCTGATCTCGCACATGCTCTCCGGCGTCAGGGCGCAAGTCGGTATCAAGATTTACGGCGACGACCTGACGATTCTGCGCGCAAAGGCCAAAGAGATGGAGGCTGCCATGCGCAAAGTAAAAGGCGTCAAAGATTTGCTGGTCGAGCCGCAGGTTGAGATCCCCCAATTGCGTATCGAGCTTAATCGCGACAAGCTGAAGCAATACGGCATGACGCCGGCTTATGTGAATGAGTACGTCGAGACAGCGATGAATGGTGAAGTCGTCTCAGAAGTTTTGCTCGGCCAGCGGACGTTCGATCTCTTAGTACGAATGGAAGAAAGCTATCGCGAAAACCAGGAGGCGCTACGTCGTTTGTCGATCGACTTACCGAGCGGCGGCACGACGCCACTTTCGTCAGTGGCCAAGATTTATAAGTACGCCGGTCCCAACACGATTAACCGCGAAAAGGTACGGCGGCGAATTGTCGTGCAATGTAACGTCGGCGGACGCGGCCTTGTGGATGTCGTCGAGGAAATCCAGCGGCGACAGAAACCAATTATTGCGTCGCTTCCGTCCGGATACTTTGTCGAATACGGTGGGCAATTCGAGAGCCAACAGTCGGCCAGTCGCGTGATCGCCATTTTGTTTGTGGTGTCGATGTTAGGTGTGTTCATGGTATTGTTCACGCTCTTCCGCTCGGCCAATTTCTCACTTCAGGTGATGGCGGCATTGCCGATGGCGTTCATCGGTTCGGTTGCCGTGTTGGTGTTGACCGGTCAGACGCTCACCATCGCAGCGATGGTCGGATTTATTTCCCTAGGCGGCATTGCGTCGCGAAATGGCATTTTGTTGCTCAACCATTATTTGCACCTGGTTCGCTACGAAGGCGAATCGTGGTCTAAGAACATGATCGTCCGAGCCGGTAAGGAACGTCTGGCGCCCGTGCTGATGACTGCACTCACCTCCGGCATCGGGCTCGTTCCACTGGCCTTGTCGGCGGGTGAGTCCGGCAAGGAAATCCTTTACCCCGTGGCGACGGTCATCATCGGCGGACTGTTGACCAGCACAATCTTGGAATTCTTCGTCCGACCAGCCTTGTTCTGGCGGTTCGGGCTGAAGTCCGGCGAACGAATTGTGACATCCAGTTGGACGGACATCCCGTTCGTTGAGGAATCGGAGGAGGTCGGGCAAAGACGAGAGTCGAGAGTCGAGGGTTCGGAGTCAGACGCGGGTGCGTAACACGCCGTGATTGGCACAGGAGTGCGCGTGTGTGGATGCAGGCTGCGTTAAGTTTTATATTTATTGGATTGAATTTCAGGAAAGGGTATCGAACGATGCGAATGTTATTTCACTTGAGTTGTTTTGCCGCGGTGACCGGTCTGCTGTCACTGGTCAGCGGTTGCGAATCCACAACGTCAAAGACGCCGGCGGAAATATCAGATTCGCCTCCGTCAGACGATCACGATGATGAGCATGAGGGACCGCACCATGGGCACGTCATCGAGCTGGGACGAAAACACGAATATCACGCCGAATTGGTGGACGACGACGAGCAAGAATCGGTTACGGTCTACATCCTCGACAAGAATCTGAAGGAACTGCCAATCGATGCGAAGTCGATCACGATGAATTTGACGGACTTGGGCCAGCCGAAGACGTTTGAACTGGCCCCGGTCGACGCCAGCGGCGGAATGACCTCGCGCTTTGATGGTACCGACAAGAGCTTGTTCGTGGCTTTGCACAAGCATGAAGCAACCGGCAAACTCAACGTAACGATCAACGGTACACCGTACTCCGGCGCGGTTGAACATCACGATCACGATCATTAGCCTGTGCCGAAGCCGGGGAGTGCGCATAGAAAGAACTGCGCATACCAAGAACAATGTAAGGCGGTGCGGAAACTCAAGGATGGGAAGCTGACGATGGATGAAATCGACGAAGCGTATGGCGTTGATGCCGATGAGTACGGACTGTTTTGGTTTTGTTCGTCCGCCACAGCTGAGAAACTGGCACCCCGGAAAAAAAACAGGGTAACTTCAATTGAAATGACGACCGCAAAAGCCACGTTTGCGTACGGCGAGGATAAGCTCGACGGAGCTCTGCAGTTCCTTAAGCGCACCCGGAGCGAGTTGCGGCAACTGCGATTCGTGCGGGTCTGGCCTGACCGGTTTGCCGTATTCGACGTGAACCAGGATTTCTTCGAAATCACCGGCATCGGTTTCGCAGACGAAGAGATCACTGCGATCCTGGACAACGTCAACGCCGCCTACAAGCGCGAACTAATCCACGAGCCGACGGACAAACAGTACAAACAGTTTAAAACCGGTCGCCGCTACGCCTGGGCAGCCGATCGCGTCATGTGAGCGCCCGCGTTGCCGGGGAAAACCTTATATCATATCCTCCCGTCCACCGTCTTAACCCGGCCCATGCCCGTAGATGTGCTGGATCGGCGTTTTGTGCCCCCAGGTGATCTCATCGACTGACAGCCCAAACACGGACGCAATTTTTTGGCGTTCTTCTGGCTTGGGAGTCCAACGGCCCATCATGATCGCCAGCACCCGTTGGCCATCCAAACCCGACCGCTCGGCCAGTTGCTCAGTCGTAATCTTTTGTTGTTTGCACAATTCCACCACACTGAGTGTCATCGGTTGAAATCCTCCTCCAGTCCGAAGCGGTGATAACGGATGTTCCTGGGGCTGATCGAGTGGCCCCAACTAATCGATTCAACCCCCACGCCGAGAGCTGCAGCAATTTTCGC
>JAYGDO010000033.1:0-13757 GCA_046582885.1 Pirellulales bacterium | reverse complement strand
GGCCGGGTCGAGTTCGGGTAACCGCTCGAGAGGTAGGTTCACCAAGGGGGCGTGTGGTTCGGCGGGCCCAAACTGCAACTCAATTGCTGGTTCTTGGAGAATTAATTCCCACGTTGGCTTTTGAGGAGGCTCGTAATAGGCAGTAGCCACGAAGCCAAACATTGCGGTCAGGTATAAAGTGCCGATCATCAGCAGTAGTGAAACGGCAGCCGCAACTTCGATGAAGTTCGCTCGGCGGCGGCGATGCTGCGATGATACGGAGAGCAAAGCGGTGTCTTCCGTGGCAATTCGCCGAAGTTGGTCAACCAACTCGATCGGAATCGGCACATCGCGGAGATCGGCATCGATATGCGAATCCGCGTATTCGGGAATCGTGCGCAAACTGGCAATAAGGCCCGTGGGCACGTGCACGTCCCGAATTTCGGCGTCGACGCATTCTTCGCTGTAAGATGTGATACCCCGTAATCGATCGAACAGCCCCTGTGGCACCGCAATCTCGCGAAGGGCTTCGTCCAGATCTTCATCTTTGGACGTTGCGATCGCCCGCAACTTGACCAGCAGTTGTTCGGGCAACGGCACACGACGAATCTCGTCGTCGAACCAGTCTTTCGAATTGTGTTCGAAGGTTGACATTTTTTCGGCATCGAACTTAGGTGCACGCACCTTGCCCCATGCTCGCTGCGGTTATGATTCGGCTAACGCCAACAAACTCTGTCGCAATTTTTTTCTCGCCCGGCTAACCCGGGACAGGACCGTACCTAGCGGAATCTCCATTAGGTCGGCCGCCTCCTGGTGTGTTAGTTCGCCGACGACCACCAGCAGCAAGCAATCGCGAAGCTCTGGTGACAGTTGGTTCAATGCGCGTTGCATTTCGTCGGTGTACTCGTCGGCCGTGACGTCATAGGCGGGGACGGCGACCTCCAGAGGGCCGTCCTCGGCAAGCAACTTTGGACGCGGTCGCCCTCGCCAGTAGTCCACGGCACGACGGCGAAGGATCACCGCCAGCCACGCGCGCTGACTCCGCCCTTCTTCGTATCCGTGCCGGCTCTTCCACGCCGATCGGTAAGTTTCCTGGACAATATCCTCGGCCTCGTGCGAATCACCTACCATCCGAAAGGCCATCCGAAACAAGGCGGGACCGTGGTCGGTCACCATCCCCCGAAATTGGGCTTGGGTTAACGCCAAACCACCCTCCTGTCTAAAACTGCCTGTCAGCAACCAATGGATTCGCAGGTTTGCCCAGCGATTATTCCCCTCAGGGCCCCCGATTGCAACGTTGTTGGACGACGATAAAGCCAGTATAGAACATAGTTTAGCGGCTATCCACCGGTCTACGCCGCTTGTCCTGCCTGGAATAAACTTAGGTGAATTGTGCGAAATTTCTACTGTGAGCGTCGTAACTTGATGGCTGAGATTTCACGACAGTTGTTAGCCCGTGCCAAGGTGAGCGTGCGAGTTGGTCGATGGACGGGTGCCATAAACCGTCCCGTAACATCCGCCGCGAATGCAGGTCAGGTTTACGCCCACGCTTGGGGACATAACCCGGTGTGCCCGCTTCGTGTCGGGCTACGAACCTCAAGCTTGTTGCTATTTTTCGAGGCGGATAGAATTCAACCGTGAAAATTAAAAGTAAAGAACGTCGCCGAACGCCGCGCAACTTTCTGAGTCGTCGCGAGCAGATGCGGCTGCTGCTACTGTTTATGTCACTAGGGCTGGTCGTGCTGGCGATGATTGAGGCTTCCAAACCCGAGAACTGGGTTTGGGTAACGGGCGAGATAAATCCCAAGACAGAAGGCCCAGAAGATATCGATACCGCCTATCAAGGCACGCCCAGTAACGATAAACCGGCGGATTTCGTGCGTATCGTACCGAGTGGCGATGCGGATGACGATGACGACGATGGCATGGGTTATTTTCCCAGCGTGGACCGTCGTGCGCTAAAGGAGGTCAAAGACAACACCCCGTTGATCCGTCACCAGGATGCGGCCGCCTGGTTTAATTTGTGGCAAGTATTATCCGAAAACGACAGCCGCATTCTGAAAGAGGCGTCGATCGGTGAAATCAGTTTTACACAGATTTACAGACAAACGGATGTGTATCGCGGGCAACTTGTGACGATTTCTGGCGGAGTCCGCCGCGCGACGGAGGCCGAGTTCGGCAAGAATAAGTTTGGACTCAAAGCGTATCACGAATTACTATTGCGGATGGATGACGGGCCGCCGCAGCCCGTGTTTGTGTATGCGATGCATTTGCCCGAAGGCTTTCCCGTCAGTAACAAGCTTCGATTTGAGGAAATCAAGGTAACCGGGTTCGTTTACAAACGGATTCCGCATACGGGCCGAAACGGCGAATGGGTTGGTCCGGTCTTGCTGGCGAGGGATTTCACGTGGTTTCCGTCAGACCGTGGAAATGCTCAGTTGCCGGGCCCCGCCGTTATGTTTGGCATCGTGAGCAGCGCGGCGGCTTTTGCCCTACTGGTAGCTGTGGGCGTTTTTATCCGCAGCCGCCGTCTGTTTCGGGGCTCCCAATTAGAGCACCAAAGAACGACAGCCGCCAACGCCGTATCGTTCGATGAGATTGAAGCCGGCCCCACGTTGGAAGAAAAATTTCGAAATCTGTTTAACTGAGGTAATGCCGCAGCCGGGAGCTAATCGCCCAGCTGTTTGGATATTGTTGGGTAATGGTGATGAACAAACGAACCCGGACCGCTGTGTTTTCGGTATTCGCCATAGTCCTGACATTCCGTGGCGTACACGTCGGTATTGCGGACGAAACTTCTTCGGGTGTTCGGCGGCCCGCCGGCGGAGACGCGGAAGTCGCCCACGCCGGCCCCAAACCGCCCGACGAAGGCCGGGCATCCAAGGTTCCATCTGCCGCGAGTAAGCCGGCGAAGCCGACGGATCAGATAACCGGCCTGCTGCCCGATCCCGAACCGGACGACGAAGGGCCGTCCGATCCCGCGCAGATACTCCGCGATTACGGCATCACCGCCGCCCACTTTGCAAAATTTCGGGACGGCAGCGCAGTCCTCGGCGCGAGGGACGAGAGAGAATTGATGTTACGTTTATTGCTGCGGCTGAGGATGATTCCGCTACTAAACATTGAACATTGGGCCAAGCCGACGAAGAATTTGGCGGTGGCCGCTCAGGCGCCCCGGCAGTTTCGTGGCCGCACGCTGTACGTCGAGGGCCGCGTGGTTGCCGTCAAGACGGTCAATTTGCAAGAAGCGGAATCGATGTTGTACGAGTTGAAGAGTTTCTACGAGTGCCATTTGCTCGTGGGTGATCCCGAGAAGCCGGCCGTCGTTTACTCGCGCGAAGTGCCCAAGGCATGGAAGGCGGCCGAAGTGCTGGATGAGCGAGCGAGTTTCAACGGTATTTTTCTGAAGCGAGGACCTGGCCCGCAGGAAACCGCGCCGGTCGTTTTTGCTGCCCGGCGGGTTGCCTGGCATCACGGCGAGTTGCTGCTGGGTGAAATGGGGATGGACCACGGGCTGTTCGACCCCGTACGGCATGATCGGCCATTGCAGCCCGAGGAGAACGAGGGTTTCTATCAATTGCTGGCGGCGATGGACAACACGCGGACGCGGGAGTTGATTAAATTCGCCCTATTCAGTTTGAACGACCAGCGGCGCAAGTGGATCGCCGAGCAGACGGTTTTGCTCGAAACCCAGAAACGGCTGTCGGCGGAGGCGGAAACATCCCAGGAACAGCGGGCGGAGATGGATCGCGTCAAACGAGAATCACTGCTGCTGGAACTGAATCTGAAAAACTTGGACGAACACAGGACGCATAGTTTCATCCCGTTGCTTAGGAATCCGGCCGAAAATGTGGGCAAGTTGCGTATGTACCGCGGCACCGCGCTGGCGATCACACCGGTGATCATTGACAACGAAAAATTGAAAGAGCGGCTCGGATTTTCGAAGTACTACCAGATCAATGTGATGGTGCGTCTCGAAGCCGACTTGACGTTGACCAGGAAAGGAGAAGCGGGCGAGGCCGCCGAATCGGAGACGGTCCACACCCATCCTGCAACGCTCTGCGTTCGCAAACTGCCCGAGGGCATGCCCACCGGCGACAGTATTCACGAGAATATTCGATTTGCCGGATTTTTCTTCAAAAAGTGGGCTTATCGGATCCGGGAACTGGACGAAAACGGACGCCCTAAGATGAGGTCGGCCCCCATGCTGATCGGTGTCGAGCCAATTTGGGATACCGGGCCGCCGCCGGCCTATAGCGTTTATGCCGGGGCGATCGCCGGCGGCCTGTTTGTACTCGCGGTCACCGTGATCTGGATCGGTGTCTGGCGGATTGGCCGGGGCGATAAACAGTTCCAAAAGTCGGTAATCGCCAAGGGATACGATTTGGAAGAAGGGGTGTCGTTGAACGATTTGCATCTGGAGGTTACCGCCGTGGACTTTCGCGACCACGGCAAAGAGGATGGTGAGGCGTCAACGTCGGAATCGACGAACGAGGACGGCGGAAAACGATTGGCCTCAACCGGCGGGAATTCGAATTCGGCGGATCAGGAGTCGGGTGTTGGGCGGTCGTAGTCTTTCCGGGAGGCGGCCCCTTTCTGCGGCTATTCACCCGGGTGCGATTTTTTCAGTGGCGTTCGGATGGTCGGGAGAAAATACCGTTGATGAAGCACATCTATCTGGCTCTGTTTTGGGCGCTGGCCGCCGTTTCGGCGCGGTCGGCAGAGTTGCCTAACATCGTATTCATCCTCGCCGACGATCTCGGCTATGGCGATGTCGGCTGTTACAACTCAGAGTCCCGAGTCCCCACGCCCAACATCGACCGTTTGGCCTCCGCGGGAATGTCCTTTACGGACGCTCACAGCCCATCCACGGTCTGCACGCCGACGCGATATAGCTTGCTGACGGGGCGGATGGCGTTCCGCAACGGCATCCGCGGTGTGTTTACCGGCGCGGGCGGACCGTGTTTGATTGAAAAGGGCCGCCTGACACTGCCCGCAATGTTGCGGAAGAAGGGATACACGACTGCGTGCATCGGTAAGTGGCACGTGGGCATGACCTTTTTCGACCGGCAGGGCAAGGCGATTAACGAAAATGGTTTGGCCGCGGTGCGGCGGATCGATTATTCGCGGTCGATTCCCGACGGGCCGATCCATCGCGGCTTTGATCGCTTTTTTGGCACCGCCTGCTGCCCCACGACCGACTGGCTATACGCCTACATTGACGGCGACCGCGTTCCGGTTCCTCCGACCCACATCGTCGATCGCGGTCCGTTACCCAAGCACCCGTATTCGCGCGACAACCGGCCTGGAATGATTTCGCCGGGATTCGATTTGGAAGAAGTGGACCTCGTATTTCTGGAAAAGAGCCGCGAGTTCCTCAAACAGCACGTCGCGCGGCATCCGCAGAAGCCGTTCTTTCTGTTTCATTCGACTCAGGCTGTCCATTTGCCTTCATTTCCGGCAGATCGTTTTAAAGGAAAAACGAAATCCGGTCCGCACGGCGATTTTATTTTTGAACTGGACTACGTTGTGGGGGAGTTGCTGGCGACGCTCAAGCAACTCGGCGTGGCCGACGACACGTTGGTTATTTTTTCCAGCGACAACGGCCCCGAGGTAACGACGACCATTCACATGCGGGCCGATCACGGCCACGACGGCGCTCGTCCGTGGCGCGGTATGAAACGCGATAACTGGGAGGGCGGTCATCGCGTGCCCATGATTGCCCGCTGGCCCGGCCGGATCAAAAGCGGCAGTACGACCGACCAGACCGTTTGCCTGACCGACATCATGGCGACGTGCGCGGCCGTCGCCGGCGCCGATTTGCAGAATGACGCGGCCGAGGACAGCTACAACGTGTTGCCGGTTTTGTTGGGCGAAAAAGCGGCGCAGCCCGCGCGAAAATACACGTTGCATCAGACGATCAGTTTGGCGCTGGCCATTCGCCGCGGCGAATGGAAATATCTCGATCACAAAGGGTCGGGCGGTAACTCGTACTCGCGCGGACGGCTAAAGCAATTTGCGATCGCGGACGCCGCAGCGGATGCTCCAGGGCAACTTTACAATCTGAAGTCCGATCCGGGCGAGAGAACCAATCTTTATTTCGAGCACGCCGAGATTGTCAGGGAGCTAAAGACGAAACTCAACGAGTTTAAATCCAGCGGCCGCAGCGCGCCTCGCCGCTGAGTGCACACGTTCTCGTGATAGCAATAGAGTGGGGACGGGTGGTGGTTCGATTGTCCGAGACGCACTGATCGGCCTTTCGTGGCTGTGTCTCGGCGGACGTCGAATGTTGAGTTTTTGCAACATGTGACCGGCAGCGGGCCAATGCCGTCCGGGCTTATCTAGCCGGCAGGCAAAGCGAAATTGACGTAGTCTTTTAAATGATGTAGCGTCTCCCGCCCGCCAACCGCTCTGCCCGCCCCGCTAGCTTGCCTGCCAGATGCTCGGAACCCACAAATACAACACACTGCGTCGACGCTTTTCCCCTCGCCGTTTCCAGTTGCGACGGCCGGATCTTACCCTGGTGCGCCGAGTCAACAGGCAGGCCGAGAAAATTTCGTCGCTGACGGACGGCTCGATCGCAGGCGAGTTTCAGCGACTTCGAGATTTGGTCGCTGCCGGCGCCGCGGTGGCGGACGAAAAGATTGTGACGCCGGGATTTGCGCTGGTTAAAGAAGCGGCCCAACGGGCGCTGGGCAAGTCGCATTACGACGTGCAGCTTCTTGCTGGTGCGGCGCTAGCGAGGGGTGCGGTCGTCGAGATGCAGACCGGCGAAGGCAAGACACTCGCCAGTACGCTGCCTGTGGCGCTGCAGGCCCTCCGCGGCGAGGGGGTACACGTCGCCACCGCAAATCCCTATTTGTCGGAACGCGATTTCAACCAATTGCGGCCCGTTTACGAATTGCTCGGCCTGTCCGTTGGCCTGTCTGCTGAGGGAGCGGGCAGCCGCGAAAAACAAGAGGCGTACGATTGCGACATCACCTATGGGACCGCTGACGAATTTGGCTACGACTACCTACGTGATGAAGTGGCCCGCCGCGGCGCGTCTCGGCGATGCTTGGAGAACAGCTTAGGCGGCCAACTGCGAGATGTTTGCGGACGCGGTTTGTCGGTTGTCCAGCGGCGGCATGCCGCCGCGGTCGTTGATGAGGTCGACAGGGTTCTGATCGACGAAGCGAACGCCCCGCTGGTGCTTACCGCGGCCGTTGGCGAGCCGTCCGATCCTTTTCCGTATCTGCAAGCACAAGATGTCGTCGAAGAATTGCGCGACGGCGAGCATTTCGTCGTTCGCTCCGGCCGGCGCGACGTCCAACTCACCGAGGCGGGGGCGGATTATGTGTTTAAGGCGCAGCAGCTGGGTGTTGGCGGCCAGGAACTGGGCGTTAGCGGACATTGGGTAATGCCCAGGCTGATGCGGCCCTGGGCCGTTTACGTCGAGCAGGCACTGCGATCGCGATTGCTGATGCGCCGCGATACGGACTACGTCCTCCGCCACGGTAAAGTACAAATGCTTGATCCGAATACGGGTCAGATTTTTGCAGAGCGGCATTGGCGCGATGGATTGCATCAGGCCGTCGAAGCCAAAGAAGGTATGCGGGTGACGGAAGAACGACAATCGTTCGCCCGTATCGCGCGGCAGCGGCACATTCAGCATTACCGACAAACGTGCGGGATAACGGGGACGGCGAGCGGACATGGGCGGGAGTTCCTGCAGGTATATGGGTTGCCGATCGTCCGGATTCCGCTGCGGAACTCTTGCTGGCGCGAGGAACTGGCGTCTAGATATTTTGCGGACGTCGAAGCGAAGTGGCGGGCGGTTACGGCGGAAATCGCCGAGCGTCATCGCTGCGGGCAGCCGGTTCTGGTCGGCACGAGGACGATCACGGCCAGCCGGCAGTTGGCCGAACATCTCGAGCGGGCCGGCCTGCCGTTTGCACTGCTCAACGGAATTCAAGATGCCGGCGAAGCGGAGCAGATCGCCGCGGCCGGGCAATCCAACGCAATCACAGTTGCCACCAACATGGCCGGACGCGGCACCGATATCAAGCTGAGTTCGGGGGCGTTGGAGGCCGGTGGAATGCATGTCATCGTCGCCGAACGCCACGATTCACCGAGCATGGATCGCCAGCTAATCGGCCGTTCCGCCCGGCAGGGCGATCCCGGGTCCTGTCGATTTTTCGGTTCGGCGGACGACGATCTGATTGGCCGCCGCGATCCGGAATTGGCCAAAAAGATGAAGCGGGCCGCGCGGGATGATGGCTCTGTCGGACTCGATTTGGACGAAGCGATCCGCCGACTTCAGGCCCGGGCCGAGGCCGAAAATTACGAACTCCGCGCTCGGCTTTTGCGGCAGGAGCTTTGGCTGAGCGATGTCGTGAACACGGTCGCTTGAAGTTTATCTGCGCGGTGGATTCGCAACCGTTCCTCGCCGCGGCTCCTTCGGCTATGATGGGGACGCAATCGCGGCCCGCGGCGGTCAGCTGAGAAATTCTTCTTAGATGGTCGGTCGCCAAACTGCGGGTTTCGAAGAAAGCGACGCCTTAGCCGAAGGAAACTCTGATGCGTAGTGTTTGCTCGTTCATGACACAGGTGTTGGTGGCGGCTGTTTGCGCGGTTAGCGGATTTGCCGCCGAAGAGAGGCCCAACATTTTATGGATCACGGCCGAAGACATGAGTGCCGTGCTCGGTTGCTACGGCGACGACTACGCGACCACGCCCAACATTGATCGGCTCGCCGAACAAAGTGTGCGCTACACGCAAGCCTTTGCCACCTCGCCGGTTTGTTCGCCGTCCCGGTCCTGCTTGATTACCGGTTGCTACGCGCCTTCGTTGGGAACACAGCAGATGCGGTCGGCATTTCCGATCCCCACTCACATGCAGGGTTTTCCCGCGTTAATGCGGCGGCGCGGGTATTACACATCGAACAATGTTAAGACCGACTACAACACGGCCAATTGGAAACAAATCACGGCAGCCTCCTGGAACGAAAGCTCAAACAACGGGCACTGGCGGAACCGGGAAGACAAGAGCCGGCCCTTCTTCAGCGTCTTCAACCTGATGACGTCGCACCAGAGTCGCTCGATGGTTTGGCCGTACGCGCGATTTGTCAAAGAGGTGCAAAGCCGGCTCGCCGCGGACGAGATTCATGATCCCACACAAGCGCCGCTGCCGCCGTATTATCCGGACACGCCTGTCGTCCGCCGCACGGTCGCGCGGTTTTACGATTGCGTAACGGCGATGGATAAAGAAGTGGGCGCACTGCTCAAGCAGCTGGCCGACGACGGCCTGGTGGAGGACACGATCATTTTCTTTTTCTCCGATCACGGCTCCGGCATGCCTCGACACAAACGCGCGCTGCTGGATAGCGGCATGCACGTCCCGCTGTTGATCCGATTTCCGGATAAGTACAAACACCTCGCGGCCGCAAAGCCAGGAAAGTCGCTGGATCGACTTGTGAGTTTCGTGGATTTCGGCCCGACGGTGCTCAATCTCACGGGCGTTGACATTCCCAGGGATATGCAGGGAGAACCGTTTCTGGGCGAGAAACAGTTACGGCCGAGGAAAAATGTTTTCGGACACCGTGATCGAGTCGACGAAGTCCGCGATCTGGCTCGCAGCATTCGCGACCGGCGGTATCTTTACATCCGCAATTTCATGCCGCACCTCGGTTACAACCAGTCGACGGCCTGGCCGGATCAGGGTGAAATCCGCCACGAGTTTTACCGGTTGACCGATCGTGAAAAGATGACCGACGCACAATGGCAATTCGCCGGGCCGACGAGGCCGGTGGAGGAACTTTATGATTGTGAACGGGATCCGCTAAACCTCCACAACCTGGCGGATTCTGTCGAGCATCAACCCGTACGTGATCGCATGCGATCGGCACTTTTTCTTCAACTGGCGTCGAGTCACGATACAGGCTTTGTTCCCGAAAGCGAAGCCTGGAAAATGTTCGCGGGCACAACACCCTGGGCGCACGTGCGGCGCACGTTGGCGACGCCGAGTCCACTGATTGACGCCGCCAGTAAGGTTGGCACGGCCGATGAGCCGGAGCTACTTTCTTTGCTGGGCAATCCGGCTTTCACGATCCGGTATTGGGCGGCGATGGGACTTGCGGCCGGAGATTCGATATCGGCCGCCGCTCGTGCAAAGCTGGCCACGGCCCTCGGTGACGATTCGTTCGCGGTGCGGATCGAAGCGGCCAATGCGCTCGCCCGGCACGGCCAGATGGAGGCGGTGCTTCCTGTTTTGACAGGAGCGCTACAGCATAAAAACCTTGCGGTTGCCCTGCATGCCGCACGGACGATTCAGTTACTTGGCAATTCGGCACGCGATGCACTGCCGGCCATGCGACAGGTGGTCGCCCGCGCGGAGAAGATCAGACCGCCCGACACGCCGGCAACCGTCGTGCAATCGGGGGATCAGGATACCGCCATGTTCATTGGTTTCGCGGGCAACGCCTTTTTGGCGCGCGTTGAAGAAGGCAACTGGACACCGCTGTTTGATGGAAAGACGCTCAACGGATGGACGGCCCGTGCCAAGGGCGAGGTAACGGTGGTCGACGGTGCGATTCAGATTCTCGCCAAAGGCCAAAACTTGTGGTTGCTCCACGACGCCAAGTTTGACGATTTCGAATTGCAGCTCGAAGCTAAAATGCCGGAGGTTTACAACTCGGGAATCGGATTTCGTTGCAGCGGAGCGGGAACTAGACCGAAGGGCTATCAGTGCGAAATCGATCGCCGCAAGAGCGGCATGATCTACGCGATCGGCTCGGGATGGGTCTGGCCGCGGGGCGCCGAGCAAACAAAAAGCTTCTATGAAATGGCGGGCGGCTCGTTTAAAGACGGGGAGTGGAACGCTTTTCGTATCCGTTGCCGAGGAGATCGGATTGAAGTCTGGGTAAATGGCGTCAAAACGGCCGACGTCCGCGACGAACGCCACCGCAGCGGCTCGGTGGCGCTGCAGCATCACGGCAAAGGCGACGTGCACCTGTTCCGCAACATTCGCATCCGCAAGTTGAAAGCAGCCGCGACCAAAGAGCCAACTTAGCGACGTTGACGAAACGTCAAGCGTCGAAAAAGTACAATTTCTCCGCGGTGCCGCGGAGCAGCGACGTGCGGTCCGCTTTCGACAGGAAATCCAGGCCGTCGCGGACGAGGCGGATCGACGCCTTGTAGGTGTGACCGCCGACGAGTTGGTAGGGCGCGTCGCTGGCCCACATCAGCCGCTGGGGGCCAAAGGCCTCAAAAACTCGCCGGATCATGGGGACGAGATCCAAATAGGGCGGCGCCTTTTTGCCCAGTGCGTAAAACGCCGAGACTTTGACAAAAGTGTGTTTGTGTTTCGCCAAACTGCAAAGTCGTTTGACGTCGGCATCGCGAATCTGTCCGTCTACGCCGATCCGCGCCAAGTGATCGACAATTACCGGCGTCTCCGGAAATTTTCGACACATGGCATCAACGGCCGCTAAGTCGTCGCTATCGATCAGGCAGCACATCGCTTGCCGCGTGTCCGCCGCGCAGCGCCACATCGCGGCCATGCCGGACCCGCCGAGCCATTTATCTTTGCCGCGAATCCGTGGCGTGATGCGGAACCCCGTGACGCGTTGCTTGAGCAATTTACGCATGACCTGATCTGGACGTCGAGTCGTATCGTCCACCATGCCCACCACGCGAAATCTGCCGGGATACCTCCGCGCGGCGTCGGTCATGTAGGAATTGTCCCAGCCGTAGAAGATATGGTGCTGGATCAAAACGACGCGATCGACCCCCTCGGCCTCCGCGGTTTCAATCAACTCTTCCGCCGTGAAACTGGGCGGGTCGAGATCCTTCAGCGTTTGCCCCTCCGCCAGCGGAAACTTGCTTAAATCGCGGGTCCAAATGTGCGAATGTGCGTCGATCCAGCCGCTCGGCTTGTTCGTAGCCGCCGCCGGGGAACTCGTTTTCGGCAGGGCGGACACCGACAGCACGCCGCCGGCGGCCGCCAGCGATTTGCTATTGAATTGCCGCCGATTTAATCGCCTCATGTCATGATGTCCTTCACCACGCGTCCGTCGACATCCGTCAGCCGAAAATCGCGCCCGGCGTATCGGTAGGTCAAACGTTCGTGTTCCAGTCCCATTAAATACAGTAGCGTCGCGTGCAGATCGTGAAGATGGACTTTGTTTTCGGCGGCGTAGAAGCCGTAATCGTCGGTGCTGCCGTAACGAAATCCGCCTTTGACACCGCCACCGGCCATCCACATGGTGAAACCGTATGGATTGTGGTCGCGGCCATCTTTGCCCTGTGCGGTCGGCGTCCGGCCGAATTCCCCGCCCCAGAGGACGAGCGTATCTTCGAGTAGCCCGCGGGCTTTCAGGTCTTGGAGCAGCCCGGCAATCGGTTTATCGACTTCGCGGGCGTTCTTCTCGTGGCCGGTTTTCAAATTACCGTGTTGGTCCCACTGCACTTTTGTGTCGCTGTGGGTGACCTGTATGAAACGCACACCGCGCTCGGCAAAACGCCTTGCCAACAGGCACTGCCGGCCGAAATCCTCCGTCACTTTCTCGTCCATGCCGTAGAGTGTTTTCGTCGTTTTCGTTTCGCCGGACAGGTCCTGTGCTTCGGGCATTTTGGCTTGCATGCGAAAAGCCAGTTCAAATGACTGAATTCGGGCTTCGAGATCGCTGTGGGGGCCGGTCGTTTCCAGATGATCGCGGTTGAGTTGCTGCAGCAGATCAAGTTCTACGCGCTGACTTTTGCGCGATGGGTACGCGGCCTTCGCGTATTTCATCGCTGCGGTCGTGGACGGCTGGCTGGCTACGCCCAACGGAGTGCCTTGACACCAAGCCGGCAAAAATGCCGATCCCCAATTTTTAACGCCGCCGTGCGCGAGCGTCGGACAAATCGTGACGAATGCCGGGAGATTGTGGTTTTCCGTACCCAGCCCGTAGGTAATCCAGGCGCCCATGCTCGGTCGCACAAACGTGTCGCTGCCGGTGTGCAACTTGAGCAGCGCCCCGCCGTGGGCCGCATTACTACCGTGCAGCGAGTGAATGAAACAAATATCATCAACGCATTCGGCCGTATGGGGAAACAACTCGCTGACCGAGATGCCGGATTCGCCGTATTGCCGGAATTTCCAGGGCGAGCGGAGCAAATTTCCGGTTGCCGCAAACTGTACGCGGGGCTTGTCAAATGGCAACGGCTTACCGTCATCGCGCGCCAGTAGCGGTTTTTCCTCGAAAGTATCTACGTGCGAAGGCCCCCCCTTCATGAACAGAAAAATGACGCGCTGTGCCCGTGGCGGCAGGTGCGGTGGACGCGCGATCAGCGGGTTTTGCGAGGAGGTGGCCGCCGGCGATTCAGCGGCCAGCATGGCCGCCGCCGCCAGTGAACCGAATCCAATCGCGGTATCGCGGAGCAGCGTTCGGCGCGATACCCGCGAGGCTGTGTTAAACCGCAGCGGGTCCCCGAGCGGCGGCAGGTCCGGAGCCGGGCTGTGATCCAGCCCCCTCACCGGAACTCTCGAATTAAAAAGCGGGAATGTCATTTCAGGTAAACAAATTCGTTTGACGAAAGTACTGCGTGGCAGATCGCCGGCCAACGATTGCCGCGTAAGAAACTCAACAGCCGTTTGCTTTCCGACGGGCTCGGCCGTCGCGCGTAGCACGTTTCATAAAGTAGCCGGATGCGGGCCTCGTCCGTCGATTCGGCGGATGCCAATCGGCCCGCCAAAGATTTTGCCGAGTTGACAACAAACGCGCTGTTCATGATGTACAACGCCTGCGACGGGACGAC
>JAYGDO010000002.1:0-2704 GCA_046582885.1 Pirellulales bacterium | reverse complement strand
GAGAATCCGGGAATCTTCACCGACAGCCGAGCTGACGCCTCGCCTGCGGCCGGCTGGCAGGGAACTGGCACCAGCGACGATTGAAGCGCCGAGCAATGCAGCCGATAGTCTAGCGGCGGCGCCGAGGTCGCTTAGAAATCTTCCGTCAGACGTCCCGATTGCCGCGGCATCCTTGGTGTCGAATCAAAATCTGGGCAGTGATCAGCCGGGCAGTCGCCAGCTGGAAGGCCCACAAGCGCCAAGTTTGACACTGGAAAATTCGGCAGCGGCGGAAATTCAGGTGGGTAAGCCCGCAAAATTCAGGGTGACGGTTCGCAATACCGGTACCGTTCCCGCCAGCGGCGTCAATGTCTTCGACAAGGTTCCTCTGGGCACCCGATTGCTGGCCACCAAACCGCAGGCTGCGACCGGCGCGGGCGGTCTGTTGATCTGGGCCGTGGGGACATTGCAACCGGGCGACGAAAAGACTGTGGAAATGCAACTAATGCCCGAACGCGAAGGCGAAATTGGCAGTGTGGCGACTTTGACATTTCAAGCCGAAGCCTCAGTGCGGACTGTGGCGACGAAACCGGACGTAACACTGGATGTGTCCGCGCCCCGCAGTGTGCTGATTGGTGAGAAACTGACGCTCAAAATCAAAGTGGCCAACCAGGGCACGGGAGTGGCGAGTAACATTGTGCTGTTCAACAGCCTGCCGCCACAGGTTCGGCATCCGCAAGGTAACGAATTGGAATACGATATCGGCGATCTCAAGCCAAACGAAACGCGGGAGATTAATCTGACGCTCACCGCCGCAAGTCCCGGCAAAGTCGCTAAACAGATCACGGCCCGTGGCGATGGCAGCGTCAACGCTGAGGCGGCGATCGCCTTCGAAGTGGTCTCACCGTCGCTAAAGGTCACATTCGACGGACCGACTTTGCCGTATCTGGAACGGAAAGCGATTTATACGTTCTCGGTAAGCAATCCAGGCACCGCACCGGCACACGAAATTGAATTAGTTTCGCACCTTCCCCAGGCAATAAAGTTTGTCTCGGCGAACAACTCGGGTTATTACGATTCAAAAACGCATTCCGTCTATTGGAGTCTCGCAGAATTGCCGGAAGGCGAGATCGGCGAGGTCAAGCTGGTCACCATTCCCGTCGAAGCCGGCAAGCACACGCTGCGTGTGGAGTCGAAGGGAAAGTTGGACCTGAGCGACAGTCTGCAAGAGACGATCGTCGTGGATGGATTGTCGGCATTGTTTTTCGAAGTGGTGGACTTAGAGGATCCAGTCGCCGTCGGAGGTGAAACAGGTTACGAGATCCGCATCTTGAATCAGGGCACGAAAACTGCGAACAACATTCGTCTAGTAGCCCTGGTGCCGCCGCAACTCCGCGCGCTATCGGCCGAAGGTCCAACGCAAAACACGGTTGATGGCGGCCGCGTGATCTTCGCGCCGTTACAACGGCTGGCTCCGAAGGCGGACGCGACCTATCGCATCCGGGTTCAAGGGGTCGTGGAAGGTGACCAGCGTCTGCGCGTTCTCGTCCAAAGCGACGAAATGAATTCGCCGGTGACCAAGGAAGAAAGTACGCGGGTCTACAAGGACCGGTAATCCGCCACGAGACTCAAAAGAAGCCCGGAAGCGCGCTGTCATTTGTTGTTGGTTGCGCTAGAATAGGGAAATGCTTCTTTCTGGCGACGATATTCGGCCGACGGTCTTTTCGGCCATCGCGGTTCTGTTGGCAATCGCGTCGGCGCCGTCGGCGGATGAGTTGGTTCAATTCGACCGCGACATTCGTCCCATCTTTGCGAACCACTGCATTAAGTGCCACGGCCGCGATGAGGGCCGCCGTAAGGCCGGGCTGGCGTTAGACTCTCCCGATTCCGCGGTTCGTAAACTCGAGTCGGGCGCAACGGCGGTCGTACCCGGCCGGCCGGGCCGCAGCGAGTTGCTTGTCCGCGTCTCTGCTACGGACAAAGAAATTCGCATGCCTCCGCCCGAATTCGGTGACCGCTTATCAGAACAACAGGTCGGATTGCTGCGGGCGTGGATCGAACAAGGGGCATCGTACCCGCGGCATTGGGCCTTCGTGAAGCCGACGAGATCGACACCGCCGCAGGTCAATCACGATTTTATCATCCGCAATCCGATTGATCGGTTCATATTTGCTCGACTGGAACGGGCGGGGTTGCGGCCGTCCCCGCCGGCGCGGCGGACGACGCTAATTCGCCGTGCGTATTTCGATTTGACCGGCCTGCCGCCATCGGCTGAGGATGTGGCGCAATTCGAACAAGATTCAATTCGCGATCCAGAAGTCGCGTTTCGAAACCTAGTAGATCGACTTCTAAGTTCGCCCCAATACGGCGAGCGGATGGCACAGGACTGGCTGGATGCTGCCCGCTATGCCGATACGACAGGCCACGCCGCCGACGTTCCGCGGACGATGTGGCTGTATCGCGACTGGGTCATTGACGCGCTAAACGACAACATGCCATTCGACCAATTCACGATCGAACAACTTGCGGGCGACATGTTACCCGAGGCGACAGCAACGCAGAAAATTGCGACGGGGTTTCATCGGAACTCGATGCAGGCGCTGGGCAACAACCCGCGTAAGGAAGAATATCGAGTCAAAGGCATTGTTGACCGACTGGAAACAACCGGCCGAATCTGGCTGGGGATGACGCTGGCCTGCGCCGAATGCCACGATCATAAATACGA
>JAYGDO010000634.1:0-4610 GCA_046582885.1 Pirellulales bacterium | reverse complement strand
TGACTACCCATAACGAATTACCTCATTGTGGAATGGGAAGGGGACGGATGCTCGCAAATAGCGGCGGCACACGGCGCCGCCGGTTCAGGTTGGCATAAAAAACGACCAATCACTCTCTATCAGTTAACCTACCGCCACGCGAGTTGTCCAGGCCCGGAGAGATAATTCTCGTGCGTATCGGCGGCAAAGCTCGCGAACACCGGCGACGGGTGTTTACGGGCAGCGTTTAGCCGCTTCGTTCTATCGGTGCGCTGGCGGCAATATTCTCGACTGCCCGCAGCAAACACCGCGAAACCCCACCTACCGGGAACGAGGTCATAACTTCGGTTAGACGGCGGTACCCCAAAAAGGGCTGGAAACGGCCGCGGTCGAACCCGGTATTCGCCGGCCGATGATGACCAGCCCCGAAGCGAAAACGCGTCAGATCGGCAGGTCACCGGCGGACAGCCGGAACGCCACGAATTCGAGGCTTAACCCCCCGGTTCGTTCAACTCCAGAATCATCTCGACTTCGACGCTGCATCCTAGCGGTAATTGCGCCATGCCAATGGCGGATCGAGCCGCGAGTCCTTCGTCCTCACCAAAGACATCAACCAGCAATTGGCTCGCCCCGTTGATGACAATGTGCTGCTCGGTGAAATCCGGGTCGCTGTTCACGTAGCCGGTGACCCTCGTGATGCGTTTGATCCGCTCCAACGACCCCAGCGCGTGTTTCGCCATCCGCAGGCAGTTCGCAGCGCACAGGGCGGCCGCCTGTTGAGCCTCCTCGACGGAAACTTCAGAGGAAACCTTACCTTTCGACTGCAACTCGCCATTTTCCAAGGGAACGGCACCGCTGCAATAAGCGGTCGTGCCATTGACCGCGACTGGACGATAGATGGCGCCCGGCGCTGGCGCAACATCCGGATCAAATCCCAATTCTCTCAGCTTCGCTTCGCGCTGGCTCATAATTTGTTTCCAGGATTACTTTTCAAAGGAATACCCCTAGTGACGGAGAGGCGTGCCTAAAATTTCGGGGTATCCACCGCCCGTCACGCGGAGGCCGCTGTCATTCATTCTGGCAAGGCGCGGCGAAATATACGCAGCCAGTTGCCGTGGAATATAGCGTCAATATCTTCGTTGCTGTAGCCACGGCGATCGAGCATTTCGGCAATTCGCTGCACGTCGGCAATCGTGTTCAAGTCGCCGGGCGTTTGCTCGGTACCAAAACCGCCATCCAGGTCGGTCCCAATTGCCGAATGCCCGGTGTTTCCGGCAAGTTGGCACACATGGTCGATATGGTCCACGACCGATTCCATTTTCACCAAACCCGGTTCGGACTCATGCCGAATCCAACCAGGATAAAGCATCCAGGCGTCCAGCGCCGCTCCGATCACGGCATCTCGCTCGATGAGCTGTTGAATCTGTCGGTCGGTAAGCTGGCGAACGTGGTCCACCAGCGCGCGGCAGTTGTGATGGCTGGCCCAAAAGACACCACCGAATAGGTCAAATGCCTGCGCCATTGCTTCGTCGCAAAGATGCGTCACGTCGAGCGCCATGCCAACCCGCTGCATCTCGGCCAGCAGTTCCACTCCGGCGGTTGTCATCGGCGTGTCGCAGCCCGTGCCACCCGCATAGTGGCTTTGGCCGTAATGGGCCGGACCGATCGCGCGCAGACCCGCTTCGTACCAGTGTTCGATTTGGCCCGGCGCAACGACCGGGTCCGCGCCTTCCATGCTGAGAATCAAACCGATTGGAAGCGCATGCGGAGCCGCCAAGTCGGCATCCTGCCAGTCCTGTAAATGCCGCTCCAGATCACGACGGGTCTCGATAATCCGCACTTGGCCCGATTGCTCCAGCAGGCGATAGTACGCAAGCTGTCCATTCGCCGTCGCGTACGCAATCTGCTGAGAAGAGAACTCCAAATCGTAGCGGTGCAGGTTCTTCTTTGGATCGTGTCCGATTCCGCTGCGGGCCAACAGCGTCGCCACACAAACGGCCACCCCAGCGCGGCGCAATTCGGGAACACTGACCGTGTTGTTCCCTCGCGACTTTTGGTCGGTCATGCCCGCTTCGGACGCGCGGAGTTCGGACACTTCAAGGGTCTGTTCTCGATTAAAAGACAGTGCGTTCCAGGCGATATCAAGATGGGCATCAATCAGCAACCGCATTATGCAATCGGGGGTTCCGTCGATAAAAAATGAAATCCGCCATCTGTTTCCGTCGCTCATCCGCTCGGAAACTGGCGCGTAAAAAAGGGAGTGGGAGAATCTCCTCGCTACGACACGCAGCCCCGGGCATCGACCGGAACGGGCTGCAGCTCGCCGTTTTCTTGCCACCAAACTTGATCTTGCAAATTAACACACGGACAAATGTGATTGGGAATCACCGTCAGGCGTTCACCAACATCCGGCTGCCGATCGCAGGCGGAAACATCTACCTGGCCATGCTCTTCCGAAAGCACCGTGATTTTGGCATCCGGCAACTCAACAATAAACCCAAAACCCGAATCGGGTGCTGGTCCGCAACGATCGCTGGTCAGCGTCTTGCTGCCGGCGTCAATCACGATTTGTCCCGGCCGCGCATTTGAAATTACTGTAGTGTGAATCCGCGCTGCGCAATCGTCGCGTGTCGCGTAGCCGGCGAGAACGCAATTCATATCGTGATAAACGTACGTGCCGGGGCGAATTTCCGTAGTGCCTTCGATCAAATGCGATGCCATCGCCATTGGCGTTGAACCGCCGGACACAACCTCGGTCGATAAACCCGCGCCGCGAAACAGCCCCCGAGTCTCGTCCAGTATCTCCTCGATAGCGACCAATTCGGCTGTTTTGGATTCCGGCTGCCGTTTGATTTGACCGGGATAGTACATAATGCCGTCGAGCCGCAGGCCGGGCCGCTGTTCGACCAATCGTGCAAGTGCCAGCGCATGCCGCGGCGTTTGCACTCCGGTTCGCCCCAACCCGACATCCAGATCCACCAAAATACCAATACTCGATTCAGCCCGGCTCGCCGCGGCTGACAGCACGTCGGCGGGCAGCTGGGAATCAATGGCGACACGGATGGTGGCGGTGTGCGCGATTTGCGCCAACTCGTCGGCGCGGGACGCCTGAACTGCCGGATAGGCCATCAGAATGTCGCTCGCGGCCTCGGCCATGACACACGCCTCGCCCGGCTTTGCGACCGTGACGCCGACCGATCCGGCCTGTAATTGCATCCGCGCCACCCGCAGTGATTTGTGAGTTTTCATATGGGGACGAAGTTTTAATCCATGCCGAACGGTGTAATCGGCCATCCGCTGAATATTGCGATGCAGCGTTGTCACATCAATGACCAAGATCGGTGTTGGCGGGTCGGCGCTAGACAATGGCAGGTAACTCCCGCACGACAGTGTAGTGTCTGCACGGTATTGTTTGAAGGATCGATCGTTTGAAGGGTCGGCAGAGCGGGGAGCTTGCCCCGCGACGGCCCACGGCAATCTGCCATTGCCGACTGGGCTGAACTCAGTCGAGTTCTTCCAGCCAAAGTCGCAATTCGTTGTCGTATTCTGTGCCCAGATTGGTCACCGTCAGCTGGCGAAGAAAGTGCGCTGCTCCTTCCTCCAGCAGGTCCGCGGCTTCGGCGCTCGGAAATCGCCTTTCCGGATCGGGGGCTACTAGCCCGCAACAAAATTTCATCAGCATTTTGTTGACAACGACATCGTCCGGCATAATCTCCGGCAGCCGCTGAGGCAGCATCCGCTTTGCTTGCAAAAGTTCCGCATACGTCAGATTGCTCGCGATCGGGGCCCTTCCCGCCAAAAGTTCGATCAACACGTAACCCAGGCTGGCCAAATCGGACCGGGGCGAAAATTCGCCGCCATCCAAAACCTCCGGAGCAGCGTACCGCGGCGTGATTGACCGCTCCAACGGCGGCTCCTCCACGTCGAATGCCGATCCGATATCTACGAGCTTCGCATTGCCCGTCCGTTTGAGCATGATATTCGACGGCTTGATATCGCCATGCACAATCCCTTCCCGATGCAAGGCCGCCAGGCCCGCCAGCACATCGCGGAGAACGGCGACCGCGACACCCGCCTTCATGCGAGGCTGAACAGGCCCGTCCGTCACAATTACGTCTTTAATCTCCTCCCACCGCCTCCTGCTCACCCGGGCTTCCGTGCGATGGAACATCTTTTTCGTCATCAATCGTCCCAGGTCATAGCCGTCGATCCACTCCATTTCCATCATGCGAATACGATTGCGTTCCAGCCAGTTATGAACGTCAAGCAAATTATCTTGTTGAATCTGTGCGACCCGCGCCGCCACCTGCGCAATGCGATTCATGCCCTCCTCGTAATGCCGAATCGTCTCGTAGCGAGAGGGCGAAAACACTTTCAACGCGACGGGCAGGGTGAAATTGTCCGTTCCACGGCGTTCGGTCAAGAACACCACACCCTGACCGCCCGAACCAAGTTCCCGCAATAGGCGGTGATGCCCGGTCCAACTAAACCGCTGGTCGCTCAAAATGCCCTGGTAACCGTCCAGCAACTCTATCGGGCATTTCTCGGCCGCACTGCCGTCGAAGGTCAATGTTTGCTGTTCGCGAAATAACGTGGTTGTGGACATCAAGGCATCCCGCCAATTCCCGCAG